>NZ_AFPM01000177.1 GCF_000220565.1 Oceanicola sp. S124 | reverse complement strand
CCCGGTCGTCCAGGCCCGCGTCCTTCGCGCGCTGCACGGCGATGGCGTGCTGTTCCTTCGAGAGCGTCACGCCGACGACCCGGGCGCCGTAGTCCTTCGCCAGTGTCAGCGCCATGCCGCCCCAGCCACAGCCGATGTCCAGCACCTTCATCCCCGGCTGCAGCCGCAGCTTTGCCGCGATATGATGCTTCTTGGCCAGCTGCGCCTCTTCCAGCGTCATGTCAGGCCGGCTGAAGTAGGCGCAGGAATACTGCCGGTCCTCGTCGAGGAAGAGATCATAGAGCGCGCCCGACAGGTCGTAGTGATGCGCCACGTTCTCCTGCGCCTTGCCGACCGGGTTGAACTGCGCCAGCCGCCGCAGGATGCGCCGCGAGGACGAGACCGCCCGATGCACCTGGCCGCGCTGCGCCCCTTCCGAGCGCAGGTTGACCATGGCCAGGGTGATGATGCCATAGAGATCGTCCCCGCCCAGTTCGATGTCGCCGGTCATGTAGCCCTCGCAGAAGGCCAGCTCGATGTCGGTGATCATCTTGCGCGGCAGGTCCGGGTCTTTCAGCGTGACGCTGACCTCGGGGGCGCCGGGGCCGCCGCCGAAGGACCGCTCGGTGCCGTCGGGAAAGGTCACCGTCAGGCGTCCTTTCCGGATCGCCCGATCCAGGAACGAAATGAGCAGGGCTTCCCACATGTCGCATCTCCCTCGCAGGGGTTTCGTCTTTGCGCTGGTCGGGGCAGGCTGCGGCGTCCGCAAGCGGGCGGGGCAGGGGCGGAGTGTCGGGCCGCGGTCGCCGGGGGCGGACCGCTGCGGTCCACCCGGGCGACGTCGGGCGCGACGGATCCGGGCTGCCGGACCATGCGCAGGTCCAGTCTGGCAGAGAATGGCAATACATGTAAATCACACGTATGCGGAGGTAATGTTCATGATTGCACAAATACCTCTCGCGACATCGGCGCAGCGCGCAGCCTGCGCGGAAAATGGGCGTCTGCCGTGGTGTCGTGCCATGGGGGGGGCGAGCGTGCCGGTGGGTGCCGGGGGCTCTGCCCCCCGGTGCGGCGGGGGCTCGATGCCCCCGGGGCGCCGCGCCCCTCGTCGGAGGGAGGCGGAGGAGGGGCTGCGAGGGCGTGGCCCGGCGCCTCCGCCGCGTTCGGAGCGCCTGTGCGACTTGACTTTCGCGCCGCTTCCGTGTGAACCGGCGCAGGTTGAGGACCGGCCCTTCCGGCCCGGCCAGCCCGCGCGAGACGAAAGAGGACACCGCCATGCATTCCTACCGCAGCCACACCTGCGCCGACCTGACCAAGGCCAACGTGGGCGATACGGTCCGCCTCTCCGGCTGGGTGCACCGGGTGCGCGATCACGGCGGCATTCTCTTCATCGACCTGCGCGACCACTACGGCGTGACGCAGGTGCTCTGCGATCCCGACAGCGCCGCCTTCGCCGCAGTCGAGAAGGTGCGTTCGGAATGGTGCATCCGGATCGACGGCGAGGTGAAGGCCCGCGACCACGAGCTGGTGAACCCCAAGCTGCCCACGGGCGAGATCGAGGTCTTCGTGCGCGACATCGAGGTGCTGGGCGCCGCGAAGGAACTGCCGCTGATGGTCTTCGGCGATCAGGAGTACCCGGAAGAAACCCGTCTGCGCTATCGCTACCTCGACCTGCGTCGCGAGGCGATGCAGAAGAACATGACCTTGCGGTCCGACGTCGTCAGCTCGATCCGCAAGCGCATGTGGGACAAGGGCTTCCGCGAGTACCAGACGCCGATCATCACCGCGTCGAGCCCCGAGGGCGCGCGCGACTTCCTGGTGCCCTCGCGTCTGCACCCGGGCAAGTTCTACGCCCTGCCGCAGGCGCCGCAGCAGTTCAAGCAGCTGCTGATGGTCTCGGGCTTCGACAAGTATTTCCAGATCGCGCCCTGCTTCCGCGACGAGGACCCGCGCGCCGACCGCTCGCCCACCGACTTCTACCAGCTGGACATGGAGATGAGCTTCGTCACCCAGCAGGATGTCTTCGACACGATCTCGCCCGTTCTGGCGGGGATCTTCGAGGAATTCGGCGGCGGCAAGAAGGTCGACGCGGCCGCCGACTGGCCGCAGATCAGCTACGCCGATGCGGCGCTGAAGTACGGCTCGGACAAGCCCGACCTCAGGAACCCGATCGAGATGCAGGTGGTCTCCGAGCATTTCGCCGGTTCGGGCTTTGCCATCTTCGCCAAGCTGCTGGAGCAGGACGGCACCGAGATCCGCGCCATTCCCGCGCCCACCGGTGGCTCGCGCAAGTTCTGCGACCGGATGAACGCCTTCGCCCAGAAGGAAGGGCTGCCCGGCATGGGCTACATCTTCTGGCGTGACGGTGCCGACGGCATGGAAGCCGCCGGTCCGCTGGCCAAGAACATCGGCCCCGAGCGGACCGAGGCGATCCGCCAGCAGCTGGGTCTGGGCGTCGGCGACGCGGCCTTCTTCCTGGGCGGCAAACCCAAGAGCTTCGAGGCCGTCGCGGGCCGCGCCCGCAACGTCATCGGCGAAGAGCTGGGCCTGACCGACAAGGACCGTTTCGCCTTTGCCTGGATCGTCGACTTCCCGATCTACGAGAAGGACGAGGAAACCGGCAAGCTGGACTTCGAGCACAACCCCTTCTCGATGCCCCAGGGGGGCATGGAGGCGCTGCAGGGCGACCCGCTTGAGGTCAAGGGCTTCCAGTATGACCTCGCCTGCAACGGCTACGAGCTGGTCTCGGGCGCGATCCGGAACCACAAGCCCGAGATCATGTTCAAGGCCTTCGAACTGGCCGGCTACGGCGAAGAGGAAGTGATCAAGCGCTTCGGCGGCATGGTCAACGCCTTCCAGTACGGCGCCCCGCCGCACGGTGGCTGCGCCGCCGGGATCGACCGCATCGTCATGCTGCTGGCCGAGGAACAGAACATCCGCGAGGTCATCCTGTTCCCGATGAACCAACGCGCCGAGGACCTGATGATGTCGGCCCCCTCCGAACCGCTGCCCGAGCAGCTGATGGAGCTGAACCTGCGCGTCATTCCGCAGGAGTAAGCACCCTTGGACAGAGTTGCGAAAGGCCCCCGGATCGCTCCGGGGGCCTTTTGCGTTCCGCTTCGGCGCGGCCCTTTCCAAGCGGCGGCGTATTGCCTATCGTCGCGGTGATCGAGTGCCGGGACAAGGAACAGAGCATGAGCCAGGATCGCCCCGTGTGCCCGCTGGTCGAGACCTGGCAGGCGCCGCCCGCGCCGCCGCGCGACCTCGTGCTGGAGGGGCATCATGTGCGCCTGGTGCCGCTGAAGGCCGAGGCCCATGCCGCGTTGCTGTTCAACGCCTACGCGGATCAGGACTGGATCTGGGATTACATGCCCGTCGGCCCGTTCCACTCGGCCTCGCAGTATCACCGCTGGGTGCGTTCGGTCGAAGAGGGGCCCGCGCTCTTCCTGGCGATCGAGGATCACGCCAAGGGGGTGGTGGGCGTGGCCTCCTACCTCAACATCGTGCCCGAGATGGGCTCGGTCGAGGTCGGCAACATCGCCTTCGCGCCTGCGCTACAGGGCACGGTCTCGGCGACCGAGGCCATGGTGCTGATGATGAACTGGGCCTTCGAGGCGGGGTATCGGCGCTATGAATGGAAGTGCAACGCGCTGAATATCCCCTCGCGCCGCGCGGCGCAGCGGCTGGGTTTCAGCTACGAGGGCGTTTTCCGCCAGCACATGGTGGTCAAGGGCCGCAACCGCGATACCGCCTGGTTCGCGGTGACCGATACCGACTGGCCCGCCCTGAAAGAGGCCTATGCGGTCTGGCTGAACCCGGCCAACTTCGACGAGACCGGCCAGCAGCGCGAACGCCTTTCGGACCTGACCCGGCTGGTGCGGGTCAGCTCGGACCCCGAGCTTTAGTTACAGCACCATGTCCGAGGCGGCCCAGTCCCAGTAGAGCGCACGCACCCTGGCCGACATCGGGCCGACCGGATAGGTGGTGTCCTCGAAGGCGGTGACGGGGGTGACCTTGTTGAGGTTGCCCGACAGGAAGATCTCGTCCGCCTGCTCGAAATCGGCATAGGTCATCACGGTTTCATGCACGCTCACGCCATCGGCGCGCAGGTTGGCGATGTGGCGGGCACGGGTGATGCCCGACAGGAACGTGCCATTGGGGATCGGGGTGAAAACCTCTCCGTCCTTCACTGCGAAAACGTTGGCGGTGGCGCTTTCGGCGACATTGCCCATGGCATCGCAGACCAGCGCATTGCCGAAACCGCGCGCGCGCGCCTCGGCCAGCATCCGGCCGTTGTTGGGGTAGAGCGCCCCGGCCTTGGCATCGGTCACCGCGCAGTCCAGCGTCGGGCGGCGGAAACGCGTCTTGCAGAGCGTGGTGGCGGCCTCGGGCGCGGCCATGGGGATTTCCTCCAGCGCCAGGCAGAAGCCGGTGCCCAGGCCATATCCCGGCTGCACCACGGTCTCGTTCCCCATCAGGGCCCAGTACATCGGGCGGATGTAGACGGCAGCGCCCTTGTCGAAGCGCGCCAGGCCTTCGCGGGTCAGGGCGATCATCTCGTCGACGCCGACCGTGGGTTCGATCATCATCGCCTCGGCCGAGCGGTTGACCCGTTCAAGGTGCCGGCGCAGGTCGGGCATCTTGCCGTCGAACATCCGCGCCCCGTCGAAGACGGTCGAGCCCAGCCAGGCACCGTGATCCCCGGCCTTCATTACCGCCAGGTCGCCCTGGTGCCATGTGCCGTCGAAATAGGTGTGGATCTGGCCTGCCATCGTCGTCTCCTTGGTGGGATGCCACCGGGATAGGCCATCGACGCGGGCGAGGGAAGGCGGGAAATCCGGGCCGTGCCAGTGCCACTGCGCCAGTCTGACCCTGCGCAGCCCGACCCCGGCCGGGGGCAGGGCGCCCCGCGACGGCCCCGCATCCGCCGAGAGGGGTCCGATCTGCGCACCCAATTCCCCGGCCTGGGGGCCGGGGACAGGGTGCTGAAAAGGGAGTCTTGGAAATGGTCGGCGTCGCGGCGTTCGGGGGGGTGAACCCCGCGGCGCCCGGGTCTTCACCGGCAAGATGACGCGGATTTGCGACAGTACGGTGACGCAGGGCGCAACCTTCGGTAACAAATCCGCACCGAGATCATTTTGTGGGCTCTGCCGCGGCCAGCAGCGCCTCGAGATCCAGCGGCGCATTGTACATGGCCAGGCTGCCATCGGGCTGGCGGGGCCATTCGGCCTCGGGCTTGTCCCAGTAGAGCTCGACACCGTTGTCGTCCGGGTCGCGCAGGTAGAGCGCCTCGCTGACACCATGGTCGGCGGCGCCGTCCAGGCTTAGCCCGGCCTCGCGCACCCGGCGCAGCGCATCGCCGAGGGCGGCGCGGGTCGGGTAGAGGAAGGCGGTGTGGTAAAGCCCGGTGTGACCGGCGGGCGGAGGGGTGGCACCCTTGCTCTCCCAGGTGTTGAGGCCGATATGGTGGTGATAGCCCCCTGCCGCGAGGAAGGCGGCGCCGGGGCCATATTGCTGCGTCACCTGGAACCCGAGGACGCCGGAATAGAAGTCGATGGATTTCCCCAGGTCCGAGACCTTCAGGTGGACATGGCCGATGCGGGTCGCGGGATGGACAGGATTGCTCATTGCAGGAACTCCTTCAGTTGTCGTGAAGCTAGTCCTGTTGATCTGTCCACACCAGACGCATCGCAGCACCTCTCATGTGCGCAAATGCGAAGGGCGCCCGGAGGCGCCCCTGCTCCCCGACACTCTGCGCCGGTTCACGAACGGATCATGCCGACGATGTCATAGGTCTTCTTCAGGATCGGCTCGGCGATCTCTCGGGCCTTCTCGGCGCCCTTGCCGATGATCGCGTCGATCTCGTCGGGGGCTTCCATCAGCCGGGCCATCTCGGTCGAGATCGGCGACAGGTGGGCCACGGCGATATCTGCCAGCATCGGCTTGAACTCAGAGAACTGCTTGCCGCCCACTTCCGCCAGCACGCTGTCCACGTCCTTGCCCGAGAGCGCGGCGTAGATGTTGACGAGGTTGCGCGCCTCGGGGCGATCCTCGAGGCCCTTGGCCTCGGAGGGCAGGGCCTCGGGGTCGGTGCGGGCCTTGCGGATCTTGTTCGCGATCGCGTCGGCATCATCGGTCAGGTTGATGCGGGCCATGTCGGACGGGTCGGACTTGGACATCTTCTTCGAGCCGTCGCGCAGCGACATGACGCGGGTCGCCGCCCCCTCGATCACCGGCTCGGTGACGGGGAAGAAATCGACGCCGTAGTCATTGTTGAATTTGATCGCGATGTCGCGGGTCAGCTCGATATGCTGCTTCTGGTCTTCGCCCACGGGCACGTGGGTGGCGTGGTAGACCAGGATGTCGGCGGCCATCAGCGAGGGGTAGGCGAAGAGGCCCAGCGAGGCGTTCTGCTGGTTCTTGCCCGCCTTGTCCTTCCACTGGGTCATCCGCTGCATCCAGCCCATGCGGGCGACGCAGTTGAAGATCCAGGCCAGCTGCGTGTGCTCGGGCACCTGGGACTGGTTGAACAGGATCGCCTTCGCCGGGTCGAGCCCCGAGGCGATATAGCCGGCGGCCAGCTCGCGGGTCTGGCGGCGCAGGGCCTCGGGATCCTGCCAGACGGTGATCGCATGCAGGTCGACCATGCAGAAGATCGTCTCGAAGCCCTCGTTCAGCCCGCGCTCTTGCCAGTCCACGAAACGACGCATGGCGCCGAGGTAGTTGCCCAGGGTCAGCCCACCCGAGGGCTGGATTCCCGAGAACACCCGGGGCTGGAATTTCGTGGTCTGGTTCGCGCTTGCGTCGGACATCTCCGCACTCCTGTCAGCGGCCACTGGTAAATGTGCCTGCGCTGGCTTACCCATGCCCCGAAAGGGCGTCAACCGCACAGCGGGACGGCCACGAGGAGAGGATCGGCCAGGCATGTACGACGACAACAACCCCAGCGAAGCCCCCGTCAACCCGGTCGCCCCGGTGATCGTGCTGATCTTCATCGTGATGATCGGGATCGAGGGGCTCTTCTCGCTTGGCAGCTCGGGGCTGATCGGCGGCGCGCAGGCGGTCGGCTGGCGGCTCGGGGCGCTGAACGACTACGCCTTCTCCTCGGCCTTCCTCGACTACATGCTGCAGACCGGAGACCTCTCGCCGCGCTACGCGATGCGGCTGGTCACCTATTCCTTCGTCCATGCCAGCTTCCAGTCCGCGCTGATCGGCGGGGTGATGTTCCTGGCGCTCGGCAAGTTCGTCGGCGAGGCGATGAAGGCGCCGGGGCTGATCGCGCTGTTCCTGCTGAGCACACTCGGCGCGGCGCTGGTCTTCGGGCTGGTCGCGCCGGAAGGGGACTGGCTGATGGGGGCCTTCCCGGCCACCTACGGCATGATCGGCGCCTACAGCTACATCCTGTGGATCTACTACCGCGCCGCCGGGCAGAACCAGATCGCCGCCTTCCGGCTGATCGGCATCCTGATGGCGCTGCAACTGCTGTTCGGGCTGTTCTTCCAGACCGGCCTCGGCTGGGTGGCCGAGCTGACGGCCTTCGTCATCGGCTTCGCGCTGGCACCGCTGCTGCTGCCGGGGGGCTTTGCCCGGCTGCGAGAGAAGCTGCGCCACGGCTGAGGCCCCTGTGAGGGGCCGGCATCCCCGGGGGGAGGGCGGTCAGAACATCTCGGCGGGCAGCAGGGGGAACCAGCGGGCAAAGCGGCGGTTGCGGGCTTCGGGCCAGGGCAGCAGGAAGGTCTTGCGCTGCTCGGGCGCCCGGGCGGCCTCTTCCGAGGCAAGGCGGGTCCAGTCGGCGGCCCGGCGCGGATTGATCCCGGCTTCGGCACCGCGCAGCCAACTGGCCACCAGCCGCTCGCGCGCCTGGCGGATCTGCCCGGCATCCTGGAACTGCACCGAGGCCTCGGTATCCCATCGCATCGAGCGCCCGTTGAGATTGGCCGAGCCGATGATGCCCACCCGGTCATCCACCAGCGTCACCTTGGAATGCAGGTAGACCACCGGTGCCCCGTGGATCGGTTTGGGCGTATTGGGCGGCGCGGGGCGGGGCTGGGCCGGGGCCAGCACCGCCAGCCGGTCACCGAAGGCATCGCGCAGGTGGTTGAGGCAGCGCAGTTGCAGCGCCTGCTCGTGCCGGGCGTCCAGCGATTTGGCACCGTCGAAAATCACCCGCTCGGGTTCCGAGGGCAGGATCAGTACGCAGTTCAGCTCGGGCCGGGCGCGAGCACGCCGGGCCAGGGCGCGGGCCAGTGGCATGTGGCGGAAGAACTGGGTTTCCAGGTAGACTAGGCGTTCGGCGATTTCGAAGGCGGCCAGGTGGGCCTCTTCGTGCTCGGTGATGCGCGCGCGCGGACCGAGGCGCAGCGGCCCCGACCGCGCCTCGGAGAGGGTGCGCAGCAGGCGCGGCCCGACGGCTGAGCGTCGCTGAGCGGGCAGCGGGCCGCGGGCGCATTCGGCATCGGGCTCGGCTGCGAAGGAGGTCGAATTCGAGGTGATAGCGCGTTGCCAGCATTCGGCGAAATGGCGGCGGATCGCGCGGCAGACAACGCCAGTGACGGCGGTCGAGACATCGTGCCAGGTTTCTTCGGCGCGGCGGTCGTGATCCTCGTCATCCCAGCGGCGTTCGTCGATGTCGATGCCGCCGATCACCGCGCGCCGGCCATCGGCCACGGCGAACTTCTGGTGCAGCGTCGCCGGGCGCAGCCGCATCACCCCCTGCAGGGCGCGCAGTTGCGGCGGGGTGAGCCGGTCGGGTGACCAGCGCCGCAGGTCCTTCTGCGCGGCGCGGATCCGGCTGCGGAAGATCCGGTTCCATATCTTGGCGGCGCGCCCCTCGTGCCGCGCGACCAGCACTTCGGCGCCGAGGAAATCCTCGCGTTGCCGGGCCTGAGCCTCTTTCAGCAGGGCCTGGGCGAAGCCCTTGCCGCTGTCCCAGGCCGCGCGATGCAGGTCGGGGGTGAAGACCGGGTCGAAATCGGCGATCAGCAGCCGCACCCTGACCCCGCGCGCCGCCACATGGGCAATGAGCTGGCCCCAGGTCTCAAGCCCGAGGTCCTGCGCCGCCGTGCTGCGCAGGCGGGTGCGGGGATCGAAGATGCGGAAAGACATCAGGATTTCCTCGCGCGCCTCGAGACAGAGGGTTTCGAGGGCGGGATACATCTCGGCCGCGGTCACCAGGAGGGCAAACTGGGGGGCGAGATCCTTGTCTTTGGGCATCGGGGGTGGGGGCCTCTCGGCAGGAGGAGGGTGTATGCAGGGCAAACGCGCCGCAGAGCCGTCAGGTTCCCGCCTTTCGCCGCCGAAGCGCGCCAGTGAAATCGGACAGCCGGAAAGCGCCGACCAGGGGGCCGGCAACGAAGTAGGTCACCGCTCCGCCCAGGACCAGCAGCAGCAACGCAAGATAGCGGATGTAATCCGCCGTCAGCCAGGACGCCAGCAACAGCTTTGCGACCCAGAGCACCGCGCCCATGATCAGCGAGGCCAGCAGGATGCGCGGCGCGCGGGCCCGGAAGCGGGCATCGAAGCGGGCGGCCTCTCCCATGTGGCCGGCGCCGAAGTGCAGCGCGGCCAGCATGACCCAGCCGGCCAGGGTGGTGGCCAGGGCACAGGCGATCCAGCCGATCAGCGGTGCAAGGCCGATGGCGGCGGCGGCATTGGCGACCATTGCCAGCAGGGCGTAGTTGAAGGGGCGGCGGGTGTCTTCGCGGGCGAAGTAGAGCGGTTGCAGCACCTTCTGCAGCACGAAGGCGGGCAGGCCGGCACCGTAGACAGCGACCGCCAGGGCGATGGCGGCGCTGTCCTCGGGGCGCGCCGCGCCGCGTTCGAACAGCACCGAGACGATGGGCAGGGGGATCACCACCAGCGCCACGGCGCAGGGCAGGGTCAGGGCCAGCGCCAGTTCCCCCGCGCGGGACAGGGCGTTGCGCGATCCGGCGCTGTCCCCGGCCTTCAGGCGGCGCGAGAGGTCGGGCAGCAGCACGATGCCGATGGCGATGCCGACCACGCCGAGCGGCAGCTGGTAGAGCCGGTCTGCGGTGAACAGCCAGCCGACGGCGCGATCGAAGTAGCTGGCGACCTGCTGACCGACCAGCAGGTTCACCTGCACCACGCCCCCCGCCAGCGCGGCGGGGATGGCGACGCGGATCAGCCGCTTCAGGTCGGGGGTCAGGCGCGGCCGGGCAGGGCGGATGGAGAAGCCCGCGCGGGCGGCGGCACTCCAGAGCAGGGCCAGCTGTGCCACGCCGGCCACCGGCACCGCCCAGATCAGCGCCAGCCCGAGGTCGAGCCCCAGCGGGGGCGCCAGCAGCAGCGTGCCGACCAGCAGCACGTTCAGCAGCACCGGCGCGGCGGCGGCGGCGGCAAAGCGGCCCGCTGCGTTCAGCACACCCGACAGCAGCGCCGCGAGAGAGATGAACAGGATGTAGGGAAAGGCGATGCGCCCGTAGGTGACTGCCAGCGGGAACTGCTCGTCGCCCTTGAAGCCCGAGGCCAGGGCCAGGATCAGCCAGGGCATTGCCGCCTGGGCGAGCAGGGTCAGCAGGATCAGCACCGAGGCGAGGCCCGCGAAGGCCTCGTTCATGAAGCGCTGAGGGTTGTCCCCGGCCTCGAGCTTCTTCGAGAAGATCGGCACGAAGGCCATGTTGAAGGCCCCTTCCGCGAAGAAGCGGCGGAACATGTTGGGCAGCCGGAAGGCGACGATGAAGGCCTCGTAGACCGGTCCGGTGCCGAGGGCGGCCAGCAGGATGATGTCGCGCGCCAGCCCCAGCACCCGGCTGAGCATGGTCCAGAGCCCGACGGTGAAGATGCCGGAGACCAGACGGATGGGGTTCAAGACCGTGCCCTTTCCTGCCCGGCCGCGATGGCCTCGCGCAGCTTGGCTTCAAGGGCCTTCTGCTTGGAGTCCGAGAAGAGTTTCAGCCCGAACATGTCCTTGACGTAGAAGGTGTCTACCACCTGCTCTCCGTATGTTGCGATCACCGCCGAGCTGATCTGCACGTTCGAGGCCGCGAGGGTGCGGGTCAGGTCGTGCAGAAGACCGGGGCGGTCGCGGGTATCGACTTCGATGATGGTGTAGATCTCGGATCCCTCGTTGTCGAAGGCCACGGATGTCGAGACCTTGAAGGCGCGTTCGCGCTTCTTGATCCGGTCGCGGTCCTGCATCGCTTCGCGGGTCACCACCTCGCCGCGCAGGATCTTGTGGATCATCTGGGTCAGACGGGGCAGGCGCGAGGCCTCGTAGGGCGCGCCCTCGGCGTCCTGTACCCAGAAGGCCGCCGTGGCATAGCCGTCGACGGTCGTGTAGGTGCGCGCATCCACCACGTTGGCCCCGACCAGGGCCAGGGCGCCCGAGAGGCGGGCGAAGATGCCGGGGTGGTCGGCCATGGCGAACAGCGCGCGGGTGGCGTCGTGGTCGTCATCGGCCTTCAGGTCGATGCGGATTTCGTCCACCGGCAGCCCGCCGCGCAGCATCCCGGCGAAAGCCGCCTGGGTCGAGACATGCAGCCCCTGCCAGTAGGGCGGGTAATGGCGGGCCAGCTCGCGCTCGATATCCTCCTGGCTCCAGCCGATGAGCTTCTCGGCCAGCATGCGCTGTGCCTCCTGCCCGCGATGGGTGCGGTTGAGTTCCTCAAGCCCGGTTTCCAGCGCCTTGCGGGTTTGGCGGTAGAGAGTGCGCAGCAGCTGCGCCTTCCAGTTGTTCCAGGTGCCGGGGCCGACCCCGCGGATATCGCAGACGGTCAGTACCGTCAGCAGGTCCAGCCGGTCGCGGCTTCGCACGGCCTTGGCGAAATCGCGCACCGTGCGCGGGTCGGCGATGTCGCGTTTCTGCGCCATGTCAGACATCAGCAGGTGATAGCGCACCAGCCATTCGACCGTGTCACATTCCTCGGGCGTCAGCCCGAGGCGCGGCGCCACCTTGCGGGCGATCTTGGCGCCCAGCACCGCGTGCTCTTCCTCGCGGCCCTTGCCGATGTCGTGCAGCAGCAGCGCCACGTAGAGCACCCGGCGGTTGACCCCCTCGGCGAGGATCGTCGAGGCCACCGGCAGCTCTTCCTGCAGGTCGCCATGCTCGATCGCGGCGAGGTTCGAGATACATTGGATGGTATGCTCGTCCACCGTGTAGTGGTGGTACATGTTGAACTGCATCATTGCCACGATGGGCTCGAATTCCGGGATGAAGGCGGCCAGCAGGCCCAGCTCGTTCATCCGGCGCAGGCCGCGCTCGGGATTGCCGTGTTTCAGCAGGGTGCCGAGGAAGATCTTCGCCGCCTCGGGATCCTCGCGCATCGCATCGTCGATCTTGTCGAGATTGGCATGCACCATCCGCATCGCGTCGGGGTGCAGAAGCATGCCGGTGCGCAGTCCTTCGTCGAAGACCCGCAGCATGTTCATCTTGTCCTTGAGGAAGCTGTCCTCGTCGGCAACGGCAAGGCGGCCGTGCACCACCTTGTAAGGGGCGCCGATCTTCGGGCGACGGCGGAAGACGCGTTCCAGCATGGCGTCGCCCTTGACGTTCTCGGCCTCGAGCTGGGTCAGGAAGATGCGGGTCAGCTCACCGACGGCATTGGCCTGGCGGAAGTAGGCCTGCATGAAGTGCTCGACCCCGCGACGCCCGCCACGATCCCTGTAGCCCATGCGTTCGGCGACCTGGACCTGCATGTCGAAGGTCAGCTGATCCTGCGGACGGTTCGCCAGCAGGTGCAGGTGGCAGCGCACGGCCCAGAGGAAATCCTCGGCCTTCTGGAAGGTCGCGTATTCGTCGCGGGTAAACAGCCCGAGACGTACCAGTTCGCCCACCGACTGCACGCCATGGACGTACTTGCCGATCCAGTAGAGCGATTGCAGGTCGCGCAGCCCGCCCTTGCCCTCCTTGACGTTGGGCTCGACCACGTAACGCTGGCCGCCCTGCTTCTGGTGGCGGTTGTAGCGCTCTTCCAGCTTGGCCTCGATGAACTCCTTCTCGGTGCCCTTGAAGAGATCCGACCAGAGCTTGTCGTTCAGCTGGTCGACCAGCGGGGCATCGCCGGCCAGGAATCGGGTTTCCATCAGCGCGGTGCGGATGGTGTAGTCCTCGCCACCCAGTTTCAGGCATTCACGGATGGTCCGGCTGGAATGGCCGACCTTCAGGTGAAGGTCCCAGAGGACATAGAGCATGGCCTCGATCAGGGCCTCGAGCCCCGGCGTGATGGCCTTGCGGGTCAGGAACAGCAGGTCGACATCCGAGAAGGGGGCCATCTCGCCACGGCCATAGCCGCCGACGGCGCAGACGGCGAAATCGCCGAGCTGTGCGGTGGTATCGGCAGGCAGGCTGGCGCGGGCCTGTGCCAGCACCTCGATCAGGATGCAGTCGGTCAGCCAGGTATAGGCGCGGGTGGTCTTGCGGGCGGCGAAGGGCTCGGCGGCCAGCCCCTCGGCAATCGCGGCGGCCCCGGCAAGGCGGGCGGCGTTCAGCCGGGCAACGACCTGGGTCCGGGCGCGGGTGGCATCGGGGGTGCTGTTGCGGATCCCTTCCAGCTCGCGGGCGAGGGCGTGGGGGTCCAGAATCTCATGCGCCGGACGAATGAGGTCGTCCGGCAGGCTCAGCATCTTGTCCATGGGGCATCCATTCGGGTGCGGCGCCCGCACCGCCCCCCGGAAGGGGGCGGGCGGAGGCTGTGGCGGGGCGGATCAGAAACCGGCCCCGGAGAAGCTGCGCGGTGCCGGGTCGATGACCTGGACCTGGCGGTTCTGGATCGTCGCCACGGCAAGGCCACGTTCGTTGGTGCCGTCGGGCAGCAGGCGGAATACGCCGCCGACGCCCTGGAAGCCCGATCCCTGGGTCAGCCCCGAGGCCGAGAGCGCATCCGAACGGCCCTGGCGCACCAGCGCACCGATGGCGGCGATGCCGTCGAAGGCCAGCCCGCCGATCGGGTGCGGCGCCGCGCCGTAGGCTGCGGCGTAGCGGGCGTTGAACTGCGCCGTCAGGCCCGGATCGGGCAGGGCGAACCAGCCGCCCTGGACGCCGGGCAGGTCCAGCGTCTGCGGCGGGATGTCCCAGCGTGTCAGGCCGATGTACTGGATCTTGTCTGCCCCTAGCCCGTTCTCGGGCAGCATCTGGGTGAACAGGGGCAGGGCGCCGGCGGTATTCGCGGTCAGGAAGATCGCATCGGCACCACCGGCCGCGGTGCCGCCTCCGGCGGCTTGCCGCACGGAGGGCACGGCATTCAGCACGCCCTGCTGCGAGAACTCGTAAGGCACGGTGCCGACCACCGAGGCGCCGTTGCGCAGCGCGGCGCTCTGGACGGCGCTGGCGCCGGCCTGGCCTTCGGGCGTCTGGCCGTGCACCAGCACGATGCGGCCCTTGTTCTGGGCGACTGCATAGCGGGTCAGACGGTCGGCGGTGTTCTGGAAGGTCGGCCCGAGGACGAAGACATTGCCGCCCGCGATCTCGGGGTTGTTCGAGAAGGCCAGCACGTTGACACCGCGCGAGGCGGCGACGCGCCCGGCGGCATTGGCATTGGCGGCATAGACCGGCCCGAGGATGATCTTGGCGCCATCGCTGATCGCCTGCGAGGTCACCGCAGCCGTGACATCGGCACTGCCCTGGGTGTCATAGACGCGCAGGTCGATCTGCACGCCGTTCAGCTCGGAGGCGGCGAGGCGGGCGGCGTTTTCCAGGCTGGCGGACAGGATCGCATCGCCCGACTTGCCCGAGCCCTTGGGGACCAGCAGCGCGACCGGAACCGGCTGGGAGGTGTTGATGCTGGGCCCGGTGCCGCCCATCGAGACCGGCTGGCAGGCGGTGGCCAGGGCCAGGGCGGGAAGGGTCAGCACCAGGGTGCGGCGCGAGGCGCGCAGGCTGCGTCGTGGCGCGGCTGCGCCTTCGGTCCGGGTGTCGCGGGGGGCCTGGTCCCGGCCGGTCAGTGCCTTGCGGGCGGCGCTCAAAAGAGCGAACATGGGGATCTCCTCGGGTCCGTCGGCCCCGTGCGGCCCCTGGGGGCCGTCCGCGGCGTGAAAGTCTTACGTCGAAATAATAAACCTATCGTTCAAAGGGTCCAGAGATGAATGCCGAAAGCGCGAAACTGGCGGCGGGCCTCTACCTCGTGGCCGTCCCCATCGGAACGGCGCGGGACATCACGCTGCGTGCGCTGGACGTGCTGGCCTCGGCGGATGTACTGGCGGCAGAGGACACGCGCTCGCTGCGCCGGCTGATGGATATCCACGGCATTTCACTCGGCGACAGGCCGCTGCTGGCCTACCACGACCACTCGGGACAGAAGATCCGCGCCCGGCTGATGGCCGAGGTGGCTGCGGGCAAGTCGGTGGCCTATGCCTCCGAGGCCGGCACGCCGCTGATCGCCGATCCGGGCTATGACCTGGCACGACAGATGCGCGACGAGGGGCTGGCCATCACCTCGGCTCCCGGCCCCTCGGCGGTGATCACCGCGCTGTCGATCGCCGGGCTTCCGACCGACCGTTTCCTGTTTGCCGGCTTCCTGCCCTCGGCGGCGGGGGCGCGCAAGAGCGCGCTCATGGACCTGCGCGAGACCCGCGCGACGCTGGTGCTTTATGAATCCCCGAACCGGATCGCCGCGAGCCTCGCCGATGCCGCCGAAGTGCTGGGGCCGGAGCGGCAGGGCGCGCTCTGCCGCGAACTGACGAAGCGCTTCGAGGAAGTCCGCCGCGGCACCCTGGCCGAGCTTGCGGCAGGCTGCGAGACCGATCCCCCGCGTGGCGAGATCGTGCTGCTGATAGATCGCGGAGATTCGGAGAATATTAGCGACTCTGACCTAGAAGGGTCGCTGAGCGCTGCGCTGGAACGGCTGTCGGTGCGGGATGCGGCGGATGAAGTCGCGGCCCGGTTCGATCTGCCCAGACGCAAGGTCTACCAGATGGCGCTGAAGCTGACCAAGGGCTGAAGGGAACGCGCATGGCCGAGGTACTTGAATTCCGCAATCCGCGGGTGGACCGCGGCCGCTGTGCCTATCTCTCCGGACTGGCCGCCGAAGACAGTGTCCTGCGCCACTATGAAGGTCTTGGGGCGACGCTGGAACGGGGCCGCTACCGTGGGGCCGGGGCAGAGATCGACCTGATCCTGCGCGAGGGCGACACGCTGGTTTTCGTCGAGGTCAAGGCGGCGCCGACCTTCGATCAGGCGGCGCAGCGGGTGCGCTGGTCACAGCTGCACCGCATCATGCGGGCCGCTGAGGCCTACGGCGCCCGTTGCGGCGGGTTTCCGCCGCAGATGCGCATTGACGTGGCGCTGGTCGACGGACGGGGCATGGTGCAGATCCTCGAAAACGTGAGCATGGCCGCCTGAGCAGCCATTGCAGTGTCGGCCGGGATGGGTCATCACCGAGCGGTGAGATCAGCCGGAGGCCTTCCCAGATGAAAATCGCGTTCCAGATGGACCCTATCGGTGCCGTCAACATCAATGCCGACAGTTCCTTCCGTCTTGCAGAAGAGGCGCAGGCGCGCGGGCATGAGCTGTTCTATTACCCGCCCGAGAACCTCTCCTACCAGGAGGGCCGGATCATGGCGCGGGGGCACCGGATGCAGGTGCAGCGCGTGGCCGAGGCGCCGGCGGTGCTGGGCCCGGAAGAAGAGGTCGACCTGGCCGATTACGATGTCGTCTGGCTGCGGCAGGATCCGCCCTTCGACATGTTCTACATCACCACGACGCATCTGCTCGAGCGGATCCATCCGAAGACACTGGTGGTCAACGACCCCTTCTGGGTGCGCAACTCGCCCGAGAAGCTGCTGGTGCTGAACTTCCCCCAGCTGACCCCGCCGACCACCGTGGCCCGCGACCTCGCCACCATCCGCGCCTTCAAGGAAAAGCACGGCGACATCATCCTGAAGCCGCTCTACGGCAATGGCGGCGCCGGTGTCTTCCGCCTGACGCCCGATGACCGCAACCTCTCGTCCCTGTTCGAGCTGTTCACCGGCTTCTCGCGCGAGCCGCTGATCGTGCAGAAATACCTGCCCGCCGTGACCAAGGGCGACAAGCGGGTGATCCTCGTCGACGGTGAGCCGGTGGGGGCGATCAACCGGGTGCCCGCCGCGGGCGAGACGCGTTCCAACATGCATGTGGGGGGGCGCCCGGAAAAGGTCGGCCTGACCGAGCGCGACCTGGAAATCTGCGCCACCATCGGCCCGGTGCTGAAGGAAAAGGGCCAGATCTTCGTCGGGATCGACGTCATCGGCGACTGGCTGACCGAGATCAACGTGACCTCGCCGACCGGCATCCAGGAGCTCGAGCGCTTCGACGGCGTGAACATCGCCGAGAAGATCTGGCAGGCCATCGAGGCCAAGCGCGGCTGACATCCCGTGGCGCCGGGGCACGTGCCCCGGTCGCCCGGCAGCGGGTCAGGGCCTGCTTCGGGACTGGTCACGGTCGCGAGAGGTGAAGCCGGGAGACACGGGCCCGATCGCCTCTGGCAGCACACGACAGCGCCGCGTGGCTTGGCCCCTCGCGGGCCTCAAGGAGGGAGGCGCGCGCAAACGTGAGGATTTTCGTGCCGGCATGGCCCGGAAGGGCTTGCCTTCGCCCGTGATCCAGCCTCTCAGCCTCTCAGCCTCTCAGCCTCTCAGCCTCTCAGCCTCTCAGCCTCTCAGCCTCTCAGCCTCTCAGCCTCTCAGCCTCTCAGCCTCTCAGCCTCGTGCCCAGCGGGGCGCGCTGCCGTCGCCCGGGTGGCAGTGGCAATCGTGGCTGCAGCGTGGTTCGGAGGCACCTTTCGGCGACATGAGCGTTGGCAGTGCGCTGAGCGATGAAACGGTTCGCCAGTATTGGGCCAATTCTGGGGCCAGTCTTGGGAACGCTCGGCGCCGATGGGCGGCGGCAGCGGCGGCTCCCCCGGCGTGTCGTCACGGCAGAACGCCGATGGCCCCCCTCGCTGTTCCGGCACCGCGGAGGGGAGCTGGTCTGCGCGCGGTACCGTCGCGCCAGCGATCTGCCCTGGCATGGGGCTACCCGGCCATGCCCGCGACGCGATAGGCCAGGGCTTCGGCGATATGGGGGCGGCGGATGTCCGCGCTGCCCTCGAGGTCGGCAATGGTGCGCGCGACGCGCAGGATCCTGTGATAGCCCCGCGCCGAAAGGCCGAAGCGCTCGGCGGCGCGGACCAGCAGGTCACGGCCCTCGGCGTCGGGGGAGGCGAAGCGGTCCAGCAGGGCCCCGGTCAGGTCGGCGTTCAGCAGTCGCGGCCCGGCCTCGGCGTGTCGCCTGGCCTGGCGCAGGCGGGCTGTCGTGACCCGCGCACGGACCTCTTCCGAGCTGTCGCCCGCAGGCGGCAGGTCCAGCTCGTAGACCGGCATCTCGGGCACCTCGAAACGCAGGTCGAAGCGGTCCATCAGCGGCCCCGAGATCTTGCCCATGTACTTCTCGGAACACTTCGGCGCCTGCGAGCAGGCCCGGTCGGGATTGGCCAGGTAGCCGCAACGGCAGGGGTTGGCGGCGGCGATCAGCAGCACCCGGCAGGGATAGCGAACATGGGCGGCGGCGCGCGACACGGTGACCTCGCCGCTCTCCATCGGCTGGCGCAGGGTGTCGAGGACGCCGGGGGCGAATTCGGGCATCTCGTCCAGGAAGAGCACGCCGTTATGGGCCAGCGAGATCTCGCCCGGCTGAGCCCCCCGCCCGCCGCCGATGATCGCGGCGGTCGAGGCGGTGTGATGCGGTTCCATGAATGGGGGCGCGCTGGAGATCGCGCCATCGAGCAGCCCTGCGAGGGACTGCAGGATCGAGGTTTCCAGCGCTTCCTGGGCGTCGAGATCGGGCAGGATGCCGGGCAGGCGCCTGGCAAGCATGGATTTGCCCGCACCGGGCGGGCCGATCATCAGCAGGTGGTGGCGCCCGGCGGCGGCGATCTCGAGGGCGCGCTTGGCCTTTTCCTGGCCGCGCACGTCGCGCAGGTCGGGGGTGTCGCGGCTGCGCCGGACGCTGCCGGCCTCGGCCTCGGGCAGGGGCGTCTGGCCGGTCAGGTGGCGGACCAGGTCGGCAAGCGAGGGGGCGCCGATGACACGGGTCGCGGCGCTCCAGGCGGCCTCGGCGGCGGAGCCCGCGGCACAGAGCAGCCCGCGCGCGTCACCGGCGGCGGCCATCGCGGCGGGCAGGGCCCCGGCGACGGGGATGATCTTGCCGTCCAGGGACAGCTCTCCCAGCGAGGCGTGTTCTTCGGCCACTTCGGGCGGGATCACCTTCAGCGCGGCCAGGATCGCAAGGGCGATCGGCAGGTCGTAGTGGCTGCCCGCCTTGGGCATGTCGGCGGGCGAGAGGTTGATGGTGATTCGCTGTGACGGCAGGGCAATGCGCATGGCCGAAAGCGCCGCGCGGACCCGTTCGCGCGCTTCCGAGACCGCCTTGTCGGGCAGGCCGACGATGGAAAAGCCGGGCACCCCGGGCGAGAGCGCGCATTGCACCTCGACCGGGGCGGCCTCGGCGCCGTGGAAGGCGACGGTATAGGTTCTCGGAACCATGGACTCCCCCTGTGGTTGGCCCATGGTTAAGAGAGGATCGCTTAGGACTTCGTTAACGTCGTCCCGGCGGGCGGAGGTCAGCGCGCAATCAGGGCCATGACCGAGGGCCAGGCCTCGGCGTCGTTCACCGATTTGTCGCGGCAGGTCGGATTGCAGAAGCCCACCGTGGTGCCGTCGATCTCGGCCAGGTCGGTGACGGGCTGGCCGGAGAAGGGGCAGGCGTCGTTGACCGGCGTGCCCTGGCTGACGGCGCGGGCGGGCAGGGGGGCGGGCCCGGGCCAGGGGCCACGCGGCAGGTCCATGGCGTAGGGGTCGTGGGCGAAGGTCTCGATCAGCGCCAGCGCGCGCCAGCGGCGGATCGCGGGATGGGCCAGCATGGCGCGGGTGTAGGCCGCGAGCCGGGGCGAGACGGTCAGGCCGTAGCCGGCAATGCGCATGGCGACCGGGGCATAGAAGCAATCCGCCAGGGACCAGTCGCCGAAGATCCACGGCCCTTCGGCGCTGCGCTGCGTTTCAGCATAGGCAAAGAGCTGGTCGAGACGGGCGAGATCGGCGGCTACCGTGTCTGAGGCCTCGAAGCCCTGGTACTGGCAGAGCAACTGCATCGGGCAGGCGCTGCGCAGGGCGGCGAACCCGGCATGCATTTCCGACACCAGCCAGCGCGCCGCCATGCGCGCGCCGGGATCGGCGGGCCAGAGACCGGCCTCGGGGAAATACCCGGCGAGGTGCTCGGCCATGGCGAGGGTCTCGCCCAGCACATGGCCTTCCGGAGAGCGCAGCACCGGCACCAGCCGGGCGGGGGCGAGGCCATGTCCGGCCAGTTCCTCGGCAAGGTTGCCACCGTAGAGATCGACCATATGGGTCTTGACCGGCAGGCCGAATGTCTCGAACATCAGCCAGCCCCTCAGGGACCAGCTGGAATAGGTGCGTGCCGCGATGAAAAGCGCGTGGGGGTGGCCTTGGGGCATCTGTCTCTCCGCTGTTGTGGCGACAGGGTAAATCAGGTTTAATATCACGAAAAATGATATTTTGAGCGTATTTCAATCACGGAATGTGATTTATTGGGCCCATCGAGACCGGGCCCATCGAGACCGGGCGCTCGCCCCGCGTTCCGCCCGCTGTCCGCCGCCCCTGCGGGCCAAAGGACAGGCAGGTGACCGAGAGCGGCTCGATCTTCTGGGCCAGCACCTCGCGCGGGGGGCAGGCGCGGTGCCGGGCGATCTGGCCGAGGATCACGGCGAAATGGCAGACGACGATCAGGTCGCCGCCCGCGGCCACAAGCCTGTCCAGCGCCGCCGAGCAGCGGGTTTCCATGTCATTCCAGCTTTCGCCCCCGGGGGGGCGGGCAACGCCGGGGTCGGTCCAGAAGGCCCGGGAAATCTCGGGGTCGCGGGCTTCGACCTCGGTCGCGCTCAGCCCCTCCCAGTCGCCGAAATGCAGCTCCCTCAGGGCGGGTTCATCGGGCAGGCGCTGGCGGCCGGGGGTGGCGAGGGCATCGGCGGTGGTGCGGGTGCGGGTGAGATCCGAAGAGACCAGCCGCGCCGTCGCCGGCAACCAGTCCGAGAGGCGCGACAGCCTGGCCCCGTCGGAGAGGTCCGCGGGCAGGTCGGTCCAGCCGATCAGCGCCTTGGCATGGGTTGGGCCGTGTCGGACCAGGAACAGGCGGCTCATGCCCTGCCACCGGCCAGCAGCTCGGCGCCTTTCAGCACGTTGGGCAGGCCGGCCACCACCTGCACCACGCAATCTGCCTGTCGCGCCAGCGCGATGTTCAACCGCCCCTGCGCCTCGCGGAAGCGTCGGGTGAGCGGGTCGGCGGGCACGATGCCCTGACCGACCTCGTTCGTAACCGTCACCAGGGGGGCGGGGTGGCTGGAGAGCGCGACCAGCAGGTCGCTCTGCGCCTGCGCCAGATCGCTGCCTGCGAAGAGATGGTTCGACAGCCACATGGTGGCGCAGTCAAAGAGCACCGGCAGATCCCCGCCGAGGG
>NZ_AFPM01000178.1 GCF_000220565.1 Oceanicola sp. S124 | reverse complement strand
TCGCTTGCGGCGGCCGAGGCGGGCATGTCCGCAGCCGGTGTGACCCTGGCCTGAGCCAAGGCCCGGCCAGGCCACCGGGTGACCTCAGAACAGGCTGCTCAGCTTCTGGCTCTGGACCTGATCGGCGATGTACCACAGCGCGACGGCCATCAGGTAGGCCACCGCCACAAGGCCGAGGGCACATGTCTTCTGCACCAGGTCCAGCCCGAGGAAGCGGTTCAGCAAGCTGTCGCGCGGAGCTCCGCCGGCCTTCTTCACGCCGAGGTGTCGCGGCACCGGCACCGGCTCGTCTCCGCGGGGATCGGAGAGGATGGGGTCTGTCAACGCCCGTGCCTGCAGGTAGCTGTCGGTGAACTCGCTCAGCCTGAAGCCGCCCCAGTTGCGCCGCCGCAGGTCGATCTGCGAATTGCGCATATTGGTGGCGAAACGGCGGATCACGGCATTGCGCGCCGCGCTCTCGCTGTCGCGGAAGGTGCCTTCCGGCATGCGGCTGGTCCAGCTTGTCAGGGCAAAGCCCGACTCAAGGAACAGTTGCTGGATCTCCGGATCTACCGCCCGCAGGGCATCGGCCACCCGGGGATCCCTGAAGAGGGCGATCTGTTGTCCCGACAGATCGCCCTCATGGCCCGCCAGGCGGGCCTTCCTCTGCGCGGCCAGCGGCAGAACTGAATGCATATCGAAATCGTATCTCATGGCTCTGACGGCCCGTTCTATGTCTCCCACACACAACGTTAACCTTGGGCTGGATGTCGGGCGGAAATAGGGCGCGGCACGGGCCGCGGCGGGGCCGGGGCGCGGCGCTTTGCAGACCCTGAGGGGGCCGATTTCCGGCGCAACTGCGGCGGATTTCGGGCGGGGCGGTATGAGGGCGCGGGGCTGCCGGTCGCCTCAGGCCCCGGTAGTGCTAAGGTCCTGCCGTGGCGACAGGCCGAACAGGCGCCGGTAGTCCCGGCTGAAATGCGAGGGGCTTTCATAGCCGACCTCGAAGGCCGCCTGGGTGACGCCATGGCCTTCCTGCTGCAGCAGGCGGCGCGCTTCCAGCAGGCGCAGGCGCTTGTGGAACTGCAGCGGGGTGGTGCCGGTGATCTCGCGGAACCGGCGATGGAACAGAGAGGGGCTCATCCCGCTTGCGCGCGCCAGGTCGTCGATCCGCAGATGGGCCCCGGGCGCGCGGCGCAGCTGCGACAGGGCACGGGCGATCTGGGTTTCCTCGGTCTCGGGGCGGGCAAGGCGGCGCAGCATGGCGCCCAGCGGGGATTGCAGCAGCAGCAGGTGCAGCTCGCGCAGGTAAAGCGGCGCCATCAGGGCGAGATCGGCGCGGTCTTCCAGCGACAGCAGCCGGGCCATGGCGTCGACCAGCTCGGGGGTGGCCTCGGCGCTGGCCAGCGGTTGCGGGGTGGCGTCGTCACCGGCGGGGACCTGCGGCGCCAGCTCGCGCAGCTCTGCCATGTCCAGTTGCAGGCCAAGGGCAAGGTAGGGCTCGGCCGGGCTGGCACGCACCACCTGCGACACGGCGGGCAGGTCCAGCGAGATGCAGACCGCCTGTCCGGCGTGGAAGGCAACCTCTCCGGCATCGAAACGGGTGGTCTTGGCGCCGGACAGCACGAGGCAGAACACCGGGCCGAACAGGTCATGGTCCAGCAGGCTGGGCGCGGTGGATCGCATGGCGCTGAGGCCCGGCACCCCGGTGGGGGTCGGACGCAATCCGGCATGTTTGCGCAGAGCCAGCGCCTCGGTGGCCCGGGAAAGGTTCTCCAGTGTTCTCATGGCACAAGCCTTGTCCCGCTTCGCCCGGCGCGGCAAGGGGCGCGGCGCATCCGTGCAGGAATTGGCAAGTCTTGTGCAGGATCCGGCAGGCCGCTCCGCCGGCAGGGCGCCATATCGGGGCGATCACCCCCGGGGCGGCCTGCCCCGAAACGACCCCGAAGGAGACACACCATGTCCACCCGACCCCTCTTCCTGATCACCGGCGGCAACCGTGGCCTTGGCCGCACCATGGCCGAACACCTGGCCCGCGGCGGCGCCGATATACTCATCACCACCCGGGGCGATGCCTCCGAGGCGCTGGCCGCCATCGCTGCGGAGGGCGCCGAAGTCTGTGCCCTGACGCTGGACGTCGCCGAGGCCGAGACCTTCCCCGCCTTCGCCGAGACCCTGCGCGCCACGCTGTCCGAGATGGGCCGCGATACCCTGACCGGCGTCATCCACAACGCCGGCATCGGCCTCTATGCGCCCCTGGCCGAAACCCCGGTCGAGACCTTCGACACCCTCTACCGCATCCACCTGCGCGGGCCGGCGATGCTGACCCAGGCGCTGCTGCCGCAGATTGCCGACGGCGGGCGGATCCTCTTCATCTCCACCGGGCTGGCGCGCTTCTCTCTGCCCGGCTACGGCGCCTATGCCTCGATGAAGGGCGCGGTCGAGGTCATGACCCGCTACTGGGCGCGCGAACTGGCCGAGCGCGGCATCTCGGTCAACGCCCTTGCCCCCGGCGCGATCGAGACCGACTTCGGAGGCGGCCGCACCCGCGACGACGCGCAGGTCAATGCCGCCGTCGCCTCCTTCACCGCCATGGGCCGCGCCGGTCTGCCCGACGACATCGGCGCCGCCGCCGCCGCGCTGCTGCTGTCGGATGGCAACTGGGTCACCGGCCAGCGGATCGAGGCCTCGGGCGGCATGTTCCTGTAAGCCTGGCAGGCCTCCGGGGCATCACCGGGGGCCTCGCCCTTGCATTCCGGCGCGCGGCCCTGCTTTATCTCCCTGTTACGAAGGGAGACCCCGCATGGTCGACATCGCCACCCGCGTCCATAACCACAAGTGGAAGATCGACCCGATCGTCCGCTCTCTCATCGACACGGATTTCTACAAGCTGCTGATGTGCCAGTCGGTCTTCCGCAACAAGCCCGACACCACGGTCACCTTCTCGCTGATCAACCGCACCGCCTCGGTGCCGCTGGCCAAGATGATCGACGAGGGCGAGCTGCGCGAACAGCTGGACCACGTGCGCTCCGTCTCGCTGACCCGCGGGGAATCCACCTGGCTGCGCGGCAATACCTTCTACGGCCAGCGCCAGATGTTCCGCCCCGACTTCATGGAGTGGTTCGAGAAACTGCGTCTGCCGCCCTACACCCTGGAACGCCGCGGCGACCAGTACGAGCTGACCTTCGAAGGCTCCTGGCCCGAGGTCATGCTGTGGGAGATCCCGGCCCTGTCGATCCTGATGGAGCTGCGTGGCCGCGCCGTGCTGCACCAGATGGCCAAGTTCGAGCTGGAGGTCCTCTACGCCCGCGCCATGACCAAGCTCTGGGAGAAGATCGAGCACCTGCGCCGCCTGCCCGACCTGAAGATCGCCGATTTCGGCACCCGTCGGCGGCATTCCTACCTGTGGCAGGACTGGTGCGTGCAGGCGATGATCGAGGGGCTGGGGCCGAAATTCACCGGCACCTCCAACTGCCTGATCGCCATGAAGCGCGACCTCGAGGCCGTCGGCACCAACGCGCATGAGCTGCCCATGGTCTATTCCGCCCTGGCCGAGGGCGACGAGGCCCTGGCCCGCGCCCCCTACGACGTGCTGGCCGACTGGCACGAAGAGCATTCCGGCAACCTGCGCATCATCCTGCCCGACACCTACGGCACCGAGGGCTTCCTGCGGAACGCCCCCGACTGGCTGGCCGGCTGGACCGGCATCCGCATCGACAGCGGAGACCCCGCCCGCGCCGCCGAAACCGCCATCGCCTGGTGGCAATCCCGCGGAGAGGACCCGACCACCAAGCTGGTCATCTTCTCGGATGGCCTGGACGAGGCGAAGATCGAGGAGCTCTACGCCCAGTTCCACGGCCGCGTGAAGGTCAGCTTCGGCTGGGGGACATTGCTGACGAACGATTTCCGGGGCCTGGCGAAGAATGATGCGCTGGCGCCGTTTTCCCTTGTCTGCAAGGCGGTTGCAGCGGACGGGAGACCGACCGTCAAGCTATCGGATAACCCCGAGAAGGCCATGGGACCAGAAAGCGAGATTGCCCGGTACAAGCGGGTGTTCGGGGTTGGGGAGCAGGAGAGGGTGGCGGTTGTGGTTTAACCTAGGCCGATCTTTCCCTCTCTTGCGTGTTTGAAACGGATTTTGTCTTTTAGGGCTTCTAGGTCGCTGACGTCATCCTGCTTGTGAATCACGCGGTGACAGGTCGGGCAAAGGACGAGGAAATCATCTGGCACCTTGTATGCCGCCTCTTCATCTTCGGTTAAACTCGAGAGTGGTCTGGAATGATGTACGTCCAATGGTGTTTTGATTGGGTCGCCGCAGTAGGAATAGTCTTGCGACGGATCCAGGCCGCAGGCTTCGTATATGGGTTTTCTGACAGATAGGACTTTGCGGCGAACATTAGGCGCTCTCTCAATCCGCTTAGAAAGCACCGCCTTTCGAGTTTCTACGATATCGGTCACGCCGCTTTCATATTGCATCACCTCCGTTGGCATTATGCCTCCGCGAAAAACTAAGGCCTTGTATGCATGCAAAATTGTGCGGAGATCAGTGTAAAACTGATCACTATTTAGGGCCTCAAGTTCATAAGTTCGGCCGAAAGCGTGACCGGCTTCATACCCGAGTGGGAGTGGCCTCAGAGATCCAAGTGCGATAGGTGATGTCGAGAAGCGGTCAGCAAAGTCGTGCATTCTGCTTGCAATGTCCTTGGCTCTTCTTTGAAGAACGCCAATTCCTCCTTTTTCTCCAAACTCTCTATAGGTTTCTGTCGCCCCTTGATTTAGAGAAAGGACGACTGTGCGCTCCAGAGGATTAATCAGATAGACCACATAGAAGCCGCTTTGTGCTGTCGTCGTGATGAGAGGGTCAAAGAATGCGAGCCAGGGGATGGCGGCCCAGTTTTGGAACTGACCAGCACTAGCCTTTACTCTGAATTGAAGCCCAAATTCCTTGAGAGTCTCCTTTGCATCCGACGAAAGTGTCTTGGTGATCTTCACCGAAAGCGGTGAGCTAGAATAGTCTTTTCCCCTTGCGAATTCGTATTCTTCGGCGATTGATTTAAGAGTTTGGTGAAGCATATCACCCCCGCGACAAAGACGTTCTAGTGACAGTAAACCTGGGATCGCAGCATAAGGTCCACCCTGAATCTGGATGGACTCCACTCGAGGGTGCGAGTGCCGAAAGGCTTTATGTGTCCTTAATGAAGCAAGAGGGCGCTCGAAACCTATGGCACGTTTAGTCTTAGGCGACGGCTGTGTCGGGCAGGCTTGCTCCGGTGCCCTTAGGGTGGGTTTCTAACCCACCATCCCCGGTTACCAACCACTCCCAAAGGTGGATTACATCCACCCTACGCCAAAGGCGGGGCAAGACCTCTCACCTCTCCCACCCCCGCTTCTCCTTCACCTCGGCGCGCTGCTTCTTCGCCTCAACCCTTTTCCGCTTCTGGTTCTTCGACACCTTCGTCGGGATGCGCCGCTTGGGCGCCACAAGGGCCTTGGCGATCAGTTCGGCCAGCCTTTCCCGCGCGACCTCCCTATTCCGCGCCTGGCTGCGTTCCTCCTGCACCTGGATCACAAGTGCGCCGTCCTTGGTCCAGCGCCGCCCCGCCAGCCGCCGCAGCCGCCGCTTCACTGGCTCGGGCAGCGAGGGCGACCGTTCGGCCTCGAACCGCAGCTCCACCGCCGAGGACACCTTGTTCACGTTCTGCCCGCCGGGGCCGGAAGAGCGCACGAATTGCTCCACCAGCTCCCATTCCTCGATCGCGATCTGATCCGTGATCCGCAGCATCATCTTCCCTCAGTCATACCCGCGCAAAACGCGGTGCCCCGGCCTTGGGGTCCGGCAGATAGTAACCCCTTGTAGGGGAAAGGTTGAGATGTCGCAGCCGGTCATCCCGCCGACGGGGTCCCGACCTGGGGTGCGTTGTCGAAAACCGCTGGCCTACCCACTGGGTCGGGGCGCCATCAGAGCACGCCCGGCAAATAGAAAGGGTCGCCCCATCGGATGGAACGACCCTTCTCGAGATCAGGAGGTGGTTCAGTTAGGTAGTGAACCAACCTGTCGGTTTGCGCCAAAGGGCTGCCTCAGACGCTTTCCCTCCAGACTGTTCCGAACCCTCTCTCCAATACCTCAATAGACACTAGAGCACCTCCTTTCAGCTTGTTTCCGATACGAGAATCGTGACACGGAAATCTTTACGGACAAAGAAGATTATGCCGCGCGAGCGGAAAATCTTGCCGTGATCGCCCGGAAAGGCAGCAGCGCGATCAGCGCCAGGGCCAGCTTCACGCCCCAGTCCGCGACGGCCAGGGAAATCCACAGCGGAACCGCCGGGCCGACCATCATGAAGGGCACCGAGTCCCAGGCCCACGAGACCTCGGCGTCGGCGTTTTCTCCTAAGAAAGCAATGAATTGCGCGAAGCCGACGGTGAAGAAGATTGCCGTGTCCAGGGCCGATCCGACCAGCGAGGAGACCAGCGGTGCACGCCACCAGCTGCCGGCGCGGAGGCGGTCGAAGATCGCCACGTCGACCAGTTGGGCAACCAGGAAGGCCAGCGCCGAGCCGACCGCGATGCGCAGGGCAACGGCGGCGTAAGTGTAGCCGTCGCCTTGCAAAATCACCTGCGTGCCGATCAGCGAGCAGACGATCCCGGTGACGAAGCCGGCAAGGATCACCCGGCGCGCGGCAGGGGCGCCGTAGAGGCGGTTCATCACGTCGGTGACAAGGAAGGCGAGAGGATAGGTGAAGGCCCCCCAGGTCAGGAGGCCGTCCAGGATCAGGAACTGGACGAGGATGTTCGAGGCCACGACGATCGCGGCCATGGCAAGGATGCCAGGAAGATAGGAGCGTTGCATGTCAGATCCGTTTTTTAGACAAGGTCGCGGAGACTTGTGGGGTCCGGACAGGGCCGGGACCCGCGGGCTTTAGCGACTTGGCCCCTGCAAATCAAGGGCGATCTCCAGCAGGCGCTGCTCCAGCAGGGGGCTGAAGTTATTGTCCGAGACCAGCAGCAGGCGCAGGGTGCCCTGCGGGTCCTGCCAGACCGAGAGGCCCTCGAAGTTGCTGCGGGGGTGGTCGGCGAGGTGCAGGATCCGCCGCGCCGGCACCTCGGGATGCGCGGGGTCGAAGCGCAGCACCATGGCGCGGAAGCCGAAGCCGAGGGCGCGCAGCAGCAGGTAAAGCTGGCCGTCGGGGCCGAAATCGGCACCAACGGGGCGATAGCCTCCGGGCGTGGCGAGTCGCGCCACCTCTTGCCACCTGCCGTTCTCAAGTCGCCAGACGGGATGGTCCGGCCCGCCCTGGCCGGGGTCTTCGGGCAGCATGACCAGCCGTCCCTGCGGGTCGACGGCAAGGGCCTCATACATGGCGTTCGGAGCCAGGCGGACACGGGGCGGCAGGGCGATCTGGCGCATGGCCCCGCCATCGGCAGGGTGGAGGCGGAGCGGGGCGTTGTCCTCGAAGGAGATCGCCAGGTCTCCGCCGGGAAACAGCGCCAGCCCCTCGGGGTCGAGGTGCCGTCCGGGGACGTCATCGGGCGCCAGGTGCAGGCTTTGCAGCAGCGTCGCACCGGTCAGCCGGCCGTCTTGGCGGCTGAGGGCGATCTCGTGCAGCTGGCCCCGGTCGCTTAGCAGCAGCGCGCTGGCACCGTCCTCGCGCAGCTCGATGGCCGAGAGGCCCCCGACGCCGGGCCAGTCGAGAGGAAGATCCGTGGTGTCGCCAGCCGCCAGCGGAGAGGCCAGCAGCACGCTCAGCGCGATTGCAGGACCGTGACGCATTGGCGGGGCAGGTCTTCCATGGTCAGCTGCCGGCGGGGCGTGGGGGCCGGGGCGTTCGGGTCCGGGGGAGGCGGGTTCACGATGTCGCTGACCCATTTGCGCGCCTCGTCACAGCCATCCCCGGGGGGCGGCGGCGCCTGATCGACACAGCCCTTCATGCCGCGCGGGCAGGAGAGGCGGACGTGGAAGTGGTAGTGATGCCCCCACCAGGGCCGGATCTTGCGCAGCCAGCGGCGGTCACCGGTGGCATTGTCGCACATCCAGGCCTTGGCGCCGGGAAAGAGGAAGATCCGCGCCACCCGGCGGTCACTGGCGGCGGCCTTCAGCAGCTCCATGTGCTGCGCGGTCCAGTTGCCGTTGACATAGGCGCCGTTGCCGCGCCGCAGGGAAATCGACGAGAGGTTTTCGCGGGCGTTGCGCGACAGGCGCAGGTCGGTGCCGGGCAGCATCCAGATATCGGCATCCAGGCCGATCTGGTGGCTGGCGTGGCCCGAACTCATCGGGCCGCCGCGCGGCTGCGACATGTCCCCGACGTAGATACCGTTCCAGCCGGGCAGGCGGGCGGCGTCCTTTGACAGGTCCTGCAGGTAGTCCACCAGTTCGGGTGTGCCCCAATTGCGGTTGCGCGACAGGCGCATGGCCTGCCACGTGGCTCCGTTCTCGGGCAGCTGCACCAGCCCTGCACCGCAGCCCTTGGCGTAGGAACCGAAGGCATCGGCGCGATGCGGGGACCCGGTTGAAACGGCGCCGAAGAGCTTGCGGGCCTCGACGCCCTGCATGGTGGCGGGGATGCCCTGCGCGGCCGCCGGGGCGGCCATCAACAGGGCAAGGATGAGGGCGAGGATCTGTCTCAAGCGGGGTCCTTGGGGTCTCCGTCGGGTTGGACCCAGCGTAGCAGCAGCGCGCCGGCGGCGAAAAGGAAAACCAGGGGCAGGATGCCGATCTGCTGAGACCCGCTGATCATCGTGGTGACACCGATCATCGTCGGCGCGAGGAAGGCGGTGGCCTTGCCCGCCAGCGCATAGAGGCCGAAGCCCTCGGTCATCCGGCCGGGGCGGGCCTGGCGCACCATCATGGTGCGGCTGGCGGATTGCAGCACGCCACCGGCGGCGCCGATCACCGCGCCGACGATCATCAGCGCCGTATCGGGCAGGGTGCTGCCCTCGGCCACGGTGAGGCCCAGCACCGAGGTCGGAGAGATGGTGATCACCACCACCGTGACCGCCGTCAGCAGGCCGATGCAGGTCATGATGACCGGCTTCGGGCCAAAGTAGGTGTCGGCGCGGCCGCCCAGCATGGCGAAGATCGCTCCAGAGATGATGGCGATGATGCCGAAGATGCCGATCTGGGTGACCGACCAGCCCAGCACGCCCGAGGCATAGATGCCGCCGAAGGTGTAGATCCCCGCAAGCGCATCGCGGTAGCAGAGCGATCCGACGAGGTAGGAGAACAGCGAAGGCGTGCGCGGCAGCTCGCGTATCGTGCGGCGCAGGTTGCCGAGCGCGGCCTTCAGGGCGCCCGTCGGGGCCTTCGGCGGCTTGGGATCGCGCACGTAGAGGAAGAAGGGCACCATGAAGACGGCGTACCAGATCGCGGTCAGCGGCCCGACGGCGCGGGTGCCCTCGCGGGCGCCGGCATCCAGGCCCAGGATCGGGTCGATCCCGATCAGCGTCTTGCCGGTCTCGGCGTTTTCGGCCAGCAGCGCCAGCATGATCACCAGCGAGACCAGCCCGCCGAGATAGCCGAAGGCCCAGCCATTGCCCGAGATCCGGCCGATCTCTTCCTTGCTGCCGAGGTCGGGCAGCATGGCGTTGGTGAAGATCGTCGCGAACTCCATGCCGATCATGCCGATGGCGAAGAAGACCAGCGTCAGCACCAGGTTGAAGTCCCCCGGCGCGGCGTACCACAGCATCCAGGACCCGAGCACGTAGAGCCCCGAGAAGCCCCAGATCCAGCGCAGCCGCTGCCCCGAGACATCCGAGATCGCGCCCAGCACCGGCGCCAGCAGCGCGATGCAGAGGCCCGCGGCGCCGATGCCGAAGCCCCAGGCGGACTGCGCGGCGGCGCCGTCTCCGATCAGCTCCTTCACGTACGGCGCGAAGATGAAGGTGATCAGCAGGGTGTTGTAGGGCTGGCTGGCCCAGTCGAAGAAGAACCACCCCCAGATGCGCTTGCGCAGGGCCTCGCCGGTCATCGTGATCTCTCCTCGGTTGGATGCGCGGATATGAGCCCCGGGGTGCCCCATGGGCAAGCCCCTGTATACGGGCCGGGGAGAAATTCCCGGTGGCGTGGCCGCGCGGACCCGCCGGTCGGAAAGGAAAGACCCCCGGCAGCGGGGCTGCCGGGGGTCTCTTGTCTGGTCCGGGATCCCTTCAGGGATCCTGCCGGGGTCACCGTGACAGGCGGGATCAGGCCTTGGCCTTGGCTTTCGCCTGATCCTTGACCGGCTTCCACAGCCGCTTGTTGGTCAGGTACAGCAGCGAGCTGAGCAGGATCAGGAAGGCGACGCCGACGAAGCCGGCTTGCTTGCGCGCCATCAGCTTCGGCTCGGCGGTCCACATCAGGAAGGCGGCAACGTCTTCCGCTTCGTGGTGCAGGTCGTTGGCATGGCCGTCGTCGAACTCCACGTCCTCGCCGGACAGCGGCGGAGCCATGGCGATCCAGCCGCTGTCGAAGGCGGTGTTCTCGTAGTAGGTCACGCCGGCCTGCACGCGCTCTTCGCCGGTGTAGCCGGTGAGGATGGCGACGATGTGCTCGGGTCCGCCGATACCCTTGAAGAACTGGTTGATCCCGGTGCCCTGCGGCCCGTGGAACCCGGCACGCGCCTTGGCCATCAGGCTGAGGTCGGGTGCATTCTCAAGGCCACTTTCGGGAAAGTGGTCGTTCGGGGTGGCGGTGCGGAAGTCTTCCAGCTCGTCGTCATAGACTTCGAACCGGCCGGCATAGGCGCGCACCTCGTCCTCGGGCAGGTGCGGGCCGCCCTCGTCGGCCAGCGTGCGGATCGGCACGTAGCGCAACCCGTGGCAGGCCGAGCAGACCTCGGTGTAGATCTTCAGGCCGCGCTGCAGCTGGTTCTCGTCGAACTTGCCGAAGGGGCCGTCGAAGGAGAACTTCACGTTGTGCGTCGCGTGTCCGCTGTCGTCGCCAGCTGCGGTGGCGGCACCGGCCGTGAGGGCCAGCGCTGCCAGGGCAGAGAGGGAGAGCTTCTTGAACATGTTCTCTGTCCTTTCGCTTACTCGGCAGGTTCTGCCGGCTTGCTGTAATGGGCGTCGAAATCGTCTTCGATCGTCGCGGGCGGGGTGGTCGGCTTCTCGATCACGCCCAGCAGGGGCAGGATGACGAAGAAGTAGGCGAACCAGTAGGTGGCCCCGATCAGCGAGATCGTCGAGTAGGGCGGCTCTGCCGGCATGGCACCGGCCCACATCAGCACGATGAAGTCCACGCAGAGCAGCAGGAACCACAGTTTGAACATCGGACGGTAGCGGCCCGACCGGACGCGCGAGGTGTCCAGCCAGGGCACCAGCGCCATGGCGACGATGGCGCCGAACATGGCCAGCACGCCGAAGAACTTCGCGTCGACGATGCCGCCGGTGATCCAGTCGGCGAACATCACCACCCAGACATCCGCGGTGAAGGCCCGCAGGATGGCGTAGAAGGGCAGGAAGTACCATTCCGGCACGATGTGCGCGGGCGTCGCCAGCGGGTTGGCCTCGATGTAGTTGTCGGGGTGGCCCAGGTAGTTGGGCATGAAGCCGACGATGGCGAAGAAGACCGCCAGGACCACCGCCAGGGCGAAGACGTCCTTGATGACGAAGTAGGGCCAGAAGGGCAGGGTGTCCTTCTCGGCTTCCGCCTTCGAACCCTTGCGGACATCGACGCCGGTCGGGTTGTTGTTGCCCGTGGTGTGGAACGCCCAGATGTGCACGATGACCAGGCCCGCGATGACGAAGGGCAGCAGGTAGTGCAGCGAGAAGAAGCGGTTCAGCGTGGCGTTGTCGACGGCCGGTCCACCCAGCAGCCAGGCCTGCAGGCCCTCGCCGATGAAGGGAATCGCGCCGAACAGGCCGGTGATCACCGTCGCGCCCCAGAAGGACATCTGACCCCAGGGCAGCACGTAGCCCATGAAGCCGGTGGCCATCATCAGCAGGTAGATGATCATGCCGATGATCCAGGTGATCTCGCGCGGGGCCTTGTACGAGCCGTAGTAGAGGCCGCGGAAGATGTGCAGGTAGACGGCGAAGAAGAACAGCGAGGCGCCGTTCATGTGCAGGTAGCGCAGGAAGTGGCCGCCCCGGACGTCGCGCATGATATGCTCGACGCTGGCAAAGGCCAGGTCGACGTGGGGGGTGTAGTGCATCACCAGGACGATGCCGGTGACGATCTGCAGCGCCAGGCAGAAGGCCAGGACGATGCCCCAGATCCACATCCAGTTGAGGTTCTTCGGGGTGGGGATCATGATCGTGTCATAGATCAGCCCGATGACCGGAAGGCGGCTGTTCACCCACTTCTCGGCCTTGGTCTTCGGTTCGTAGTGATCGTGCGGAATGCCGGACATGTGGTTTCCTCCCTCAGCCCAGAACGATTTCGGTCTCGCCGTCGAAGGCGGCGACGGGCACGGGCAGGTTCTGCGGCGCAGGGCCTTTGCGAATCCGTCCTGCGGTATCGTAGTGCGAGCCGTGGCAGGGGCAGAACCAGCCGCCGAAGTCACCGGCACCATCGCCGAGGGGCACGCAGCCCAGGTGGGTGCAGACACCCATCATTACCAGCCATTCCTCGGCCGCCTTGCCCTCGGCCCCCTCGGGCGCCAGGGCGCGGTTCGGGTCGGTCGCCGGGGCGCCGGCGTCGATGTTGCCGTTCCGCGCCAGCGGATCGGGCAGCGACGCGGGGTCGACCTCGTTCGCGGCGTCGATCTCGGCCTGGGTGCGGCGACGGATGAAGACCGGCTTGCCGCGCCACTTGACGGTGATCTGGGTGCCTTCCTCGACGCCCGACACGTCGACGCGGATCGACGACAGGGCCTGCACGTCGGCCGAGGCATTCATCTGGTTCACCAGCGGCCAGACCGCCGCGCCCGTGGCGACAGCGCCGGCGCCGGCGGTAGCGTAATAGAGGAAGTCCCTCCGGGTGCCTTCGTGATCTTCTGCGTGGGACACGAACTTAGCTCCATTCCTAGGCCCGCCTGGGCAGTCGCAATTGGTGGCTGCGCCGCGCTCATCGCGCAACTGTTACCTCGCGGTTGTTTAGCTGCCGAACTTCATCAGGTCCAGTATATCGTAGGCTTTCCCGTCAGAGGGTGCGGAAGTGTCGCGCTTGAGGCCCGGGCCATGTCGGTGTAAGGCAAAATAGACTTCCTTCTGCCGGAGACTGCCCATGTCCGCATCCAGCGCGACCCAACCCCGCCTCGCGGCCCGCCTAGGTGGTGCTTCCGCCCTTGCGCTGGCCTGCGCCGTCTTCGCTGCCCCCGCCGCGGCCGAGGTCGAGCTTTCGTTCTACGGTGGCTGGCAGACCTCCCCGCATTCGCGTGCCACCGGCACCTACGGCAGCGGCCCGAACGCCGGCGACAGCTTCAACGAGCTGTTCGGCTGGGACGGCAAGAGCTTCGAGATGCCGCCCTACTACGGCGCCCGCCTGACCTCGTGGCGCAACGAGGCCTGGGGCTGGGGTGTCGAATTCTCGCACGACAAGGCCTATGCCCCCGAGGGCGAGATGGCTGCGGCGGGCTTCGACCGGCTTGAATTCACCGACGGCCACAACATCATCACCGCCAACATTTCGCGCCGCTGGCTCGACGCCTGGGGCTCCGCGACGCCTTACGTCTCGGCTGGCCTCGGTTTCGCCATGCCCCATGTGGACGTGACCCCGACGGGCGGCGACCATACCTTCGGCTACCAGGTGACCGGCCCCGCCGCCCGCCTGACTGCCGGTGTCAACTATCCGCTGAACGACCGCTGGTCGGTCTTCGGTGAGTACCAGTTCACCTGGTCCGACAATTCGGCCGAGCTCGAAGGTGGCGGATCGCTGGACACCCGCCTGATCACCAACGCGCTGAACGTGGGTGTCGGCTTCAAGTTCTGACGCCGCAGGGATACCAGATCGAGAGGGCTCGCCGGATCGGCGGGCCCTTTGCTTTTGCCTGCCGGGGACGGGGGCTCTGCCCCCCTCTCCGTGCCGGAGAGTCCCCCGCAGTATTTTTGGCCATCGGATAGAGGCAAGGGGGCCGTGCCGCTCCGTCCTGCTTCCATTCCGAGGCCATGAATACTCATGGCCCGGTTTGGGCCGGGCGCGGGGTCAGGCGGGGGCGGTTTCGGCGAGGCTGGGGCGGGTCGCGATCTCGTCCGCCCAGGCGGCGAGGGTGGGGCAGCTGTCGCGCCAGCCACGGTCCGCGTGGCGCAGGTCCAGGTACCCCAGGGTGCAGGCCAGGGCGATCAGCCCGGCATCGAAGGGCGCCGAGAGGCTGTCGGTCCAGTCGCTTTCCAGCCGCTCGAGCGTGCGCGAGACCTTCTGCCACTGCGCATCCAGCCAGCCCTCGTCGACCTTGTCGGCAGCGCGCAGGCGGCGCTCGTAGACCATCGAGACGGCGCTATCCAGCATGCCGTCGCAGAGCGCTTCCAGCGTCAGCACCTGCCAGAGGCGGTCTTCGGGGTAGAGGTCGCCACCGGCGAGATCGTTGAGGTAGCGGGTGATCACCCGGCTGTCGCAGATCGTCGTCGCGCCGGTGCGGGCCAGGGCGGGAATCCGGCCCAGCGGGTTGGCGGCGGCGAGGTCGGGGTCGGTCTGCAGCGCACTGGTGCTGACCACCTTCTCGACCACACGGTCCGCGAGGTCCAGTTCGCGCAGCATGCAGCGGACCTTGCGGACATAGGGCGAGGAGGGGGAGCTGAACAGCGTGTGGTCCATGGGGCTCTGGTCGGGGGTCATGGTAGTCCTTTCGAAGCGAAGAGTGTCGATTCCGGGGGGATCCGGGACGATCAGGTGGGTGGGTCGCGCATCAGCGCGGCGAGTCGGGCGAGGTCCTGCCCGGTGGCGCCTCCCGCGAGGGCCTCGGCGGCAGCCAGGCGCGCCTCTTCGGGCTTGTTCTGAGCCAGCTTCCAGGTGCCTTCGACCGAGGCGATCTTCATTCGGAAGGGCTGGATCATCCGCATGAGCCGGCTCATCAGGTCGTCGGGCATCTTGTCGGTCTTCCAGACGGGTTTCGGCAGCAGGCGGGTCTCGAAATCCTCCGAGAGCATGTCGAGCACGCCGCGCAGGTCGTCCTGCGGCAGGGGGTCCAGGTCTCCCAGCAGGTGGACCGAGACATAGTTCCAGGTCGGCACCTGGTCGTCCATTCCGTACCAGTCGGGCGAGACATAGCCCTGCGGCCCGGTGACGATCAGCCGGGCGGGTCGGGGGGCGGTGCCGGTGGTGGCGCGGGCGACGGCGTTCGAGCGCACGAGGTGCAGGTAGACATGGCCATCGCGAATCACGAAGGGGGTCTGGGCGGCAAGCGGCGCGCCCTCTGAAGAGAGGCACAGCAGCCCCGCGCCCTGTTCCGCCGCGAAGGCGAGGTTCAGGGCGTCATCGGCCTGGCGATAGATCGGATTGGGATGCATCTGGCCCTGCTGGATCTGGTGCTGGATCGGGCGCAGGATGCGGCGGCGGCAGGCCGGGTGCAACCCGACTTTGCACCCTCAGGCTAGGAGGTGCCCGGCCCCCTGTCCGAGGATGCGCGCGGCGACGATCTGCCCTTCGGGCTGGTCGGCCGAGAAATGAACCTCGGTGAACTGTTCGGTGCGGCCCATGCGCGGGCTTTCCATCAGTACCCTGTGGTCGCGGCCCTGCTGGGCGGCGAGGTGGCTGGCCACCTGGGCGTCCCCTGCGGCGCGCAGGCGGGCGGCACGGTCCTTGATCGCCTTGCCGTTGACCTGGGTCGGGATCTTCGCCGCCGGGGTGCCTTCGCGCTTCGAATAGGGGAAGACATGCAGCCAGGTCAGGTCGCAGTCCTCGACCAGCTTCAGCGAGTTCTGGAACATCGCTTCGGTCTCGGTCGGGAAGCCGGCGATGATGTCGGCGCCGAAGGTCATCTCGGGGCGCAACTTGCGGGCCTCTTCGCAGAACCGGATCGCGTCGTCGCGCAGGTGGCGGCGCTTCATGCGCTTCAGGATCATGTCGTCACCGGCCTGCAGCGACAGGTGCAGGTGCGGCATCAGGCGCGGCTCGGTCGCGATGGCCTGCATCAGGGCCTCGTCCGCCTCGATCGAATCGATCGAGCTGATCCGCAGGCGCGGAACGTCGGTCAGCCGCAGGATGCGCATCACCAGGTCGCCAAGGCGCGGCGTCGCGGGCAGGTCGGCCCCCCAGGAGGTCAGGTCGACCCCGGTCAGCACCACCTCGTTGTAGCCCTGTTGCACCAGCCGCTTGATCTGGTCGACCACCACACCGGCGGGCACGGATCGAGAGTTCCCCCGGCCATAGGGGATGATGCAGAAGGTGCAGCGGTGATCGCAGCCGTTCTGCACCTGAACATAGGCGCGGCTACGGGTGCCGAAGCCGTCGATCAGGTGCCCGGCGGTTTCCTGCACCGACATGATGTCATCGACCTGCACGCGCTCGGTCTGGCCGATGAAATCGGGGCCCAGCTTCGCCCAGGTCTCGGGCTGCATCTTCTCGGTGTTGCCGATCACCATGTCGACCTCGGACATGGCCGAGAAGGTCTCGGGCTCGGTCTGGGCGGCGCAGCCGGTGACGATCAGGCGGGCGTTCGGATTCTCGCGGCGCAGGCGGCGGATGTCCTGGCGGGCCTTGCGCACGGCCTCGGCGGTGACGGCGCAGGTGTTGACGATCACCGCGTCACCCAAGCCCGCCTCGGCGGCCATGGCCTTCATCGCCTCGGTCTCATAGGCATTGAGGCGACAGCCGAGGGTCGCGAACTTGGGGGGCTGCGGAGCCATTCAGGCCACCTCTGCCAGGAAGGCGGCGGGGAAGCTGCCATCGAAGACATGGGCCACGGGGCCGCCCATCCAGACGCCGTCGTCGCGCCAGTCCAGCTCAAGCCAGCCGCCGTCGAGCTCCATCCGCACCTGCCGGTCGGTCAGGCCGCGCAGCGCGGTGGCGACCACCGTGGCGCAGGCGCCCGAGCCGCAGGCCAGCGTCACGCCGGTGCCGCGTTCCCAGACCCGCATGCGGACCTCCGAGCGCGAGCGCACCTCGACATATTCCACATTGGTCTTCTCGGGGAAGAGCGGATCGGTCTCGACCTGCGGGCCGACCTCGGTCAGCGCCACGGCTTCGGCATCGGGGACCACGAAGACGCAATGGGGGTTGCCCATGCCGACGGCGACGGGGGTGCCGGGCAGCGGCACCTCGGTGACCTCCATCGCGCGCGCCAGCGGCACCTCGCGCCAGTCCAGCTGCGGCGGACCCATGTTGACCCAGGTGACCCCGGCGATGCTGCGCGCCTGCAGCAGCCCGCGCACGGTGCGGATGGTCAGCTGGTCGCGCCCAGTTTCGGCCATGACATGGGAGGCGACGCAGCGGGTGGCATTGCCGCAGGCGCCCGCACGCGAGCCGTCACTGTTCCAGAAGTCCAGGCAGATGTCGCTGTCCTCGCCGTCGCGAATCTCGGCCAGCTGGTCGAAGCCGACGCCCCGGTGGCGGTCGCCGATGGCGCGCGCCAGCGCAGGCGAGGTCACCGCCCCGCGCCCGCGCGAGTCGATGACGACGAAGTCGTTGCCCAGCCCATGCATCTTCATGAAGGGCAGGCCATT
>NZ_AFPM01000179.1 GCF_000220565.1 Oceanicola sp. S124 | reverse complement strand
CTTCGCAAAACGCGGCGCCACCGTCGCGGTCATCAGGCTGCATGGCATGATCGCCTCGGGCCCGCGCGGCCCGTTGAGCGACGAGGCCCTCTCGGCCTCCATAGAGCGGGCGTTCCGGCGCGGCAAGCCCGCCGCCGTGGCGCTGTCGATCAACTCGCCCGGTGGTTCGCCGGTGCAGAGCTCGTTGATCGCCGCGCAGATCCGGCGCCTGGCGGATGAGAAGAAGATCCCCGTGCTGGCCTTCGTCGAGGATGTCGCGGCCTCGGGGGGCTACTGGCTGGCCTGCGCCGCGGACGAGATCCTGGCCGACGAAAGCTCGATGCTGGGCTCGATCGGGGTGATCTCGGCGGGCTTTGGCGCGCCGGTCTTCCTGGCCCGGCAGGGGATCGAACGGCGGGTCCATACCGCCGGTGAAAGCAAGAGCATGCTCGACCCCTTCCAGCCTGAAAAGGAAGAGGACGTCGCCCGCCTGAAGGCCCTGCTGGAAGAGATCCACGGCAATTTCATCACCCATGTGAAGACCCGGCGCGGCGAGAAGCTGAAACCCGACCCCGAGCTGTTCTCGGGCAAGGTCTGGCTGGGCCGCAGCGCGGTCGAGGTCGGCCTGGCCGACGACATCGGCCACCTGGTGCCGGTGCTGAAGGCGCGCTACGGCAAGGACGTGAAGCTGCGCCGCTACGGCGGTCGCAAGCGCGGGCTGCTGCAGCGCATCGGCATGTCCGTCCTCGGCGAACCGCTGGCGATGATCGAGGAACGGGCCGCCTATGCCCGCTTCGGTCTGTGACCATGGCACGCGGGACCAGCCTGCATCCATGATCCTCAAGGTCGTCATCCTCTTCCTGGCCGTGATGGCCGTGCTGGCGATGTTCGGCAAGCTGAGAGTTCCCGGTCGCCCCGCCCCAAGGCGCCCGGGCGGCAAATGCCCCAAGTGCGGGCGACACCGGATCGGCAAGGGGCCCTGCCCCTGCTCCGGACCTCAAAAGACAAACAGGAGTTAACACCGGATGCTCGTCTGGCTCATGGTCGTGCTTGGCCTCGTCATTCTTCTGCTGGCCGGCGACATGCTGGTGCGCGGCGCGGTCAACCTGGCGCTTCGGGTGGGCATTCCCGCCCTGCTGGTTAGCCTGACCATCGTCGCCTTCGGCACCTCGGCGCCAGAGCTGCTGATCTCGCTCAAGGCCGCCTTCCAGGACAAGCCCGGCCTGGCCATCGGCAACGTGGTCGGCTCGAACACCGCCAACATCCTGCTGGTGCTGGGCATTCCGGCGATCCTGGCGACGATGCACACCAGCCAGTGCGACACCCGCAAGAGCTTTGTCACCATGATCGGGGCGACACTGCTGTTCATCCTGCTGGCGATGCGCGGCCAGTTCGACTTCCTTGCCGGGGTGGTGCTGCTGTCGGTGCTGGCGCTGATCCTGATGGACCAGGCCCGCGAGGCGCTGCGCCACCGCCGCGACGGCTCTGCCGCCGAGGATGACGAAGAAGAAGAAGAGGTCGAGGGCGCCGACCCGCAGATGCCCTGGTGGAAGGTCGCGCTCTACCTCGTGCTGGGCCTCGTCGGCCTGCCCTTCGGCGCCTCGATCCTGGTCGACAGTGCCTCCGAGATCGCCCGGGACTACGGCATCAGCGAGACGGTCATCGGCCTGACGCTGGTGGCGCTCGGCACCTCGCTGCCGGAACTGGCGACCACCGTCATGGCCGCGCTGCGCCGCCAGGCCGACGTGGCGCTTGGCAACGTCATCGGCTCGAACCTGTTCAACCTGCTGGCCATCATCGGCGTCACCTCGCTGTTCAAGCAGATCCCGCTGGACCTGCCCGAGCTGCATTTCGACTTCGTCGTCATGCTCGGCGCCTCGCTGCTGCTCATTCCCTTCGTCTTCCTGCGTCGCGACATCAACCGGCTCTGGGGTATCGCGCTTTCCGCGCTATACATCCTCTACGTCGTGATCGTGCTGAACTGAGGGGAAGAAAAGATGACCGAAGCCGCCGCGAAGAAAGCGCTCGTCACCGGCGCCGCGAAACGCCTGGGCCGTGCCATGGCGCTGGCCCTGGCCGAAGACGGCCATGACGTCGCGGTACATTACAACGGCTCCGTCGAGGCCGCCGAGGAGGTGGCCGGGCAGATCCGCGCCATGGGCCGCCAGGCGGTGACCCTGCGCGCCGACCTGACCGACGAGGCCGAGGTTGCGCCGCTGGTCGGGGCCGCCGCCGCAGCTCTTGGCGGGCCGCTGACCTGCCTGGTCAACAACGCGTCCGTCTTCGACTACGACAATATCCGCACCGCCGACCGCGCCAGCTGGGATCGCCACATGGAGGCCAACCTGCGCGCCCCCGTGCTGCTGACCCAGCTTTTCGCCGAGCAGGCCCCCGCCCCGCTGACCGACGCCATGGGCGAACCCCAGGCCCAGGCGCTGGTGATCCAGATGCTGGACCAGCGGGTGCACAAGCTGACGCCCGAGTTCCTTTCCTACACGATCTCGAAGATGGGGCTCTGGGCCTTCACCCAGACCTCTGCCCGGGCCCTCGCGCCCGCGGTACGTGTGAATGCCATCGGCCCCGGCCCGACCCTGCAGGGCGCCCGCCAGAGCCGCGAGCACTTCGACCTGCAACGTCACAACACGGTGCTGGAGCGCGGCTCGAATCCCGGGGATATCTGCGGCGCGCTGCGCTATTTCCTCACCGCTCACGGGGTCACGGGGCAGCTTCTGTGTACCGATGGCGGACAGCACCTGGCCTGGCAAACACCCGACGTGCAGGGGGTCGAATAGCGCTTTTCGCGGCAAGTTTTGCACCTGTCACGGGGCGGTTACAAAGGTGTTACCAAAAGATTAATGTTTTCAGTCGGTTGTCCTTGTGAATTAATTTTATCGTTTGAAAACAGCATCTTGAAAAAGCGCCTAAAAATTCACCAGGTCAAGGAAGGCCCCACGAAACAAGGGTTTTTTCCATGTGTCAAAATCCTATCCCCGGAGTTATCCACAGAAAGCGGGGACAGCTTTTCTCTTGTAGGCCGGGCCGTAAATTTGCAGCCAGAGTGAGAATCGAGACGGAATCGCATGACCCAGGGGAATGACACCGAGGAGAGCGGCGAGGGGCGCGCAGAAGGCGGCGGAAAGCCCCTGACCGGACATGCCCTGATCCAGTCCTACCTGGCGCTGCTGGACAGCTCGCCTGGCGTTTACCGGATGCTGGACGAGGAGAGCCGCGTGCTCTACGTCGGCAAGGCGCGCAACCTGAAGGCGCGGGTGTCCAACTACGCCCGCCCCGCCGGTCACAGCGCCCGCATCGCCCGGATGATCCGCGAGACCGCGCGGATGATGTTCCTGACCACGCGCACCGAGACCGAGGCGCTGCTGCTGGAACAGAACCTGATCAAGCAGCTGAAACCGCGCTACAACGTGCTGCTGCGCGACGACAAGAGCTTTCCGGATATCCTGGTGGCCAAGGACCATGCCTTCCCCCAGATCCGCAAGCATCGCGGCGCACGCAAGTCCAAGGGCGCCTACTATGGGCCCTTCGCCAGTGCGGGTGCCGTGAACCGCACGCTGAACCAGCTTCAGAAGGTTTTCCTGCTGCGCAACTGCACCGACAGCATGTTCGAGGGCCGCTCGCGGCCCTGCCTCCTGTACCAGATCAAGCGCTGCTCGGCGCCCTGCGTGGGCTATATCTCGGAAGAGGACTACGCCGGCACGGTGGCCGATGCGGAACGCTTCCTGCAAGGCCGCTCCACCGATGTGCAGGAAAAGCTGGCCGCCGAGATGCAGAAGGCCAGTGACGAAATGGAATTCGAGCGCGCCGCCGCCCTGCGCGACCGCATCAAGGCGCTGACCCAGGTGCAGAGCACCCAGGGCATCAACCCGCGCTCGACCGCCGAGGCGGATATCGTCGCGCTGCACATGGAGGGCGGCCAGGCCTGCGTGCAGGTCTTCTTCATCCGCGCCAACCAGAACTGGGGCAACCAGGATTTCTACCCCCGTGCCGGGGTCGATGTCTCGGAAGCCGAGGTGCTGGAAGCCTTCCTCGGCCAGTTCTACGACGGCAAGGAGCCGCCCCGGCAGATCCTGCTGTCGCACGGCATCGAGAACGCCGACCTCATGCACGAAGCCCTCTCCGAGAAGGCCGGTCGCAAGGTCGAGCTTCTGGTCCCGCAGCGCGGCGAGAAGGCCGAGCTGATCGCCTCTGCCGCGCGCAACGCCAAGGAAAGCCTCGGCCGTCGCATGGCCGAAAGCGCCACCCAGGGCAAGTTGCTGAAGGGTCTCGCCGAGGCCTTCGGGCTGGAGAAGGTGCCCGAGCGGATCGAGGTCTACGACAACTCGCATATCCAGGGCACAAACGCGGTCGGCGGGATGATCGTCGCCGGCCCCGAGGGCTTCCTGAAGTCGCAGTATCGCAAGTTCAACATCAGGGGCGAAGACCTGGTGCCGGGCGATGACTTCGGCATGATGAAAGAAGTGCTGACCCGCCGCCTGAAGCGCCTGCTGAAAGAGGACCCGGACCGCGAGAACGGCATGTGGCCCGACCTGCTGCTGATCGACGGCGGCGCGGGCCAGGTCAGCGCGGTGCAGCAGATCCTCGACGAGATGGGCGTGCCGGACCTGCCCATGGTCGGTGTCGCCAAGGGCGTCGACCGCGACCACGGCAAGGAGGAATTCCACCGCCCCGGCCAGCGCCCCTTCGCCCTCAGGATGAACGACCCCGTGCTCTACTTCGTGCAGCGGATGCGCGACGAGGCGCACCGTTTCGCCATTGGCACCCACAGGGCCAAGCGCGCGAAGTCCAACATGGCCAACCCGCTGGACGAGGTCCCCGGCGTAGGCGCCACCCGCAAGCGCGCCCTGCTGGCGCATTTCGGCTCGGCCAAGGCGGTCAGCCGGGCGGGCCTGCCGGACCTGAAGGCGGTCGACGGAATCTCGGACAGCCTGGCCGAAGCGATCTACGACCACTTCCACGCACAGGGCTGAGGCCGGTTGGCCCCGCAAGGCTCACGTCTGCGTGAAGCGGATGCCGCACGCGGAATTAACCAGCGCGCGGGCCTTAAAACTCCGGTGAAAACGCAGTTAAAGGGCCGCAGTCAACCAGGAGCGAGTGTCATGCGAACGACCCCGACCGAGCAGGAAATACAGGCCCAGTCCGACCCCAATCACCCGCCGCATGACGACCCTGTCGAACCGAT
>NZ_AFPM01000180.1 GCF_000220565.1 Oceanicola sp. S124 | reverse complement strand
GCGCATGACCGGTCCCAGCCCTTCCACGACATTTGTGCCAGGCGCAGCATGACGCCAGGCTCCGACATGAAGGGCGGAGAGCTGCCGTTCGCTGCGCGGTATGTCACTTGCAGCAAAACTGGGAAAGCGGTCGTTCAGGGGCGTCACGCAGCGGACAATGCGCCAGGCCATGCGAAGCGCAGGTCGGGCGGATATTCGGTCGAGAGATATACGAACCTGCGGATTCGTAATACAGCCACTGCCCGTGCCGGCGCATCAGAAGCCATACTTCTCTCTGCGAAGGTTGAATGCTGCAGCGCCGCCTTCCATGATGCGTTTGATGGCCTCACGGACATCTGGAATGTCGATGGCTCCCTCTCCCGCTATCTTGCCGCCGGACTGATCGCCCGCCTTGCGGTATTCGCACCAGGCGACAAGCTCTGCGTCCCCGTTGACGACGAGATTGGCATTGTGGCTGACGAAGATGAGTTGACGCCGCTTTTTGGCCGCCCATATCTGTTCGACGATTTCCTGCATCACGGGGTTGTCGAGGTCTTCTTCTGGCTGGTCAATCAGAAGGGGCGGCCCTGCCTGGTTCAGAAGTGTGCGCAGGAGCGCCGTTGCCTGCTGGCCTGACGAGGCGTTCGAGAAATTGATGTATTCTCCCTCGCGCGAACGGTACTCGAAATGGGGCTCGCTCTGGATTTCAGTTAGGGACAGTGACAGCCAGTCGTCGGGGGAAAGTTTGCGAGCGAGCTTATCGCAATCGCCCTTGGTGGCACCTGCGCTGGCGAGAAACGGGGTCTCGGGAAGGTGTTCGGTTGAATCTTTGTCGGGATCGAAGTTCGCCAAGGCCTCGAGGTCTTCAAGCGTGCCGAGCCATGAGCGGTGAGGATCATCCGCCTCAAGAATGGCCGCGGCAATGCGCTCAATCCGGTCTTTGCGGATTCCCGAACCGCTCAGACGTTCTCTCAGTAACTCTGAAAACGCATCTGCATTTGAATACCTGTGAACAGTCGCGCGGACGGCACCGCCGGATCTCTCAGTCAGAGCCTCGCACTGTCCCTGGATCAGGCCGTCGCGTTGCCTTCTAAGTTCGTGCAGCCTCTCCTGTTCGGCCTGATAGGTTTCTCCGGCCTTCTGGAGCGATATGAGTTCGTCCGACAGCCGGGTATGTTCCTTCTGGAGCGATACGACCTTGGCTTCCAGCACCTTCAGCTGCTCCATCCGATCCCGCTGTGCGGACGATCTGCCAAGTGCAGCGGAATAGGCGTGGCGGTAGGCCTCAAGCCGTACGCTCCATTGCGACCATTTACTGTCTTCGCGCTCTGCGAGGGCCTGATCGATGCCTGACTTGGCCCCGCGCAACGCTTCTGCGATTCCGGCAACCAGTGCGTCGTACTCGGCGGACAGTTTCGCGATCAGCGCCTTTTCGGGAAATTCATCGGGCAGCCCCGCGAGGTCTCCGCGGATTTCGCCGCCGAGCAGTTCGAGCAGCTGATCGATCCGCCCGCCCGCATCCCGCAAACGCTGCTTGCGGGCATCCATGGCCTGTTCGACAATGTCATATTGCGATCCAAGCTCCAGCAGCGTCCGGTCCTCTTGCGACAGCCCGCCGAGCGATGCGCGTATACTGCTCGCCTGTTCCTGGTAGGAGCGGACTTCTAGGGTAAGCCGGACGATATCCTTTTCGATGATCTTCTGGCGTTGCCTCGTGGAATAGCTCTTGCGCAGCTTGTCACTTTGTTCGTCCATCTGCCGTTTGAGCTGCCCGAGTTCGGTGCGGATCGGCGCGGCGATAAACCTTGAAAGCTCGTCCAGGCGAACACTGACATTGCTGAGTTGCTTCTGGCTGTAGGCCTGAACAGGCAGCAGGGTGCGCACCTCGCTCTCGGTGCAGGGCCGCAGTTCATCGTCACCAACCTTAATCTGCACGGTGCCATCTTTGCTGGCCCTTCGCACAAGATGCGGCACGCCATTTACAGTGAAAGCGACATCAACGGTCGCGCCAAGAGGCTTGAGCGTTCCCTCGATCAGCCGCGCGCGGCGCGCTTGGTAGTCGGGAGTATCGTCGTCGCTTCCAGAGGGAGGCTGGTCGCACAGCGCCCACCGCAGATATTCAAGGATTGTCGACTTTCCGGTGCCGCGTCCGCCGATCAGCGCGTTGTATTGAGGATTGAAGGCAAGCTCCAAAGGCCCGAGAAAAGAGCTGTTCTGTACGCTGATTGACGTAATGACGACCGAAGGAACACTTGGCTCAGTGTCGGAAATACGCGATTCCTGAGCTAGGCATGCCTGCCGCAGCGCTTCCGCCGTCGGGCTGGCCCATTTGATCCATGACGAATGCTTGCCGAGATCGGCGTGATCTTCGCGGCGGTTGTCGGAAGTCTGGATGCAGGCGATGCGTTTGTGGCCCCAGGCCTTTTCCTTCCCTGCGAGAATATTCAGAGTTCCCGGTTTCAGACCGTCCTTTGAACCGTCCAGATAGCCCCCGACGCAGGGCATGTCCTTGTATCTTGGGGCCATGCCGCTACGGAGCAAAGAGAATTTTCCCTCGCCGGTGACATTGGGAAGAATGATATAGCGGTCTTTGAGCCAGCTGTGTTCGTCCAGTTTGGACTTCAAGGTCTTCAGGGAATCGATGTGATCGAGGCGTTCCGTCTGAATCGTCTTTTCGTCGCCTGACGGAGCGGGCGTGATCGTCAATGCCGTCAGGACAGCATCAAAGCGGTTGTCCTCAAAATCAGCATCCAGGAGGAGGATCGCCTGGCAGGGGACAGCGAGGGTCAGCTCTATTCCCGGAAAGACAACGATACGGTCGCGGGCCTGCAAGGGGTTTCCTTCCACATCCGTTTCCTGCGCGGCGGCTTGCCTTACATAGGGGATGAAGGCCATGTCGTGGTGGTCAGTGATGGCAATGGCGTCCAGACCCTTCTCCCGGCAGGCAGCGATAAGGACGGCGGCATATTCGGCTCGGGCTTCGTCTCCAATCCGCGGTTGGCCTGTCCATTGACGATCTCTCGGGCTATGAACCTGAAAATCGCAGCGGTAAAAGTGCGCCCCCTTGTCTGCGCTGCTTGTAAGGTCGTCTCTCATTCTCCACCTCCAAAAGCCTCGTCGTCAGTCGGCGCGATCCAATCTCAAACGGAGTAATCACGGATATCGCCCAGCAGCAGTGGCGCCGTCCGACTAATGCCCGCGATGCGTTTCGGGATCAAGGTTGGTCACCTTTGTTTTGCTCCCGCAACTGTTGAAGGACTGCTTTGGAGAATGCCGCGAAGCAGTATTCTGTACAGCTGACCGTCCGCTGTGGGCCGAGGCCGGTCATCAGCTGAGCTTGGCATGAGGGGCGGCGTCGGGCCCGGCCCGACGGCACGCCTGACTATGGCCGCCGGACACGCTCGCTATGTGGCCGCATGACTGGTTCGCTCTCAGCAGAATGCCGCGAGCGTCGGCTTGTTAGCAACGCTGCCACGCCAAGCATTCTGCGCTAAACTCAACCAGCAGCTGACGTCAGCCCTGACCGATCAGCTCTTTGATACGCGATCGCAGCACGTTTTCCCGGTTCTCATAGAAGGTTTCGAAGCTATGCGGATCACCGCCCGGTTCGACCCAGCCCCCTCGGCCATCAGGCAGTCGTAGGTCGTGATCTTTCATGTAGCTCTGCCGCAGTTGCTTGTCAGCGAACGCGCTCTGGAGCCACGTCGCGGGAAACTTTGCGCTTTTTTCTTGGTTTGGAACGCCTTTGAGAAGCTGGAGATTCGGTAGGCGGTTCGACCAGTCGATCAGGTGTTCGATATCGTCCTCATCAACGCCATCGCGTTTGAGCTTAGCCCTCGTGAAGCGTGATTTCGGATAAATATGGTCGACATGCATCAGATGGCTGGTGTCGATAAATGGATAAAGCAAAACAAGCAGAGGGCGGGTCAGCTTGTCCCCGTACTTAAGCTCGACGAGACGTTCGATTTCCTCTTCGCTGAAAACAAGCGAACGCCCTCGAGCTGCCATCTCACGTTCCAGCGCTTCTGCCGGAAAACTCTCTGTGCCCTGCTTCTCGATCACTGTGCGAAGGGCAGTCAGGAGCACGTCGAGGCCACTCCCCCAGATGCCAGATTGCTTGAGCAAGGATTTGATCAGCCAAAGGCGGATCGCGCTGCGGTCGCTAGCTGCATTTGAGCTGGAGAGATACTTCTCCCCGACACCTTTCTTATAAAGATAGTAGGCAATTGGCAGTAGCGCGCTGTCCGCTCGCAACGCACGAGCGTCGATGCCTAGCTCGGATGCGAGCTTAACGGTAAGCTCGAGGGCACTGGTGATTCCCTCCCAGTTGTCGTCCATCCTTGCCATGGTTGGGCGATCGAAATTCGAGACACGGAAGCCAACGCTCTTAATGTCGAGGAGCATCAGGCCGGCTTTCAGAACAAAGTCCTTCGAAAAATCGTAACCGCCACCGATGGCATTCATAGCTTCGACGATCCCGTTGACGGCCTCGCGTGCATCGCGATTGGTCCACTGGGCTGACGCGATTGAGAGCAGCAGGTCAGAGTAGCTCAGGACCATGCCCTTCGAGTTCACACGGATGAATATCTGGAGAACCCGATCAAGATCCTGCTCCTCCACCGTATAATAGGACAGCGGTTTCTCTACATGGACTACGCTGTGAAGCCGGTGAAGCCGCTTGTTCGCCCGCTTCATGGTGTCTTTGTCAAAATCGCGATCCATTACCCATTCTGAGAGGCTGGAAGTATCTGTCATGTCAAGGATTTCGCACACTGGAAACCACCCCTCATGTGGTAGTTCAGCATTAGAATCGAAGAAACGAAATTCGTGGAGTACGCCGTCCGCCGCCTTGTCTTCAGGCGATACTAGGTCGAGATAGAGGTTCTTTTTCGGATAGGCGTCATCATTGTCTTTGCGACCATATGGCTTCTTCGCCGCAAACGAGCCGCGCAGACCAATATGGAGCGCGGTAAGGCGTTGCTGACCATCTAGCACCCCTGTCAGTGGCTGGACTACATCCTCAGTGTCAAACTCCTCACAGAGTTGTCGGTCGCGGGCATGGTAGTGGCGCATGAAACGGTAAAGGCGATATGTCTTTACGTTCTGGGGCTCGATGGTCCAAAACAATAGCTGCCCTATCGGGTAGCCCTGCATGAGGCTGTCAAAGAGTTGGCAGATACGGTCCTCTCGCCAAACAAACTCCCGCTGAATGGCTGGGAGAACATACTTGTCCGTCTGAATGGCCTTCATAGCCGCGGCCACCGACATATCGTTGAAACTCATGCCTGCCTATCTCGTTCTGAATATTGCCAATAAGGCATTACCGGCCTTGGGAAGCAGGTCAACCACAGATATGAGAGGCAAGCTAAGATCGAAGTCATGCCCTCACAAGTTCGCTACCTGCTAGCCCTTCATTCGGGAGCCGGACAGCCAGCTGCCGCTCAAGCAATGCCAGTTTTGTCCGCATTGCTGACCTTGGGGCCCTGAACTATGCTGCGCGGTACCATGAAGGTCCGGTATGGGGAAGCCGCGCTGCGGCAATGCTAATCCTGGCCAATGACCGCTCTGGGCCGTGGGCTGACATTCGAGTTGCCGACAAGCGGGCCTGGCGGAATGCCGAAGCCGCCAACATCCGCAGTTCGAACACCCCTTTCGAACAGCGGTTCCAGGTTAGGAGCCAAATGAGACAGAAGGCAAACAATCCGCGATACCGGCCGTTGGAAACGGCCGGTATCCGTTGGCCAATGAGTCGATTTCAGAAGAACCCGAGCTTGTTCGGGTTGTAGCTGACCAACATGTTCTTGGTCTGCTGGTAATGGTCGAGCATCATCTTGTGCGTTTCGCGACCGATGCCCGACTGCTTGTACCCACCGAAGGCGGCATGCGCGGGATAGGCGTGGTAGTTGTTCACCCAGACGCGGCCGGCCTCGATATTGCGACCGAAACGATAGGCGCGGGTGCCGTCGCGGGTCCAGACGCCGGCGCCGAGGCCATACATCGTGTCATTGGCTATGGCGAGGGCCTCGTCCTCGTCCTTGAAGGTGGTGACCGAGACCACGGGGCCGAAGATCTCTTCCTGGAAGACCCGCATCTTGTTGTGGCCCTTCAGGATCGTCGGTTGGACGTAATAGCCGTTCGCGATGTCGCCGTTGAAGCGTGCGGCATCGCCGCCGACCAGGACTTCGGCTCCTTCCTCAACGCCGATGGTCAGGTAGGACATGATCTTGTCCTGCTGTTCCTTCGACGCCTGGGCGCCGACCATCGTCTCCATCAGGCGCGGGTCACCCTGCTTGATTGCCTTCACGCGTTCGATGCAGCGGGCGATGAAGGCCTCGTAGATGTCTTCCTGGATCAGAGCGCGCGACGGGCAGGTGCAGACCTCGCCCTGGTTGAAGGCGAACAGGACGAAGCCCTCGACCGCCTTGTCGAGGAAGGCGTCGTCCTCGGCCATCACGTCGGAGAAGAAGATGTTGGGCGACTTGCCGCCCAGTTCCAGCGTCACCGGGATCAGGTTCCTGGTCGCGGCCTTCATGATGATGCGCCCGGTCTCGGTCGAGCCGGTGAAGGCGATCTTGGCGATCCGCGGGCTTTCGGCCAGCGGGCCGCCGACCTCGGGGCCCATGCCGTTGACGATGTTCAGAACGCCCGCGGGCAGCAGGTCGGCGATGATCTCGACCAGGACCATGATCGCCGCCGGAGTCTGCTCGGCCGGCTTCATGACGATGCAGTTGCCCGCCGCCAGCGCCGGCGCCAGCTTCCACGCCGCCATCAGGATCGAGAAGTTCCACGGGATGATCTGGCCGACGACGCCCAGCGGCTCGTGGAAGTGATAGGCCACGGTGTCGTGGTCGATCTCGGACATCGTGCCTTCCTGGCTGCGCAGCACCCCCGCGAAATAGCGGAAATGGTCCACCGACAGCGGGATGTCGGCCGCGGTGGTCTCGCGGATCGGTTTGCCGTTGTCCCAGGTTTCGGCTGCGGCGATCAGGTTGAGGTTCTCTTCTATGCGGTCGGCGATCTTGAGCAGGACGTTCGAGCGCTCAGCCGCGCTGGTCTTGCCCCAGCCCTCCTTCGCGGCATGGGCGGCGTTCAGGGCCAGCTCGACGTCCTCGGCGGTCGAGTTAGCCACTTCGCAGACCTTGGCGCCGGTGATCGGGGTGATGTTGTCGAAATACTGGCCCTTCACAGGGGGCACGAACGTGCCGCCGATGAAGTTGTCGTAGCGGGTGCGGAAGGGCGATTTGAAAGCGCCCGTGACCTGGGTCATCTCGTTCATTGAGTATCCTCCGTTTCGTCTCCGGTCCTCCGCCGGAGCCAAAGAGAGGATCAGTGACGACGGCGCCTGCGTCAGCCCGGGCAACCGAGCCGGCAGGCGCGACCTGTCTCATCCCTGAGACAGTCAGTCCGGATTTCCGCCGAGTCCCAGCCGTTTCATGCGGCGATAGAGGGTGGCACGGCCGATCCCCAGCATCCGGGCGGCCTGGGACACGTTGCCATCGGCGCGCGACAGCGCCCGATTTACCGCCGCTCTTTCGGCCTTCTCAAAGCCCGTCGGCCCATCGTCGCGCCCGAAGAGGTCGGATGCGGGGACCGACTTGATCGGCCCACTGCTGTTCAGGCGAAAGGCCTTGCGTGCGCCGCGCGTGGCGCCCAGCAAGAGATCGTCGCGATCAACCGCCAGCAGCGTCGCGGCTTCGCTGTCGTCGGTATTGGCGACGATGATCCGGGCCCCCGAAAAGGCCGCGCGAAAGTTGTCAGTTTCGATCTGGCGAGCGGTCTGGGCCACCATCGCGGCGATCAGGTGATTGAACGCCTCGGTCTGGTCGGCCCTGGCCGAGGACACGTCGAGCGCGCCGATCAACTCGCCCTCAGGGCCGAAGATGGGGGCGTCCATGCAACTCATCCCGGTGTTGCGGGTATGGAAATGTTCATCGCGGTGGATGATGACGCGTCGCCCTTCGGCTATGCAGGTGCCGATGCCGTTGGTGCCTTCCGAGGCTTCGGACCAGTCGGAGCCGGGTGTCAGTCCCCAGGCATCGAAGGTGGCAAGATCGCTGCCTGCCGTACGCAGGTCGAGAACCACGCCATCTGCATCGGTCAGGAGCACGCCGCAGCCCGAGCCGCCGACAAGCTGGAAGAGCGCATCGAGCTTGGGCGCGGCCACGCGCAACATCGCTTCGGATCGCTCGCGCCGCTCCGTCAAGGCCTCTACCGTAACACGCTGGACACCGGCCTTCTGGCCCGGGTCCAGCCCATGATGCTCGAACGACCGGCGCCACGAAGCTGCCAGCCGGGATCTGGCCGCGGCACTGGGATGACTGGCTACCTCCACCACGCGATCGATATGCTGCGCGTCCGACATCAATCCTGAACTCCTCCCGGACCTGACGGTATCGCGTTTTTCCTGATACGTCGAGTGACAGCCAGGGATACCCGCCAGCTCGGGTCGTGTGGGGGTCGCATCAGGTGGGCAATTGACTTTTTCTACTGCAGCGCATGAGGCAGATATCGCCGGCAGGCGTCATAGAGGCGGCGCAGAACCTTGCCCGACCAAGATGCTATTTGCTGCCGGCTTTCGGCAACCCGGTCTGACGAATGCAGAGAACGTCGTGAAACCGCCTGTTCGAACCGGTCGCGGCCGTAGCAGCCTGGCAACCTGGCTTGCGTCTGCTTTCGCAGTTGGCCGCTGGAGTGCTCGGGCCTGCAGCGAGTACCCGCTTTACTCCAGGAAAAGCCGACATTCACACCATGCGCAGCGAAAGTCCGCTTTCCGCCCTTCGGGCACATTACCGTTCCCATGAGTCTTGCAAGCTATTGACTTCACTTGATATTCTCCAGCGTGTCCTCATGCTAAACCCTTGGGGTTGCACGGTTCGGCTGATCACCCCCGGTGCGCCACTTCGTATTTTGCACTGGCCGAATTAGCTGGAACGTCGGTCGACCGATGGGACCTAGGGAGGTGCCTTATTTCGCGTGCCGTCGAACGTGGGCCAAGGCCGCTATTGTCCGCTGGACGACTGATGCAGAGCCGGAGCTTAGGCGGAGACGGGGAACGATTATTTGACGTTGTCGATGCGAGGATCTGTCTCAGATTTCACGTCGGATAGCAGGGGGAAGGGAAGGTTCGGTCCATCGGTTGCGTCCATCTCGCGGATAGTCAGAGGCCGATGTGTCCCACGAGCAAATCCTGCATGGGACACTTTCGCCCTTAAGAGGCGGAAATATAATGATTTTGTGATTGGAAGTGGAGCGGGTAGCGGGAATCGAACCCGCGCGTTCAGCTTGGGAAGCTGACAGGCTACCATTACATCATACCCGCCGCGCTGGCTCCGAGCTATGCCAAGGCCCGGGCCTCGTCAAGCTGAAAGCGGCTTGGGATGTCCGCGCCCGACGCCGTGGCGACGCAGGGCAGGGCAGCGTGCGGTTGCCGCCGGGACAGGAGGCGGACGGAGCGGGCCCCGGACATGGCGCCGAGAGAGGCGGGGTGACGATGGGGACGATCCGGCGGCGAGGATCGCAGCGCAGAGGTGCAACTGTCCGGGGCGCCGCTTTTCGCCTTTCCCCTCCCCGGCAGACATGCAATAGGGGGGCGCCAAGTGATCATGCCATGGAGATACCCGATGGAGATTCGCGAGGCTCTCACCTTCGATGATGTTCTGCTCGTTCCTGCTGCTTCCTCGGTGCTGCCCAGCACCGCCGATACGCGGACACGGGTCACCAAGCGGATTTCCATGAATATCCCGCTGCTCAGCTCGGCCATGGATACCGTGACCGAGGCCCGAATGGCCATCACCATGGCCCAGGCCGGCGGGATCGGGGTGATCCACAAGAACCTCGACGTGGAACGCCAGGCCCAGGAAGTGCGCCGGGTCAAGCGGTTCGAATCGGGGATCGTCTACAATCCAGTCACCCTGCGCCCCGATCAGACCCTGGCCGACGCCAAGGCGCTGACGGAACGCTACGGCTTCACCGGCTTCCCGGTGGTCGACGAGAACCACCGCGTGGTCGGCATCGTCACCAACCGCGACATGCGCTTCGCCCAGAAGGACGAGACCCCGGTGCGGGTGATGATGACCAGTGACCGGCTGGCCATCCTGCACGAACCGGCGGACCGTCAGCAGGCCATCGACATGATGCGCGAACGGCGGATCGAGAAGCTGCTGGTCACCGACCGCGAGGGCAAGCTGACCGGCCTGCTGACGCTGAAGGATACCGAGAAGGCCGTTCTGAACCCGACAGCCTGCAAGGACGACCTGGGCCGACTGCGCGTGGCCGCCGCCACCTCGGTGGGGGACTCGGGCTACGAACGGTCCGAAGCGCTGGTCGATGCGCAGGTCGATATCCTGGTGGTCGACACCGCCCATGGTCACAGCGCCGGGGTCATCGACGCCGTGCGCCGTGCCAAGCGGCTGTCCAACGACGTGCAGGTGATCGCCGGCAACGTGGCCACCGCCGAGGCCACCCGGGCGCTGATCGACGCGGGCGCGGATGCGGTCAAGGTCGGCATCGGGCCGGGCTCGATCTGCACCACCCGCATGGTGGCCGGTGTCGGCGTGCCTCAGCTGACCGCCATCATGGATTGCGCCCGCGCCGCCGGTGACGTGCCGGTGATCGCGGATGGCGGCATCAAGTTCTCGGGCGATTTCGCCAAGGCGATTGCCGCCGGCGCCTCCTGCGCCATGGTCGGCAGCATGATCGCGGGCACCGACGAGAGCCCGGGCGAGGTCATCCTTTACCAGGGTCGTTCGTTCAAGAGCTACCGTGGCATGGGCTCGTTGGGGGCCATGGCGCGCGGCTCGGCGGATCGCTACTTCCAGAAGGATGCGGCCAGCGACAAGCTGGTGCCGGAAGGCATCGAGGGCCAGGTGCCCTACAAGGGCGCCGCAGGCGCGGTGATCCACCAGCTGGTCGGCGGTCTGCGCGCGGCCATGGGCTATACCGGCTGCGCCACCGTCGAGGAGATGCGGCAGAACTGCTCCTTCGTGAAAATCACCGGCGCGGGCCTTTCCGAAAGCCACGTCCACGACGTGCAGATCACCCGCGAAAGCCCGAACTACCGCATCGGCTGATCGCGCCGCACTGATGACATCGACAGAGGCGGTCCCCCGGGGCCGCCTCTTGCCATTTGACGGCCCGGGTCAATCGGGGCGGGGCCTTGCACCGGGCGGGGGAACGGGGCATCACCGGCCCAACGGGACACGCGCAAGGGGGAGAGCAGCGTGAAAGGTTCGACCATGGCCGAGGAGACCGCCCTGCCGCCTGCGGGCAGCTTCGAGCTGGTGATCTTCGACTTCGACGGCGTGCTGGTGGACAGCGAGGTTATCAGTGCGCGGATGCTGGTGGCCGAGTTGGCCCTGCATGGCATCACGGTCGACCTGGCCTATATCGCGCGGCATTTCCTCGGCAGGTCCTATCCGGTGGTCCTGGCGCAGATCCGCGCCGAGTTCGGTATCGACCTGCCCGAGGGCTTCGAGGCTGCCTACCGCGCCCGCCTGCTTTCGGCCTTCGAGGCCGAGCTGCGCGTCATGCCCGGGGTGGTCCCCGTGCTGGAGCGGTTGCGGGTGCCCTTCTGCATCGCCACCTCGTCCTCCGAACCCCGCCTGAAGCGCTCGATGGAGATCGCCGGGCTGACTGATCACTTCGGCGCGCGCTACACCACCGCCTCGGAGGTCGCGCGCGGCAAGCCGGCGCCGGACCTGTTCCTGCGCGCCGCCGAGAAGGCGGGGGTGGATCCCGCCGCCTGCCTGGTGATCGAGGACAGCCTGCCGGGCATCCGCGCCGCGCGCGCGGCGGGCATGGAGGTCTGGCATTTCCGCGGCGGCAGCCACCTCGACGGGCTTGACCTCACGGCAGAGTTGCGGCTGGCCCCCAAGAGGATCTTTGCAGATTTCTCCTGGATGCCGCACATTGCTCCGGATCTATTTTAGGGAAACTGGCTCGATATGGCGGCAGGCAACGGCGACGAGGATCGGGGACGCAAGGATGATGCGGCCCGCGCGGCATGGCTCTACTACGTCGGCGGGATGCGGCAGGACCGGATCGCCGAAGAGTTGGGGATCTCGCGCCAGGGGGCGCAGCGGCTGGTGGCCCGCGCGGCGCAGGAAGGCATGATCCGTGTCCGCATCGAGCATCCCATCGCCGCCTGCCAGCAGATGGGCCGCGAGCTGTGCCAGCGCCACGGCCTTGAGATGGCGCGCATCGCGCCCAGCCTGCGCGGTGCCGGGGACTGGCTGAAGGCGATCACGCCGCTGGCGGCGGGATACCTGGAAAGCTTCTTCACCCGCGAGGCCCCGCAGGTCGTCGGCCTGGGCACCGGGCGGACGCTGAAGGCGGTGGCGGACGAGATGCAGGCGCTGGATGGCTCGGCGCACAAGCTGGTCTCGCTGATCGGCAACGTTGCCCCGGACGGTTCTGCCAGCTTCTACGAGGTGGTCATGCGATTCGCCGATCGCACCAAGGCGGCGCACTATCCGATGTCGGTCCCGGTCATGGCGCGGGACGAGGAAGAGCTGGCGTTGTACCAATCCCTGCCGCATGTGCGAAGTGCCCGCGCCCTGGCCGAGACCGCCGACACGGTGATCGTCGGCATCGGCCAGATGGCCGATGATGCCCCGCTGTTCGTCGACGGGTTCATCACCTGCGACGAGCTGGAGAGCCTGCGCGCGGCGGGCGCGGCGGGCGAGATCTGCGGCCATGTCTTCGACGGGCAGGGGCGGTATCTCGACCATGCGGTCAATCGCATGATGGTGGGCGTGCAGGTGCCGGTGAGCGCCGGCAAGACCCTCTGCATCGCCGGTGGCCCGACCAAGATCACGGCCCTGCGCGCGGCGCTGAAGGGCGGGTTGATCACCGGGCTGATCACCGACGAGGACACCGCCGAGGCCCTCCTGGCGGACTGATCCCGCTTCTTTCCCACGTTGATCGACCTGCCGGCTTCTCTGCGCTGCGGCGTTGAAAGTCTCTTGACTTGTCCTGTGGTCTCGTGTGGGTAATGGCTCATGACTTGGGCAGTTGCTCACCGCGCTGCCTGGTTGTGACCACTGGGAGGAAAATTCCATGACCTTTACACTCCGGGCCGGGCTGCTTGCCTGCGCCGCCGGTGCCCTGACCGCATCCGCGGCCTCGGCCGAGACCATCACCATCGCCACCGTCAACAACGGCGACATGATCCGCATGCAGAAGCTGACGGATGATTTCACCGCCAAGAACCCCGGCATCGAGCTGGAGTGGGTGACCCTGGAAGAGAACGTGCTGCGCCAGCGCGTCACCCAGGACATCGCCACCAACGGCGGCCAGTTCGACGTCATGACCATCGGCACCTACGAGGTTCCGATCTGGGCCGGCCAGGACTGGCTGGTGCCGCTGACCGACATGCCCGAAGGCTATGACGCCGACGATATCCTGCCCGCCATCGCCGGCGGCCTGACCACCGACGGCACCCTCTATGCCGCGCCCTTCTACGGCGAAAGCTCGATGGTCATGTACCGCAAGGACCTGATGGAGGCCGCGGGGCTGGAGATGCCCGACGCCCCCACCTGGGACTTCATCAAGGAAGCCGCCGCCGCCATGACCGAAGGCGACGTCTACGGCATCTGCCTGCGCGGCAAGGCCGGCTGGGGCGAGAACATGGCCTTCCTGACCGCCATGGCGAACTCGTACGGGGCGCGCTGGTTCGACGAGGAATGGAACGCGCAGTTCGACCAGCAGGCCTGGAAGGACACGCTGACCGACTATCTCGACCTGATGAACAACTACGGTCCTCCGGGCGCGTCCTCGAACGGCTTCAACGAGAACCTGGCTCTGTTCCAGCAAGGCAAGTGCGGCATGTGGATCGACGCCACCGTGGCGGCCTCCTTCGTGACCAACCCCGCCGACAGCACCGTGGCCGACAAGGTCGGCTTCGCCCTGGCGCCCGACAAGGGTCTTGGCAAGCGCGGCAACTGGCTCTGGGCCTGGAACCTGGCGATCCCCGCCGGCTCCGAGAAGACCGAGGCCGCCAAGGCCTTCGTGGCCTGGGCCACCAGCAAGGAATACACCGAGCTGGTCGCGGCGAACGAAGGCTGGGCCAATGTTCCCCCGGGCACCCGCACCTCGCTCTATGAGAACCAGGAGTATCTGGATGCGGCGCCCTTCGCGGAAATGACGCTGGAGTCGATCAACGCGGCCGACCCGCAGAACCCGACCGTCGATCCGGTTCCCTACGTCGGCGTGCAGTTCGTGGCGATCCCCGAGTTCCAGGGCATCGGCACCGCTGTCGGCCAGCAGTTCTCGGCGGCGCTTGCCGGCCAGATCTCGGCCGAGGAAGCCCTGGACAACGCCCAGAAGCTGACCACCCGCGAGATGCAGCGCTCGGGCTACTGATCCCGGCGTGACGGGCAGGGCGGGCCTTCGGGCTTGCCCTGCCGCCCCCGATCCAACCAGGATCGGGCATCTGATCCAGTCTACTTTCGAAGGGGCGACCCATGGCGACCCAGCATTCCCGCGCCGCCGCGCGGCTGATGATCTCACCCTCCGTGCTGCTGCTTCTGGGATGGATGCTCATCCCGCTGGGGATGACGATCTACTTCTCCCTGCTGCGCTACAACCTGCTGATGCCCGGCAACAACCCCTACGTGGGCTGGGAAAACTACAAGTACTTCCTGACCGATCCGGCCTTCACCGCGGCCATCGTCAACACCCTGCTGCTGGTTGGTGGCGTGCTGCTGATCACCGTGGTGGGCGGCGTCCTGCTGGGCCTGCTGCTGGACCAGCCGATGTGGGGCCAGGGGATCGTGCGCATCCTCGTCATCGCGCCCTTCTTCGTCATGCCCACCGTCTCGGCGCTGGTCTGGAAGAACATGTTCATGAACCCGGTCAACGGGCTCTTTGCCTACCTGGCGCAGTTCCTCGGGCTCGAGCCCTTCGACTTCCTCGCCCAGGCGCCGCTGATGTCGATCATCGGCATCGTCAGCTGGCAATGGCTGCCCTTCGCGACGCTGATCCTGCTGACCGCCATGCAGTCGCTGGACCGCGAGCAGCTGGAGGCCGCCGAGATGGATGGCGCCGGGCCCTTCTCGCGCTTCTTCTACATCGTCGTGCCGCACCTGGCGCGCGCAGTGACCGTTGTGGTGCTGATCCAGACCATCTTCCTGCTTTCGGTCTTCGCCGAGATCCTGGTGACCACCAACGGCGGGCCGGGCAATGCCTCGACCAACCTGACCTACCTCGTCTACGCCGAGAGCCTGCTGCGCTTCGATGTCGGCACCGGGTCCGCGGGCGGCGTGGTGGCCATCGTGCTGGCCAATATCGTGGCGATCTTCCTGATGCGGATGATCGGCAAGAACCTGGAGGCATGACCATGGCCCAGGTCAACCAACAGCCGGGGAAGGAGGGGCGCGGCCCCTCCACGCCCGCGGCGCAGTCACCCCGGCATCATTCCGGCAAGCTGAAAGACCATGTCTGCGGGAGGGCAAACCATGGCGCGTAGGGTAAGCACGCAACGGATGGCGTTGAACACCGCCGTCGCCTGGGTGATCGGTCTGCTGATCTTCTTCCCGATCCTGTGGACCATCCTGACCAGCTTCAAGACCGAGGCCCAGGCAATCGCCGATCCGCCGATCTTCCTCGGCTTCAACTGGACCTTCGAGAACTACATCGAGGTGCAGGAGCGGTCGAACTACTTCCGCCACTTCGTGAACTCGGTGGTGATCTCGGTCGGCTCGACCCTGCTGGGCCTGGTGATCGCGGTGCCCGCGGCCTGGGCCATGGCCTTCGTGCCGGGCAAGCGCACCAAGGACGTGCTGATGTGGATGCTGTCCACCAAGATGCTGCCGCCGGTCGGGGTGCTGGTGCCGATCTACCTGATGTTCCGCACCCTGGGGCTGCTGGACACCAAGCTGGGCCTGGTCATCGTGCTGACGCTGATCAACCTGCCGATCATCATCTGGATGCTCTACACCTACTTCCGCGAAATCCCGGGCGAGATCCTGGAAGCCGCGCGGATGGACGGGGCGACCCTGCGGGGCGAGGTGGTGCACGTGCTGTTGCCGATGGCGGTGCCGGGCATGGCCTCGACCGTGCTGCTGAACATCATCCTGGCCTGGAACGAAGCCTTCTGGACGCTGAACCTGACGGCGGCCAAGGCGGCGCCGCTGACGGCCTTCATCGCCTCCTACTCGTCTCCCGAGGGGCTGTTCTACGCCAAGCTCTCGGCCGCCTCCACCATGGCCATCGCGCCGATCCTCATCATGGGCTGGTTCAGCCAGAAACAGCTCGTCCGCGGCCTGACCTTTGGTGCCGTCAAGTAAAGAACGCCCTGCAAGGGTCTGAAGATAAAGGACAAGAACATGGGACGTATCACGCTGGACAAGGTGACCAAGTCTTTCGGGGATATCGAGGTGATCCCGCCTCTGGACCTGACCATCGACGAGGGCGAGTTCGTCGTCTTCGTCGGCCCCTCGGGCTGCGGCAAGTCCACGCTGTTGCGGCTGATCGCGGGGCTGGAAGATGTCAGTAGCGGCCAGATCCGCATCGACCGCGAGGACGCCACGCATCTGCCCCCCGCCAAGCGCAAGCTGGCGATGGTGTTCCAGAGCTACGCGCTTTACCCGCACATGTCGGTGCGCAAGAACATCGCCTTCCCGCTGAAGATGGCGGGCATGAGCAAGGAAGAGCAGGACAAGCGGGTCGACTATGCCGCCCAGGTCCTGAACCTCAGCGACTACATTGACCGCAAGCCCGGCCAGCTCTCGGGCGGCCAGCGGCAGCGGGTCGCCATCGGTCGGGCCATCGTGCGCGAACCGGCGGCCTTCCTCTTCGACGAACCACTGTCGAACCTCGACGCAGCGCTGCGGGTGAACATGCGCCTGGAGATCTCGGAGCTGCACACCAAGCTGAAGACCACCATGGTCTATGTCACCCACGACCAGGTCGAGGCCATGACCATGGCCGACAAGATCGTCGTGCTGCAGGCCGGCCGGATCGAACAGGTCGGCAGCCCGCTGGAGCTTTACCGCGCGCCGCGCAACCGCTTCGTCGCGGGGTTCATCGGCTCGCCCAAGATGAACTTCATCACCGGCGAAGAGGCCGCAAAGCATGGCGCCCATGAAATCGGCGTCCGCCCCGAGCACCTGCAGCCCTCGACCGAGAGCGGCATCTGGAAGGGCACCGTCGGCGTCGGCGAGCACCTGGGCAGCGACACCTTCCTGCACGTCCACGACACCGGCCTGGCCGAGACCATCACCGTGCGCGCCAGTGGCGAGATGGCCCTGCGCCATGGGGACACGATCTGGCTGACCCCCGAGGCCGACAAGATCCACAAGTTCGACGCCGCAGGCCTGCGGATCGAGTGACCAGACCTGCCGGGCCACGTGCCCGGCGGCACATCAGACATGAGGCAGAGATGAAACTCTCCGACACTGCACTGGGCAGCCTTTCCCCTGAGGTCGCCCGGCCCGGATATGATCGCGCCGCGCTTTCCCATGGCATCGTCCATGTGGGGCTGGGCAACTTCCACCGCGCCCATCAGGCCGTCTACCTGGATGACCTCTTCGCGCTTGGCGAGGATCACGACTGGGCCATCACCGGCGCGGGTGTCCGTGCCACCGATGCCGCGATGCGCGAGGCGCTGAAGGCGCAGGATTGCCTGTCGACCGTGATCGAGCTGGACCCCGAGGGCGCCCGCGCCCGGGTCATCGGCGCGATGACCGACTTTCTGCCAGTCGAAGAGGGCAACGGCGCGCTGATCGCGAAGATGGCCGATCCTGCGACCCGCATCGTCTCTCTCACCGTGACCGAGGGCGGCTACTTCGTCTCGGCCGAGACCGGCACCTTCGATCCCTCGCACCCCGAGATCCGCGCCGATGCGGCCCGCGCCGATGCGCCCCATACGGTCTTCGGCGCCATCGTCGCCGCGCTGAAGCTGCGCCGCGCGGCCGGCGTCGATCCCTTCACCGTGATGTCCTGCGACAACCTGCCGGGCAACGGCGAGGTGACCCGCGATGCCGTCGTCGGTTTCGCCCAGCTGGTCGACCTGGAGCTGGCGGACTGGATCGAGGGGCAGGTGGCCTTCCCCAATGGCATGGTCGACCGCATCACCCCTGCCACCGGCGACCGTGAGCGTGCCCTTGCCGCAAGCCTCGGCCTGGAAGACCCGGTGCCCGTCACCTGCGAGCCCTTCCGCCAGTGGGTGCTTGAGGACAGCTTCCCCCTGGGCCGTCCGGCGCTGGAAAAGGTCGGCGTGACCTTCACCGATGACGTGCATGTCTACGAGCGGATGAAGATCCGCATCCTCAATGGGGGTCATGCACTGATCGCCTATCCGGCGGCCCTGCTGGGCATCGGGATGGCACATGAAGCCATGGCGCATCCGCTGGTCCATGCCTTCTTCCGCAAGGTCGAAGAGCAGGAGATCCTGCCCCATGTCCATCCGGTGCCCGAATACGACCCCGCGACCTATCTCGACCTGATCGACGCCCGCTTCTCGAACCCGGCGGTCGAGGACACCACGCGGCGGCTCTGTCTCGACGGCTCGAACCGGCAGCCGAAATTCATCGTGCCCTCGATCCGCGACGGGCTGGAGGCCGGTGCCCCCGTCGAGGGGCTGGCGCTGATCTCGGCGCTCTGGGCGCGCTACTGCCAGGGGGTGCTTGAGGACGGCACGCCCGTCGCGCCGAACGATCCCAACTGGGAGGCGCTGGTGATCCGCGCCGAGCAGGCCAGGCTGCGCCCCGGCGCCTGGCTGGACATGCGCGAGGTCTATGGCGATCTCGGGACGCAACCGCGCTTTGCAGGGGCTTTCGCGAAATGGTTCGAAATCGTCAACAAGGATGGCGTCAGCGCAGCCCTTGAAGCTTTCATCGCCTAGGCCGTTCGGGAAATTCTGAAACGGCCGATCTTGCGGAAAGGGCGCCTTCGGGCGCCCTTCTTCAGTCGAGCTCCCTGGCCCAGGGCGGGTTGGCCCCGGCGCGCGAGACGGTGATCGCCGCCACCCGCGCGCCATGATCCAGCGCGGCACGGAGGGCGTCTTCCGGGATCTCGCGGATGGCGGACTTGGTCAGGAAGCCCATCTCGGACAGCTTGGCCAGCACGCCCGCGTTGAAGGTATCGCCGGCACCCACCGTGTCGACGACCGTCGCCTTGCGGGCCGGTACGCTGGTCTCGCCACCGCCGAAGAAGGCCGTGGCCCCCTCGGCGCCGCGCGTCAGGATTACCAGCGCCCCGGTCTCGGCACGCAGGGCGCGAGCCTTGGCCTCGGGCGTATCGGGGCCGTCGCGCAGCCAGTCCAGGTCCTCGTCCGAGATCTTGATGATGTCGGCCTGCGCCAGCATCCGCGCCATGCGGTCGCGGAAGGCCTCGGCATCGCGGATGAAGCCGGGGCGGATGTTGGGGTCGATCATCACCAGCCGCTGCCCGGCCTCGCGGGCACAGAGCGCGGCATAGGTTTCGGCGCCAGGTTCGACCGCAAGGGAAATGCCGCCGAAGTAGAGCGCCGTGCAGGCCTCGGGGATGGCGGGCAGGTCAGCCGGGGCGATCATGCGGCCGGCAGAATTTTCGTCGTGGAAAGAATAGGTTGCGCTGCCATTTTTCAGCATCACATAGGCCATGGTCGTCGGCCTGTCCGAACGGATCAGCAGGTCGGTGCCGACCTGCGAGGCGGCCAGCCCCTCGGCCAGCCGGGTGCCGAAGAGATCGGTCGAGATGCCCGAGATCATCGCCACATCGGCCCCGAGCCGTCCAAGCGCGACGGCCGTATTGAACACCGCACCCCCGGTATGGGGCACATAGGCATCCTCGCCCGCGGCGGTCGTGGCGGGGATCATGTCGATCAGGGCTTCGCCGCAACATATCAGCATTCGGGGCTCCTCGGAAAGCATGGAAACGAGTCGAAAGACGGGGCGTTTGTTCTTGGAAACACTTAAAGACTTCCGCTTCGGGGGTCGAGAGGAATGGCAGGCCACATGTGATTTCCAGCCGGGGCGGGAGTGGTCTTCCAAATATCCGGCGCGGCCTGTGGATAAGTCTGGGGAATTTTCGGAGACTTTCCCCAGGGCCCTGTGAGCGTCGCACGGCGGACTTGTGGATGGATTTTCGGGGCAGGATCGCTTCTTTCGCGAGGAAACCGAAAGGGCTTGCTGTGTGATGCTTGTAATAAAGTGATTTATATCAGTGTGATAAGGGATTTTCGGCATTTATGTTCACGCCTCGTTCCGTCTTGCCTTCCAGTGTGCCCGTTTCCCTGCTGCGGCGGCTTACTCAGCGTAAGTCTTCGGGGGCGGCTTGTGGATAAAAGTGCATAACTTTCTTCGCCAGGCTGTTCGACAGCTTCAGGCGAGACCGGAAGTTCAGAGAATTGCAGGTCTCTGCCGGATGAAGACCCCTGGTAGGAGGGAGTGTCCGGCGTGGTACTCCGCTAGTTCGAAAGATTAGGAACGATTTGTAAGTATATGTAAACAATTATTTTTCAAATGCGTCGCCGGATCGCGTCTTGTTGCCGGACAGGAAGCGGTTTCCTCGGGCCCGCTGTCGGGCCACCCTGCGCGGCTTGCGGTCCGGTCCGAAAGCACCTGCGCTTGCGCCCTTCCATGGCCGGCGGTAGGGAAAGGCTCTGCCGGAGCTGCTGCAATGCCCCGGCCGGATCCAGCACCGGAGGACAAGATGACCCTGCAGGCGACAGAGACGACACCCCCCTCCGAGGCGATCGCGGCAGTACATGCGGCGCTGTCGGATCTGCTGGGCGACCGGCTGCAGACCGGGCAGGCGCTGCGCGAGCAGCATGCCAATACTGCCACTGGACGCGGTACTCAGGCGCCCGACATGGTCGCCTGGCCCGAGACTACCGAAGAGGTCTCTCGGATCCTGCGCCTGTGCTGGGACCATGCGGTGCCGGTCATTCCCTTCGGCGCGGGCTCGTCGCTGGAAGGCCAGCTGAATGCGCCGCGCGGGGGCCTGTCGCTGGACATGTCCCGGATGGCTCGGGTGCTGGAGGTCCGCGACGAAGACCTGCTGGCCGTCGTGCAGCCCGGCATCACCCGCAAGCGGCTGAACGAAGAGTTGCGCGCCACCGGCCTGACCTTTCCCATCGACCCCGGGGCCGATGCATCGGTCGGCGGCATGTGCGCGACCCGTGCCTCGGGCACCAATGCGGTGCGCTATGGGACCATGGCTGACAATGTGCGGGCGCTCGAGGTCGTGCTGGCCGACGGGACGGTGATCCGCACCGGCTCTCGCGCGGCCAAGTCGGCGGCGGGCTATGACCTGACGCGGCTGATGATCGGCTCGGAAGGGACCCTTGGCGTGATCACCGAGGCGACGCTGCGCCTGCGCGGCATCCCCGAGACCGTGCTGGGCGGGATCGCTGCCTTCCCGGATCTGGACAGCGCCGTCTCTGCCGTCATCCTGCTGGTCCAGATGGGTCTGGACATCGGCCGGGTCGAGCTGCTGGACGCGATGCAGATCCGCGCCTGCAACGCCTATTCCAAGCTGGACCTTGAAGAGACCGTGACGCTGTTCTTCGAATGCACCGGCTCCGAGGCGGTGGCGAAGGACACCGCCGAGACCTTTGCCGAACTGGCCCGCGACGCCGGCGCCACCCATATCGACTGGTCGAGCGATCCCGACACCCGCAACAGGCTGTGGCAGGCGCGCCATGACAGCTACTGGGCGGCGCTGGCGCTGAGGCCGGGGTGCAAGGGGCTGGTCAGCGACGCCTGCGTGCCGATCTCGGCGCTGGCCGAGAACATCGCCGCTGCGCAGGCCGACCTGCAGGCCAGGGGGCTGATCGGCACGATCCTCGGCCATGTCGGTGACGGCAACTTCCACGTCGTCCTGATGACCGATCCCGAGGATGCCGACGAAGCCGCGCAGGTCGAGGACTTCCTGCATGGCATCACCCTGCGCGCCCAGGCGGCGGGGGGCACCTGCACGGGCGAGCATGGCATCGGGCAGGGCAAGATGTCTGCGCTGGCCGAAGAGGCCGGCCCGGCGATTGCCGTCATGCGGGCGGTGAAACTGGCGCTCGATCCGAAGAACATCCTGAACCCCGGCAAGATCTTCGAGGTGACGGCATGACCCCGGCGGCCCGTCTCGCGGCGGCGGCAGAGATCCTCGACCAGGTGCTGGCCGGAGAGGCCGCCGAGAAGGCGCTGACCGGCTGGGCACGCGGGGCGCGCTATGCCGGATCGAAGGACCGCGCGGCGATCCGCGACCATGTCTTCGACGCGCTGCGCTGCCTGACCTCCTTTGCCGCGCTCGGCGGCGGGCAGACGGGACGGGGGCTGATGCTGGGGATGCTGCGCGCCGAGGGCCGCGACCCGGGCGCGCTGTTCACCGGCGAGGGGCATGCGCCCGCGCCGCTCTCCGAGGCCGAGGGCCAGCCCGGCGAACTGCCGCAGGACGCTGCCGCCCGTCTGGACATTCCCGCCTGGGTCTGGCCCCAGTTCACGGCCTCCCTCGGCGATCGGGCGGAGGCGGTCGCCGAGGTCATGCGGTCCCGCGCGCCGGTCTTCATCCGGGTCAACCGGGCCCTGACCACCCGCGCCGCCCTGGTCGACGCGCTGGCCGAAGAGGGCATCACCGCCCGGCCGGTCGACCTGGCCCGGGGCGCGCTGGAGGTCACGGAAGGGGCGCGCAGGCTGCAACGCACCGCCGCCTACGAGGATGGCCGCTTCGAGATGCAGGATGCCGCCAGCCAGGCGATCTGCGAGGCGGTGCCGCTTGCCGACGGGATGCGGGTGCTGGACTATTGCGCCGGTGGCGGTGGCAAGTCGCTGGCGCTTGGCGCGCGGGCCGAGCTGCGCCTGTTCGCCCATGACATCGCGCCGCAACGGATGAAGGACCTGCCGGCGCGGGCCCGGCGGGCCGGTCTGCGGGTCAGCCTGCTGGACACCGACAAGGTCGCCGGACAGGGCCCCTATGACCTTGTCTTCTGCGATGTGCCCTGTTCCGGCAGCGGCGCCTGGCGCCGCGCGCCCGAGGGCAAGTGGCGGCTGGATGCCGCGCGGCTGGACGAGCTGGTGACGATCCAGGCCGGCATCCTCGACCTGACCGCGCCGCTGGTCGCGCCCGGCGGGCGGCTGGCCTATGCGACCTGTTCCCTCTTCGAGGCCGAGAACGCGGCCCAGATCGCCGCCTTCCTCGCGCGCGCGCCGGGCTGGCGGCAAGAGCAGAGCCTGGCCCTGACACCGCTGGACGGCGGCGACGGCTTCTTCCTGTCCCAGCTGGTCCGGGCGTGATCCTGCCGCCAGACCCGAGCCCGGCAATCCCGCCCCGCCCCCATGCAACCTTTGGACGAATGGGCCCCTCCACCCGCATCTGTTAACCTTCGCTTAATCCTTTGCGGATCACAGTGGCGCGGAAACGGGGGCCTTGGGGCCGCGTGGCGGGCATGGGGCCGGCCCCTGCGGCCCGAGGTGCAGGAGGGACGCTTGGCTCAGGCTGGGGCGGGGCAGGGACAGCTGGAACTGGCACGGCGCGGCATCACCGCGCGGGGCCAGGCCCTGTTGGTGCTGGCCTTCCTCTTCGTGGCCTCGGCGGCGCTGCTGCCCGACCCGATGCTGTCGCTGGCGATGTTGTCCAGTGGCCTCTGCCTGGCGGCGCTGGTGCTGGTGGTCAGCCGCCTCGGCCCGGCGCAGCCCGAGGCCCCGGCCGCTGCCGAGGATCTGCAAGGCCTGCTGGATGGCGATCCCGCGCCCTCGCTGATCACCGACCCGGACGGAGAGATCCTCTTTGCCAATCGCGTTGCGCGTGCCGGGCTGGACGAGGCGGGGGCCACCACCATCGAGATGGCCCTGGCGCGGCGGCTGAATGCGGCGGATGCGGTGGTGCGCCGGCTGCTGGTGGCGCTGCGCCGCGATGGCGCGGCCAGCGAGGACCTGGTCACCCCGACCGGGCACCTGCGGCTCAGCGTGCAGGCGCTGGCGGCGGGGCAGGCGCTGTGGCGGGTCGAGGATCTTGCCGCCACCGGGGCAGAGGGCGAGGGCGGTCAGTTGCCCGTGGTCACCCTGGGGCGGGGCGATGTCATCCTCTTCATGAATTCGGCGGCGCGCATGCTGGCGGGGGGACGCCCCCGGCGGCTTGAGGACCTGGTGCTCGAAGGGTCGCAGGGCCGGGGCGGGCGGGTGCTGATCCGCACCGGCGAGGGCACCGAGGAACGTCGCATGACCGAAATCTCGCGCAGCCCGGGACGCCGCGAGGTGCTGCTGCTGCCGGCTGAAGCCGGTGCCGAACCGGGCGCCGAGGAAGAGGCCGGGACGATCTGGTCCATGGCCGACGCCCTGCCGGTGCCGATCCTGCGCCTCTCGGTCAGCGGCAAGATCGAGCTGGCCAATGCCGCCGCCTGTCACCTGCTGTCGATCCCCGCCCGTCCCGAGCTGGAGCTGGGCGACCTTATGGAGGGGCTGGGCCGCTCGATCCGGGAATGGCTCTCCGAGGCGGCCTCGCAGCCGGTGGAGAGCCCCTCGAAGCCGCGCTCGGAATTCCTGCGGCTGTCGCGCTCCGAGATCGAGGTCTTCGTGCAGGTGGCGGTCAAGCCGATGCCCTTCGACGGGCGGGTGGCGCTGATTGCAGTGCTGTCGGATGCGACAGAGCTGAAGACGCTCGAAGCCCAGTTCGTGCAGAGCCAGAAGATGCAGGCCATCGGCCAGCTTGCCGGCGGCGTGGCCCATGATTTCAACAACCTGCTGACCGCGATCACCGGTCATTGCGACCTGCTGCTGCTGCGCCATGACCAGGGCGACCCGGATTTCGGCGATCTCATCCAGATCAACCAGAACGCCAACCGCGCAGCGGCGCTGGTCGGCCAGTTGCTGGCCTTCTCGCGCAAGCAGACCCTGCGCCCCGAGCCGCTGGACCTGCGCGATACCCTGTCCGACCTGACCCACCTGCTGAACCGCCTGGTGGGCGAGAAGGTGACGCTGTCGCTGTCGCATGATCCGGTGCTGCCGCAGATCCGCGCCGACAAGCGCCAGCTGGAACAGGTGCTGATGAACCTCGTGGTGAATGCCCGCGACGCCATGCCCGAGGGCGGAGAGATCCGTATCACCACCGAGGTGCTGCTGCTGGAGGAAGAGATGCACCGCGATCGCGCGGTGGTGGCGCCGGGCGAATATGTCTCGGTCAAGGTCGATGACACCGGCTGCGGGATCCCACCCGACAAGCTGCCCAAGGTCTTCGAGCCCTTCTTCACCACCAAGCGCGTCGGCGAGGGCACCGGCCTGGGCCTGTCGACCGCCTATGGCATCATCAAGCAGTCGGGGGGCTTCATCTTCGTCGATAGCGCGCCCGGGGCCGGCACCTCCTTCACCCTGCTGTTCCCGGCCCGCGACATGGCCGAACCCGAGGTCGAGCTGCTGCCGCCGCCGCCCGCCGAAGAGGCGGTGGCCCGCGCCGACGGCGTGGTGCTGCTGGTCGAGGACGAGGCGCCGGTGCGCGCCTTCGCCAGCCGCGCGCTGCGCCTGCGAGGCTACACGGTGCTGGAAGCCGAGAACGCGGAAGAGGCGCTGGAAACGCTGGAGAGCACGGACCAGAAGATCGACGTCTTCGTCACCGATGTGATCATGCCCGGGATGGACGGCCCGACCTGGGTGCGCGAGGCTCTGAAAAGCCATCCCGATACCCGCGTCGTCTTCGTGTCAGGTTATGCCGAGGACAGCTTTGCCGAATCCGCCACCAAGATCCCCAATTCGATCTTCCTGCCGAAGCCCTTCTCGCTGGCAGAGCTGACCGAGACGGTGCGCCGCCAGATGGTCTGATCCGGCCGATGGCGCGCGCCGGGCCCGACGATCAGGGGGGGGGGGGCGTGACGTGGTCCTCCGGCGATCGGGGGGCTTGCCGTCAGGGCGTCTGTCGGGCGGGGATCGCCTCCCACAGGTCGAACTCGGCCGCGCATTTGCGTCGCAGCTTGCGCTCCACCTCGGGCGACAGGCTGAGCTGCATCCCGGGCGAGACATTCTCCCGTGCGGTCTCGATCCGGGTCTCGAGGCGCGCTTCGAGGAAGGCACGCAGCCCGTCTTGGTCCTCGTAGCGGAACAACGTCGTGGCGGCGGTGCCATTTCCGGCGGGTTCGAGGAACTTGGCCTGGCTGCCGACATTGGCGAAACCCGGCCGCTTGCCCTGGGTGTAGGCCTCGACAAAGGCGTCGAAGCTGATCCCCTCGGTCGAGTTGGGCTTGCCCTGCATGAAGGGCCGCTGGCGGAAGCGGTACCACGAGCCGAGCCAGGACACCGGCTCGCGCACCACGGCGAGCACCTCGAGGTTTTCGCCGACGAACTTGTCCAGCATCGGGCGGAAGAAGCGGTTGTAGCGGTAGACCGGCGCATGCTTCAGCTCGGGCGGGTTCGACACATGGATGTCGGCGAGGGGGGCGAGGGCAGATTCGTAGGCCGTCGTGCCCGTCTTCGGGACCGAGAGGAACACCAGTCGCGCCTTGGAAAATACCAGCATTTCCTAACCCTTAGCCCTGTTTCGCAAGGGTAAACTACTCTTTAACCAACCTCGCGCAAAGTCGCGGCGTGAAGAATTTTATTGAAATGTTCTTCTTTTGCCCCCATACCTCGGGAACAAGAGGCGAACATCGGCAGTGATTGCCGCCCCTCCCGGGGTGTGAAATAAGGGTGCAAACAATGGCAACGGCAGATCTACTTTCCATGAACGGCAAGAAAGACCCCAACAAGCAGAAGGCGCTGGAATCGGCGCTGTCGCAGATCGAACGCCAGTTCGGCAAGGGCTCGATCATGAAGCTGGGCGGCAAGGATGCCATCCAGGAGATCGAGGCGACCTCGACCGGCTCTCTCGGTCTCGACATCGCGCTTGGCATCGGCGGCCTGCCCAAGGGGCGGATCGTGGAAATCTACGGCCCCGAGAGCTCGGGCAAAACGACGCTCACGCTGCACTGCGTGGCCGAGGAACAGAAGAAGGGCGGCGTCTGCGCCTTCGTCGACGCCGAACATGCGCTGGATCCTCAATATGCCCGCAAGCTGGGCGTCGACCTGGACGAGCTGCTGATCTCGCAGCCCGACACCGGCGAACAGGCGCTGGAGATCACCGATACGCTGGTGCGTTCGGGGGCGGTCTCGATGGTCATCGTCGACTCGGTCGCGGCACTGACGCCGAAGTCGGAGCTGGAAGGCGACATGGGCGACAGCTCTGTCGGTGTCCATGCGCGCCTGATGTCCCAGGCGATGCGCAAGCTGACCGGCTCGATCAGCCGGACCAAGTGCACGGTGATCTTCATCAACCAGATCCGCATGAAGATCGGCGTGATGTTCGGCAGCCCCGAAACTACCACCGGCGGCAACGCGCTGAAGTTTTATAGCTCGGTCCGCCTGGATATCCGCCGCATCGGCTCGATCAAGGACCGCGATGAGGTGGTCGGCAACACCACCCGCGTCAAGGTGGTCAAGAACAAGGTGGCCCCGCCCTTCAAGCAGGTCGAATTCGACATCATGTACGGCGAGGGCATCTCGAAGATGGGCGAGCTGATCGACATGGGCGTCAAGGCCGGTGTCGTCGAGAAGTCGGGCAGCTGGTACAGCTACGGCGACGAGCGGATCGGCCAGGGGCGCGAGAATGCCAAGACCTTCCTGCGCGAGAACCCCGATATCTCGTTCGAGATCGAGGACAAGATCCGCGCCGCCCACGGGCTGGATTTCGGCGAGGGCTACAAGGAAGAAGATGACGACGTGATGGAGGGCTGAGGCCCGCGACGTCGCGGCTTGCGCGGGCCTGGTCCCGACAGTGAAGCCGGAGCTTCGGAAAGGGCGGCCTTCGGGTCGCCCTTTTTCCTTTCGCGGCGGTATCCGGTCGCCCTCGGAGGGCTGCGCAGATCAGGCGTGGGTGCATTCTGTTCCCCGCTCCAATGTATTTGCCCTAAGCTGGCATGGCGCGTGGCGGAGGTCCGCCCCGGGAATTTCGATCAAGGAACTTTTCATGATGACGATGACTGCCCTCGCCGTTGCGGCGCTGCTGATGGCACCGGTCGGGGCGGAGCTGGCCCTGGCGCCTGCGGCTGCCAAAGATCAGGTGACCCAGGTGAAGACGGATCTCTACTGGCTTGCGGCCTCCGGGGGCCGGGAATTCGACGGGCCTTGGGCCCAGGGACGGGAAAGCAACGGCGAGTCCCTCTATGTCTGCGCGGTCGAGGCCTTCGGCGGGCGCCACGCCGGCAAGGCGCGCCCCGGCCTCGACGGATGCCACTTTGGCCACAACGGCCGGGAATACAAGCTCTCGACCTACGAGGTCCTGATCAACGATCCAGGCAGCTGGCGCTACCACACCCCGCGCGCGCCCATTCCGGACGGCGCCTTCCAGATCGGCCATGAGGCCGACATGACGCCGCTCTATCTCTGCCTCGCGGAGTACAGGGGCGGGTATCAACCGGGCGAGATCGGCGCGCACACCAAGGGCTGCAGGATCGGCTACAGTGGAAAGGAGCTTAAGATCCGGGTTTACCAGCTCTACGTCGATTGACCGGCAGGGCCAGGGCGGGCGTTCCTGGTGTCCTACCGTCACCGGGAAGCCGCCGAATCCCTGTCCCGGGGGCGCCGGGGGCGGTAGACACTCCCCCTCGCGCCCGCTAAATCAGCGGAACCGTCAGGCAACCGGGACATAACGGAACAAGGGCCGCCAAGAATGAAGACGCTGAACGAAATCCGCTCGACCTTCCTCAACTACTTCGAGAAGCAGGGGCACACCGTCGTGCCTTCCTCTCCGCTGGTTCCCCGGAACGACCCGACGCTGATGTTCGCGAACTCGGGCATGGTGCAGTTCAAGAACTGCTTCACCGGCGTCGAGAAACGCGACTACGTGCGCGCCACCACGGCGCAGAAATGCGTCCGCGCCGGCGGCAAGCACAACGACCTCGACAACGTGGGCTATACCGCCCGCCACCACACCTTCTTCGAGATGCTGGGCAACTTCAGCTTCGGCGACTACTTCAAGTCCGAAGCCATCCCCTTCGCCTGGGAACTGGTGACCAAGCATTTCGACATCTCGCCCGAGCGTCTCTACACCACCGTCTATCACACCGATGACGAGGCCTTCGAGCTGTGGAAGAAGATCGGCGTGCCCGAAAGCCGGATCATCCGCATCGCCACCTCAGACAACTTCTGGCAGATGGGCCCGACCGGCCCCTGCGGCCCCTGCACCGAGATCTTCTTCGACCATGGCGAGAAGTTCTGGGGTGGCCCTCCGGGTTCGCCCGAAGAGGATGGCGACCGCTTCATCGAGATCTGGAACGTCGTCTTCATGCAGAACGAGCAGTTCGAGGACGGCTCCATGCGGGCGCTGGACATGCAGTCCATCGACACCGGCATGGGCATCGAACGGGTCGCGGCGCTGCTGCAGGGCACCAATGACAACTATGCCACCGACCTGATGCGCTCGCTGATCGAGGCTTCGGCCAATGCGACCAGCTCTGACCCCGATGGCCCCGGCAAGACCCATCACCGGGTGATCGCCGACCACCTGCGCTCGACCTCCTTCCTGATCGCCGATGGCGTGATGCCCTCCAACGATGGCCGTGGCTACGTGCTGCGCCGCATCCTGCGCCGCGCCGCCCGCCACGCGCACCTGCTGGGCGTGCAGGATCCGCTGATGCACCGCCTGGTGCCCGAGCTGGTCCGTCAGATGGGTGAGGCCTATCCCGAGCTGCGCGAGGCACAGCCGCTGATCGAGGAAACGCTGAAGCTGGAAGAGACCCGCTTCCGCCAGACCCTCGACCGCGGCCTGAAGCTGCTGGACGAAGAGCTGACCGGCCTGCCCGAAGGGGCAGAGCTGCCGGGC
>NZ_AFPM01000181.1 GCF_000220565.1 Oceanicola sp. S124 | reverse complement strand
GCGGTGATGTCAGGACCAGCGGGAGCTCTCCTCCTCCCTGCTCCCGCCGGACACTTGGCCCAGATACGCCGGTCCTCTCCTCCTCCCTGGACCCGCGTTAGATGACGGCGGCGCTCTCTCCTCCTCCCTGAGCGCCGCCGTTTTCATTTTCAGGACATCTGATTGGGAAGAAGGGGGGCGCTGCCCCCTCGGTCGCGCTGCGCGCGCCCTCACCCCCAGAGTACTTTCAGCCTGGTGATGATGCAGGCGGGACGGTGCCCGGCCGGGCGCCCTCCCTCTCCGACAGGAGCGTGCCACGCCCTTCACGGAGAAGGCGGGTGCCCTTCCGCCCAGCCCCATGTGCATCACCAGGCTGAAAATACTCCGGGGGTGAATTGAGACCGGGAGGGCTCAAGAGGGGGCAGAGCCCCCTGCCCCCGTTGCGCAGCGCGTCTTCACAGCATCAAGAGAGTGACGAAATTGCCAGCGCCGCCGCGAAGCGCACCCCGGCACGGCGAAGCGTGCCTGGGGCCCTGCCTCAGAAAGGCACGTCGTCTGGGTTCGAGACGAATTTCGCCACGACCTTCTTCACGCCGGCCTTGTCGAATGCGATCTCGAGCTTGTCGCCCTCGACGCCGATGATCTCGCCGTAGCCGAATTTCTGGTGGAAGACGCGCTCGCCCACCGTGTGGGAGGAGGTCGCCGTCATGTCGATGACCTGGGCGCGGCTCTCGCGGGGCTGGCTGACCGGGCGATTGCCGGCGCGGGCCTGCATGCGCTGCCAGCCGGGGGAGTTGTAGACATTGGCCTCGGTCATGCGCTTTTCCATGCCAGACTGCACCGAGCCCCCCGAGGCCGCGCCGAATCCGCCGCCATAGAGGCCCGGTGGGGTCAGCACCTCGACATCCTCTTCCGACAGCTCGTCGATGAAGCGCGAGGGCAGCTGGCTTTGCCACTGGCCGAAGACGCGGCGATTGCCGGCGAAGGAGATGGTGCAGAGCTCTTCGGCACGGGTGATGCCCACGTAAGCCAGGCGGCGCTCTTCCTCGAGGCCCTTGAGGCCCGATTCGTCCATCGAGCGCTGCGAGGGGAAGAGCCCGTCTTCCCAGCCCGGCAGGAAGACCACGGGGAATTCCAGCCCCTTGGCCGCGTGCAGGGTCATGATCGAGACCTTGGGCTCGGCGTCGTCGTTGCGCTCATTGTCCATGATCAGCGCAACGTGCTCGAGGAAGCCCTGAAGATTGTCGAAGTTCTCCAGCGCCTTGACCAGTTCCTTGAGGTTCTCCAGCCGGCCCGGCGCTTCGGGCGTCTTGTCGTTCTGCCACATCTCGGTGTAGCCGGATTCGTCGAGGATCTGTTCGGCCAGCTCGATGTGGCCGAAGGGCGCCTGGGGGCGGTCCTCGTCGATGATGACGTCATCCTCGTCGGCCAGTGTGGCGGCTGTCGTATGCAGGCGGGCCACTTCGTGCCAGCGGTCGATCTGGTCGATGAACCGCGACAGCTGCGCCGCGCCCTTGCCAGTAAGCCCCTGATCCTGCAGCAGGATACGGGCACCATCCAGCAAGGACGTGCCATTTGCCCGTGCTGCGACCTGGATCTTCTGCTGCGCCTTGTCGCCGAGGCCACGCTTGGGCTGGTTGACGATCCGCTCGAAGGCGAGGTCATCGGCGGGCGAGGTCACCAGGCGGAAATAGGCCATGGCATCGCGAATCTCGAGCCGCTCGTAGAAGCGCGGGCCGCCGATGACGCGATAGGGCAGGCCGATGGTCAGGAAACGATCCTCGAAGGCGCGCATCTGGTGGCTGGCGCGGACGAGAATCGCCATGTCGTCCCCGGTATAGGGGCTGAGGCCACGGGTGCCCTTCTCCAGCGCCTCGATCTCGTCGCCGATCCAGCGGGCCTCCTCGTCGCCATCCCAATGGCCGATCAGGCGCAGCTTCTCGCCCTCGGGCTTGTCGGTCCAGAGCGTCTTGCCCAGGCGATTCTCGTTCCCCGAGATCACCGAGGAGGCGGCAGCGAGGATATGCGGGGTCGACCGGTAGTTCTGTTCCAGCCGCACGGTCTTGGCGCCGGGAAAGTCCTTTTCGAAGCGCAGGATGTTGCCCACCTCGGCGCCGCGCCAGCCGTAGATCGACTGGTCGTCGTCACCGACGCAGCAGATGTTCTTGTGCGCCCCGGCCAGCAGGCGCAGCCAGAGGTACTGCGCCACGTTGGTATCCTGGTACTCGTCCACTAGTATGTACTTGAACCAGCGCTGGTACTGTTCCAGCACGTCGGGGTGGGCCTGGAAGATGGTCACCACGTGCAGCAGCAGGTCGCCGAAATCGACCGCGTTCAGCTCGCGCAGGCGATGCTGGTATTGTTCGTACAGCTCGGTGCCACGGTTGTTGAAGGCCGTCGCCTCGCCCGAGGGCACCTTTGCCGGCGTCCAGGCCCGGTTCTTCCAGGCGTCGATCAGATTGGCCAGCTGCCGCGCCGGCCAGCGCTTTTCGTCGATGTTGTTGGCCAGGATCAGCTGCTTCAGCAGGCGGATCTGGTCGTCGGTATCCAGGATGGTGAAGTTGGATTTCAGCCCTGCAAGCTCTGCATGGCGACGCAGCAGCTTGACGCAGATGGCGTGGAAGGTGCCCAGCCAGGGCATGCCCTCCACCGCGCCGCCCAGCAGACGCTCGACCCGGGTCTTCATCTCCCGTGCGGCCTTGTTGGTGAAGGTCACCGAGAGAATCTCGTTCGGGCGGGCGCGCCCCGTCGACAGCAGGTGCACGATGCGCGAGGTCAGCGCCTTGGTCTTGCCCGTCCCGGCGCCCGCCAGCATCAGCACCGGGCCGTCCAGGGCCTCGACCGCTTCGCGTTGCGCGGGGTTCAGGTCGTCAAGGTAGGTGGTCGGACGCGCGCCCTGCATGGCGCGCTGCGACAGTGGCGTGCGGACGGGCTGGCTGGCCGCCTCGAAGGCGTCATCTTCGGAATAACTGCTCATGGGCGCAGAATAGCGAGTTCGCGCGGCGAGGGAAAGAGACGTTCCCATTCCGTTCCGCTGGTTCGCGAACTGGCGCCTGTCCTTGTGCAATCAAGCTATTCGCTGAGCGGGATAATTGTTCATGCAAATTATATTCGCTGTTGCGCTGCGCTGCGGCATCGCGTTTCCTGTTAACCAGGGCGGAGCGACCGTCGACCAATAGCCTGCATTCAGGGAGCAGACATGGCCGAATTCCAGAAGATTCTCATTGCAAACCGGGGCGAGATCGCCATTCGGATCATGCGCGCGGCAAACGAGATGGGCAAGAAGACCGTCGCCGTCTATGCCGAGGAGGACAAGCTGGGGCTGCACCGCTTCAAGGCCGACGAGGCCTATCGGATCGGCGAAGGGCTGGGCCCGGTCGCGGCCTATCTCTCGATCCCCGAGATCATCCGGGTGGCCAAGCTCTCGGGCGCCGATGCGATCCATCCCGGCTACGGCCTGCTGTCCGAGAATCCCGAATTCGTCGATGCCTGCGATGCGGCGGGCATCACCTTCATCGGTCCCAAGGCGGCCACCATGCGCGCCCTCGGCGACAAGGCAAGCGCACGCAAGGTCGCCGTCGAGGCCGGCGTGCCGGTGATCCCGGCGACCGAGGTGCTGGGCGATGACTTCGACGCCATCACCAGGGACGCCGCCGAGATCGGCTATCCGCTGATGCTGAAAGCCTCCTGGGGCGGCGGCGGGCGCGGGATGCGCCCGATCAACGGCCCAGAAGAGCTGAAGGAAAAGGTGCTGGAAGGCCGGCGCGAGGCCGAAGCCGCCTTCGGCAACGGCGAGGGCTACCTTGAGAAGATGATCACCCGCGCCCGCCACGTCGAGGTGCAGATCCTCGGCGACAAGCAGGGCAACATCTACCACCTTTACGAGCGCGACTGCTCGGTCCAGCGGCGCAACCAGAAGGTGGTCGAGCGCGCCCCTGCCCCCTATCTCTCGGAAGCGCAGCGCGAGGAGATCTGTGAGCTAGGCCGCAAGATCTGCGCCCATGTGAACTACGAATGCGCCGGCACGGTCGAGTTCCTGATGGATATGGAGACCGGCAAGTTCTACTTCATCGAGGTCAACCCCCGCGTGCAGGTCGAGCACACGGTGACCGAAGAGGTCACCGGCATCGACATCGTGCAGGCCCAGATCATGATCGCCGAGGGCAAGAGCCTTGCGGAAGCCACCGGCAAGGCCAGCCAGTACGACGTGCGTCTGACCGGCCATGCACTGCAGACCCGGATCACCACCGAGGACCCGCAGAACAACTTCATCCCCGACTACGGCCGGATCTCGGCCTACCGCACCGCCACCGGCATGGGCATCCGCCTCGATGGCGGCACGGCCTATGCCGGCGGGGTGATCACCCGCTACTACGACTCTCTTCTGGTCAAGGTCACCGCCAAGGCGCAGACCCCCGAAAAGGCCATCGCCCGTATGGACCGCGCCCTGCGCGAGTTCCGCATCCGCGGCGTCAGCACCAATATCGCCTTCGTGCAGAACCTGCTGAAGCATCCGACCTTCCTCAGCAACCAGTACTCGACCAAGTTCATCGACACGACGCCCGAGCTCTTCGATTTCCGCACCCCCGCCGACCGCGGCACCAAGGTGCTGACCTATATCGCCGACGTGACAGTCAACGGGCACCCCGAAACCAAGGGCCGCGCCGGTCTGCCGGAGGGCTTCAAGCTGCCCAATCCGCCCAGCCATGGCCCCGAGGCACCCCCGGGCACCAAGACGCTGCTGGACGAGAAGGGCCCCAAGGCGGTTGCCGACTGGATGCTGGCGCAGAAGCCGCTGCTGATCACCGACACCACGATGCGCGACGGCCACCAGAGCCTACTGGCCACCCGGATGCGCTCGATCGACATGATCAAGGCAGCACCCTCCTATGCGGCGAACCTGCCGCAGCTTTTCAGCCTCGAGTGCTGGGGCGGGGCGACCTTCGACGTGGCCTTCCGCTTCCTGCAGGAAGATCCCTGGAAGCGCCTGAAGGACATCCGCGCCGCCTGCCCCAACATCCTGACGCAGATGCTGCTGCGCGGCTCCAACGGGGTGGGCTACACCAACTACCCCGACAACGTGGTGCAGAGCTTCGTCAAGCAGGCCGCCGCCTCGGGCATGGATGTCTTCCGCGTCTTCGACAGCCTGAACTGGGTCGAGAACATGCGCGTCGCCATGGATGCCGTGGTCGAGACCGGCAAGATCTGCGAGGGCACGGTCTGCTACACCGGCGATATCCTGAACCCCGACCGCGCCAAGTACGACCTGAAGTACTATGTCGGCATGGCCAAGGAGCTCGAGGCCGCGGGCGCCCATATCCTTGGCCTGAAGGACATGGCCGGGCTGATGAAACCCTCTGCCGCGCGGGTTCTGATCAAGGCGCTGAAGGAGGAGATCGCGATCCCGATCCACTTCCACACCCATGACACCAGCGGCATAGCCGGCGCCACGATCCTGGCTGCGGCCGAAATGGGCGTGGATGCGGCGGATGCGGCAATGGACAGCTTTTCGGGCAATACCTCGCAGCCGACCCTTGGCTCGATCGTCGAGGCGCTGATGCATACCGACCGCGACACTGGCCTCGACATCGAGGAAATCCGGCGGATGTCGGACTACTGGGAAGCCGTGCGCAGCCAGTACGTCGCCTTCGAGAGCGGCATGCAGGCCCCGGCCTCCGAGGTCTACCTGCACGAGATGCCCGGCGGCCAGTTCACCAACCTCAAGGCGCAGGCGCGCTCCATGGGGCTGGAAGAGCGCTGGCACGAGGTCGCCCATACCTATGCCCAGGTGAACCAGATGTTCGGCGACATCGTGAAGGTCACGCCCTCGTCCAAGGTGGTCGGCGACATGGCCCTGATGATGGTCTCCCAGGGGATCAGCCGCGAAGAGGTCGAAGACCCCAAGCGTGACATCTCCTTCCCCGACAGCGTCATCGACATGATGCGCGGCAACCTCGGCCAGCCTCCGGGCGGCTTCCCCCCCGCGCTGGTCAAGAAGGTGCTGAAGGGCGAGAAGCCCAATACCGAACGCCCCGGCAAGCACCTGCCCCCGGTCGACTTCGACGCGGTCCGCGCCGAGATCTCGCGGAAGCTGGGCGGGGCCGAGGTAGATGACGAGGACCTGAACTCCTACCTGATGTACCCCAAGGTCTTCCTCGACTACGCCGCCCGGCACGAGGCCTATGGCCCGGTGCGCACCCTTCCCACCAAGACCTTCTTCTACGGCATGGAACAGGGAGAGGAGATCTCGGCCGAGATCGACCCCGGCAAGACCCTGGAAATCCGCCTGCAGGCCGTCGGGGAAACCCATGAGGACGGCGAGGCGCGGGTCTTCTTCGAGCTGAACGGCCAGCCCCGGGTGATCCGGGTGCCCGACCGCTCGGTCACCGGCGGCGCGGCGGCACGCGCCAAGGCCGATCCCGCCAATGCCGCCCATGTCGCCGCCCCGATGCCCGGCGTCGTCGCCTCCATCGGCGTGACGGCAGGCCAGCAGGTCAAGCAGGGCGACCTGATCCTGACCATCGAGGCGATGAAGATGGAGACCGGCCTGCACGCCGACCGCGACGGGGCGATCAAGGCGGTGCATGTCACTCCCGGCGCCCAGATCGATGCCAAGGACCTGCTGGTCGAATACGAGGACTGACCTTTTCCCGGTGTGCGGGGCCCACCTCGCACACCGCCGCCCGGCAAGCTGCGCCTGCCCCCCGGGCAAAGGCCGCGCCACGCCGCAGACGCCCCGCCCCTGCTCGCCCGATGGCGGAAGATACTGCGGGGGGACTCGACATCCGGCGACCGGGGGCAGAGCCCCCTCTACCTTTCCATTGTCGCCATCCGGCGACGTAGGGCAGAGCCACTGTGACCTGTCCATTTGTCGCCATCCGGCGACGGAGGGCAGAGCCCCCGTGACCCGTCCATTTGTCGCCATCCGGCGACGGAGGGCAGAGCCCCCGTGGCCTGTCCATTGTCGCCATCCGGCGACAGGGAGGCGGGGCCCCGGCGACCTCATCCGTGCCTCTGCGCGAGGATGGCGACACGCCTTCCTCATCGCTTGCTCGTCGCCCTCAGGAGAGGGCGAGCGGGGTCCCCTCGCCTTTTCGATGCTCCGGAAGGAATGAGGGGGCCATGCCCCTTCCCCGGGCCTCAGTCGGCCTTGCGCTCTTCGGCGGCTTTCTTCATCCGCGCCAGCAGCTCTTCCTTGCTGGCCCGGCCCTTCTGCGGCGCGTCGCGCTCTCCGCCCTTCGGCTTGTGGCGCGGCGTGCCCTTGTGGGGCTTGGCCCCGCCCATCTTCGAATAATCCATGACCCGATCCTTTCACCGGTGATGCGCGCTCCTGCCCCGGAATGGCCGCGCGGGCAAGGGATTGCCGCCATGACCGGAAGAACGCTAGGACTGCGTTAACCTTGGTTAACGACGAGAGACGGTGCCCATGCGCCTCCCCATGCGACTCCTGCTGCCGATTGCCCTCCTGCTGGCCCTCCTCCTACCGCTTGCCGCCCCGGCGGCGGAGCTCTCGGGACGGGCGCGGATCATCGACGGGGACACACTGGAAATCCGGGGACAGGTGGTGCGGCTGCTGGATATCGACGCGCCCGAAAGCGGCCAGGACTGCCACGGCGCCCCCTGCGGCCGGGCGGCGACGCAATACCTGCAAAAGCTCACCCGGCAAGGCACCGTCCGCTGCCACGGTTCCGAGCGGGACGCCTACGACCGCCTGCTGGCGCGCTGCGAGGTGAAGGGGGGCGATATCGGGGCCGCCATGGTGCTGGCGGGCCAGGCGGTGGCCTACCGGCGCTACGGGCTGGCCTATGTCGACCAGGAGAAGGTGGCCCGCATCGAGGGGCGCGGCCTCTGGGCCGGGGGCACACCGGTGATGCCCTGGGACTACCGCGCCGGACGCTGGCAGCAGGCCTCTTCCGCTGTGCCGACCCCGGAAGGCTGCCCGATCAAGGGCAATATCAACACCAAGGGCGAGCGGATCTACCACACGCCCTATTCCGAGCACTACGACCGCACCCGCATCTCGACCGCCAAGGGCGAGCGCTGGTTCTGCAGCGAGGCCGAGGCCCTGGCCGCCGGCTGGCGGGCGCCGCGCCGCTAGGCCCGCGCCTGGCTGGCCGCCGGTCCCGGCCCGTCCCTGCCCTCTGCGGTCTGTTCCGCCACCTTGGCGATCTGGCCGCGCAGGCGGCGCAGCACGCGCAGGGTGTTCAGGTAGTCCTCTTCACCGATCCCGCTGTCGCGCGCGATGCATCCCGGCACCTTCGCCGCCTCGGCCGCTCGCGCCCGTCCGGTCTCGGTCAGCGTGATCACCACCCGACGCTCATCCTCTGTCGAGCGCAGCCGCTGCAACAGCCCGGCGGCCTGCATCCGCTTCAGCAGCGGCGAGAGGGTGTTGCTCTCCATTCCCAGGGCGGTGCCCAGTTCGCCCACCCCCTGCCCGTCGCGCTGATGCAGCGACAGCAGGACCAGGAACTGCGGATAGGTCAGAGACAGCCTGTCGAGATAGGGCGCATAGAGGCGGATGAACCCATGCGAGGCCGCGTAGAGATTGAAGCAGATCAGCGCCTCTGCGGGCGAGGTCGGCGAAGAGCTGTCCATGTCCATCTCCCGAAGGGCGGCGCCAGGGGGCGCGGCAACAGGCGGCCAAGATAAATCGCGCACGATCTTATCACAAGACTTGAAAGCCGGGTAGATCAGGACAATATATCGCACACGATAGAATCGCACTCGTCACACAGGAGATCGAAATGTCCATTGCCCCGCTCTACACCACCCGCTCCACCGCGACCGGCGGCCGCGAGGGCCGCGCCGCCTCCGAGGACGGCGCCCTGTCGGTTGCCCTCGTCACCCCCCGCGAACTGGGCGGGGCCGGCGGTGACGGCACCAACCCGGAACAGCTTTTCGCCACTGGCTACGCGGCCTGTTTCCTCTCGGCACTGAAGGCCGTGGCCCGGATGCAGAAGAAGACCGTTCCCGACACGGCGACCGCCACCGCCGAGGTCGGCATCGGCAAGCGCGATGACGGCGGCTTCGAGCTGAAGGTGGCACTGAGTGTCGACCTGCCTGGCGTCGATCCGGAAGAGGCCGATGCGCTGATCGCCGCCGCGCATCAGGTCTGCCCCTACAGCCACGCGACGCGCGGCAATATCGAGGTGACGGTCGGGCGCGCCTGACGGGCCTACCATCCCCGGCCTCGGCGGATTGGCGGATGACAGACCGCCGCCGCCGGGGCACAAGGGACCATGCAGATCCGCCCCGAGACACCCGAAGACCCGCCGCGCATCGACCGGCTGACCCGGCTGGCCTTTGCCTCGGCCCCTCATGCCGCCGGCACCGAGGCCGCGATCGTCCGCCAGCTGCGCCGTGACGGCGCGCTCTGCCTGTCTCTGGTCGCCGAAGAGGACGCGGGCCATTTGCTGGGCCATGTCGCCTTTTCGCCCCTGCGGATCGGGGAGACCCCGGGCGACTGGTACGGCCTCGGCCCGCTCTCGGTCCTGCCCGCGCGGCAGCGCCAGGGCATCGGCCGCGCCCTGGTAGCCGAGGGGTTGCACCGGCTGCGCACCCTCGGTGCCGCGGGCTGCGCCCTGATCGGTGACCCGCGGGTCTACGGCCCCATGGGCTTCGTCGCTGGCCCCGGGCTCAACTACGGCGGACTTGACCCGGCCTACATCCAGTACCATCCGCTGCAGGGGATCACGCCCCGGGGCGCCCTGCACTTCGCCCCCGCCTTCGACACGACCGAGCCAAGCTGACCCAAGGGACAGTAGCCCGCGCGCCCATGATCCGTTAACCTTTCCCGGGAAACCGCCAACGGGAGGGGGAGGCGGAAGATGCGTGGGAAGCTCTGGCTGATCGTTGCGGGCATCGTCCTGCTCAGCGCCTTTCTGGACCTGTTCGACCCTGACAGGGGCGCCATGCCCCTTGCCCTGCCCGAGCTCGCCGGACTGGTCGATCCGGACAAGGCGGCGCGTGTCGCACCGCAATCTGCCGCCCTGCCGGCCCCGGGCCGCACGCTTGTCGTCACCGCCAGCAGCCTGAGGATGCGCGCCGGTCCCGGCACCGGATCGGCGGTGATCGGCGCCCTGGCGCAGGGCCACCGGGTCACGGTGCTGGAACAGCGCGACGGCTGGGCACGGGTCGCGGCGGCAACGCCGCAGGGCTCGGCCTGGGTCTCGGCCCGCTACCTCGCCCCCGCGCCCTCCGGTCAACCGACGAAACTGGCCGCCCCCGCCCCGCCGAAGCGCCAGACCGCCGCGCCAAGCAGCGCCGAGATCACCCGCGCGCGGCAGGCGATCATCCGGCAGAGCATCGCCGCCTACCCCGGTTCCTGCCCCTGCCCCTACAACGTGGATCGCGGCGGGCGGCGCTGCGGCGGGCGCTCTGCCTGGTCCCGCCCCGGCGGCTATGCCCCGGTCTGCTACGACAGCGACATCAGCGAAGCGCGGCTGGCAAGCTATTTCGCCCGCCTGCGCGGGGCGGTGAACTGAGCGCAGGCCGCCCCCGCGGCCCGTCCCGGAATTTTCCGCCGATCCGCCGAATTTTCCTCTTGCAGCCGCCGGGCCGTCTTTGTACATCGTGCCTCACCAAAACGGTGCGGGCGTAGCTCAGGGGTAGAGCATTACCTTGCCAAGGTAAGGGTCGGGCGTTCGAATCGCCTCGCCCGCTCCAATTTGGGCCTTCATCGGCAGAGATGCCTCTGAAGGAAATACCTCGGACGAAAGTCCATCGCCAAGGAAGCGGGCGTAGCTCAGGGGTAGAGCATTACCTTGCCAAGGTAAGGGTCGGGCGTTCGAATCGCCTCGCCCGCTCCAACTTTCCCTCATCGGAAGCAGATCACGACCCTCACGGTGATCGTCTGACTGCGCGTCGAGGTACGGCTGCGCGGCTGTCGCAAAACCTTCACCTGCCAGCCCCTTAACATTGGCCAGAGCGCCAATTACACCGCCGGAAACGCAACCGGGGGCGCCATGTCCGTCACGATCCGCGATCTGCGCAAGAGCTTCGGCGCCCATGCGGCGGTGAACGGAATCTCGGTCGAGATCCCGCAGGGCGCCTTCTTCACCGTGCTTGGCCCCTCGGGCTGCGGCAAGTCCACCCTGCTGCGACTGATCGCCGGGCTGGAGCTGCCGGATGCCGGGCAGATCGCGCTGAACCAGACCCCCGTGTCGGGGCCCGGCCATCACGTACCGCCCGAGGATCGCGACGTCGGCGTCGTCTTCCAGACCTATGCGCTCTGGCCGCACATGGATGTGACCGGCAATGTCGCCTTCCCGCTGGAATGCGAGGGGATGGGCCGCCGCCAGGCCCGCGAGGCCGCAGCCGAACACCTGCGCACCGTCTCTCTGACCGAATTCGGGCACCGGCGCCCGGCGGAACTCTCCGGCGGGCAGCGCCAGCGGGTAGCCCTGGCGCGCTGCCTGGCCGGAGGCGCCGGGGTCGTACTGATGGATGAACCGCTGGCCAACCTCGACCCGCACCTGCGCCACCGGATGGAGGAAGAACTGGCCGCCTTCCACGAGACCTCGGGGGCGACGGTGGTCTACATCACCCATGACCAGCGCGAGGCCATGGCCCTGGCAACCCAGGTCGCGGTGATGGAAGACGGCCGCTTCGCCCAGGTCGGCACCCCGGAAGACCTGCACGACAGGCCCGCCTGCGAACATGTCGCGCGATTCATCGGGCGGGCTGCGGTGCTGCCGGTGCAGATTGCCAGTGACAGCGCCGACCTCGGACCGCTGCGCGCGCCGCTGCTGGCAGGCGCCGGCCGTCGCGACGGCCCCGGAAAGGTCGTCATCCGCCCCGCGAAGCTGCGGCCCACCGATCCCGGCAGCCCCGGCACGCTGACCGCGACTCTTTCGCGCGCCACCTATCGCGGCGGCACATGGGAAGCCCTCGCCGAGGTCCCCGGCCTGGCAGAGCCCCTGCCGCTGCAAAGCCCCAGGCGCCTGCGCCGGGGCGAGCGCCTCGGCCTCTGCGTCTCGCCGCTCTGGGCCCTGCCGGACGGCGGCGCGCCCGCGCCGTGACGCAGCGACAAAGGTGACACCCCCGGCGCCGCGTGCCACTCCTTCCGCAAGGACATGCAACGGGAGGAAACCATGCCCCTGCCCCAGACACTTTCGAACCTGCGCCTGCCGCTGATCGGCAGCCCGCTGTTCATCATCTCGAACCCCGACCTGGTGATCGCCCAGTGCAAGGCCGGCATCGTCGGCTCGTTCCCGGCGCTGAACGCCCGCGAACAGCCCGGCGACCCGATCGAGCTGGACCGCTGGCTGGTGCGGATCAAGGAAGAGCTGGACCGCCACAACCAGGCCAACCCCGACAGCCCCGCCGCGCCCTATGCGGTCAACCAGATCGTGCACAAGTCCAACACCCGGCTCGAGCGCGACGTCGAGATCTGCGCCAAGCACGAGGTTCCGGTCTGGATCACCTCGCTCGGCGCCCGTCCCGAGGTGAACGAGGCCGCCCATTCCACCGGCGGCATCGTGCTGCACGACGTGATCAACGACCGCTTCGCCCGCAAGGCCATCGAGAAGGGCGCCGACGGGCTGATCGCCGTGGCCGCCGGGGCCGGAGGCCATGCCGGGGCGCTGTCGCCCTTCGCGCTGGTTCAGGAGATCCGCGCCTGGTTCGACGGCCCCCTCTTCCTGTCCGGCGCCATCGCGCGCGGGGACAGCCTGCTGGCGGCGCTGGCCATGGGCGCGGACGGCGGCTATGCCGGCTCGGCCTTCATCGCCACCGAGGAAGCCAACGCCCAGGGCGCCTATAAGCAGATGATCGCCGATTGCGGCGCCTCGGATATCGTCTATTCCAATCTCTTTACCGGCGTATGGGGAAATTACCTCAAGCCGTCGATTGCCGCCGCCGGTCTCGATCCCGAGTCGCTCGAAATCTCGGACCCGTCGAAAATGGATTTCGGAGCGGCGAAGCCGAAAAGCTGGAAAGAAATCTGGGGATCCGGACAGGGCATCGGCGCCGTTACCAAGGTGCAGCCTGCGGCGCGGCTGGTCGACCAGCTCGAGGCAGAGTTCCTTGCCGCCCAGGAACGCCTGGCAAGGCAGCTTGGATGGTCGCGCGCCTGATCGCCCCCTTGGCGGGGTGGCTGGAAATTTCAGCAGCAGGCCCGGGCTTTAGCCAATGACATTTTTGTCATGACCCCGCGGCAACGCCCCTGACAACTGCAAAGCCCCTTTCGGAATTGGCCCGCCCTGCATTGTCAGCGGCGGGCCTTTCATTGTTGCAACGGCGTTTTGTCAGTTCGTGGGGTTTCCCCGACGGCAATTCCAGAATAAAGCGAACGTCAGCCTGCAGGATAGGTCGTAATGTCTGACGAGTCTGAAGTCTTTCCGGTGCGACAATGTCGCTTCAGCTTAATCAGCAATACAATTCTCCGGCGGCATCGCGGTGACGATCATCCGATTCTCGAATCGCCGCACAGGGACATTGACTGAGGGACAGATGGCAGACTGGAACGGGGAGATCGCCTCTCGCGAGGAGCTGCGGGAAAGGAAACGGCGTGCCGCCTTGAGGGTGGCATCGCGTCTGTTCAACGAGAAGGGCTATCACGCCACTTCGCTCGACGAGATCGCCGACTGCATCGGCGTGACGAAGACCGCACTTTATTACTACTTCCGCAACAAGGAAGAGCTGCTCTTCGAGTGCATCGAGCTGAGCCTGAATGCCGGAGACCGGGCCCGCGAGGCTGCGCCGGCCGACGGTCCCGCGCTCGAGCGGTTCCGGGCCTTCTACCTGCGCTTCCTGACCGAGGTCATGCGCGATGGCGGCAGCTACACGACCATGGTCAACATGCGGGCCCTGCCCTCGGCCATGCAGGAACGCGCGGCACAGCGGCGCGACGGGCTGCGCGACCATATCGCCGGACTGCTCGACGCGGCCATGGCTGAAGGCTCGGTCCGACCGCTCGACAGCGCCGCGACGGCCAGCTTCCTGATCACCGCGATCAACTGGCTGGTGGCCTATCCGCAGGAATTCCCGACCCCGCCGCTGGACCCCGAGCAAGAGGCCCGGGCCTTCCTCGACCAGCTGCTCTACGGGATTTCGCTGCGCTAGCGGCGGGGCCTGCCCTAGTTGGTGATCAGTGAATAGGAGCTGTCCGCCGGTCCGCGGTTGTGCACCTCGACGGTGAAGACCTCGGACCGGGCGGGTCGCCATCCACAGTAGGCGATGGCACTGAT
>NZ_AFPM01000182.1 GCF_000220565.1 Oceanicola sp. S124 | reverse complement strand
CCCGGACTGGACCAGGGGACGGTAGTAGATCATGGCAACCTCAGGGAAGTGGCAGGTCATCCGCGACGGGCAGCGCGGTAACCCGGGTGGCGGCGCGGGCCTCCGGGGCCGGGGCACCGACGACCAGCAGGTCGCGCGCGCCCATCTGCTCGGCGAACCACAGCGCCAGGGCGGTGCCGTCGCCAACCGCATCGGGGCGGTCACCGGCGGCATCCAGCACGATCTTCGACGGCGCCAAGAGCGCGATCTGCCCATGCTTCATGGACCAGTCCAGCTCTGTCCGGGTATTGACCACCACGCAGCGGCGGTCGCGCCCCGCAATCACCCAGGCGGCCTGTTCGATGGCCAGCAGGTCGATGCGCCGCTGCGCCTGGCGCGAGGCCGAGACCGGCCGCGCCCCCTGCCCCGGGCCGCAGCACAGGATCGTCGGACGCTTGCCGGCCTGCAACTGGTCCAGCCAGCCCGGCAGCGCCTCCGAAGTCGCGGCCTCGGGCCCGAGGAAGACCACCAGCGGCACCATGGACTGGCCCGGCGCGGTGGCCTCGGGCGCCGGCAGGGCATCACCATGGGCGCGCATGATCTCGACGCCAAGCGCGCCGGGTCCGCGATCCAGCTTCTCGATCCGGGTAAAGACCCGCAGCGCCAGCGGCTCCGCCAGGATGCGGGCCGAGATCCGCTCGGCCAGGGTTTCCAGCAGGTTCAGGCGCTCGGCGGCCAGCTCGGCCTCGATGGCCTCGGTGATCGTGTCGTAGGACAGGATGCGATCGACGTCGTCCTGCAGCGGGCCCGGATCATGGCGCACCTCGACGACGATGTTGAAACGCAGGCGCTGGACGCGGCCACGCTCTTGCTGGAAGGCGCCGATCTCGACCTCGGTCAGGTAGTCGCGCAGGGAAATCCGGTCGGCAGGCACATCGCCGGACAGCGCCTTCGAGCGCTCCAGCGGATGGCCGAAAGCCTGGCTGATCTGATCGGTCATGTCGTGCCCTTCTTCTTCGCACCTTCATGTCAGAGCTTGCCCGGAAAGGCAAAGCGACAGGTGTGCGAAAGCGGCGCAAAAGCACCGGGAAGAGACCCGAGGGAGCGGGCGGCGAAGGGGACGCGACACCCCCTCCCCCGTTGATCAGGCGTCAGCGGCCTCGATGATCTCGAGCAGCCAGGGCATGGCCATGTCCTCGGGCAGCTCGTCGCCGGCGGCATCATGCACTGGGCGCTCGCCAAGCGCTTGGGCACCGCGGCTGACCAGCAGCTCGGCCAGCTTCATCGAGCCGAAGCCGTAGGTCTCGGCATATTCGCTGTCGCCGAGGCCGAAGATGGCGAAGCGGACGCCGGTCAGGTCGGGCATCTCGGACTGCACCCGCTCGACGAAGGGCTTGGCCGAGGCCGGCAGGTCGCCGTCATCGTAGGACGAGCAGACGATGACGTTCAGGTCGGCCACCTGAAGCGCCTCGGGCGCGCTGTCGGCAAGGTTCGCCACGGTGGTCTCGTGCTGGTCCTCCAGCTCGGTGGCGATGTCCTCGGCCAGCATCTCGGCGTTGCCGGTTTCGGTTCCGAAAAAGATAGCGATGTTCATGGGGTCAGGCGTCCTGAAGGTTTGCGGGGCGAAGCATGTCGTCCCGGCGAGAGATCTTGCGGCGGCAGCGCTGGTCGGTGGCGCCCGCCAGCTCCAGCGCATCCAGATGCTGCCAGTGGTCGAAGTCGGTGATCCCGGCGCGGCCGGCGAACAGTGCCCGCCCGATGCGGGCCGGGTCGGGCTGCACCTCGTCGAGGATCTGCTGGGCCAGGCGCTGGCCCTCCTCGCGGCACTGGGGAATGGCGCCGACAGGCCCGGTGCGGAACCAGCCCGCCGCGTAGAGACGCGCCGCGCCGCCCGCTTCCGCCAGCAGGCCGTCGCGGTCGAAGCTGCCGTCGCCGGTGAAGCCGATGGCCGAGATGACCGAACTCGCGGCAATGGTCTCGCGCCCGCGCGGGGTCTCGACGGTCAGCTGCAGGCCGTCCCCGAGCGGCTCCAGCGCCACGGGACGGCTTTCGAAACGGAAGTCGATGGGCAGCGGACCCGCGCTGCCCGCGACCGCCGCAGCCAGCACCTCGCCCGCGTCGCTCCCCCCGGCGGCAAGGCGCAGGTCGACCCGCGACAGCTCTGCCAGCTCCTTGATCATCACCGGAGAGAACCGGGCCGCCGCCGCCGAAGAGCGCCCGACGACGGTGATCTGACGGATCTTCTGCGCGGCCAGCCAGTCCGAGGGACCGGCCCCGAGGTCGCTGCCCGACAGCTCTTCCGGGGTCTTGGCCAGCAGGCGCAGGATGTCCACGGCGACATTGCCGGTGCCGATCACCAGAGGCGCCTCGCCCAGCTCGGGCAGCGCCTCGGCATCGGGATGCTCATAGAGAGCGCGGGTCAGCGCGCCCGAGCCGATGACGCCCGGCAGGTCATCGCCGGGAATGCCCAGCGGACGGTCGCCGGGCAGCCCCGCCGCCAGGACCACCACGTCATAGGCGCGGCGCAGCGCCTCAAGCGTCACGTCGCGGCCGATCCGCAGGTTGCCGAAGAACTGCGCGTTCTGGCGGGTGAAGATGCGGGCGAACTGCCGGGCGACACCCTTGGTGCCCTGATGGTCGGCGGCCACGCCATAGCGCACCAGCCCGTAGGGCACCGGCAGGGCGTCGATGATGTCGACCTCGAGATCGGGCGCGCGTTTCAGGAGGGCCTGCGCCGTGTAGCAGCCCGAAGGCCCCCCCCCGACGATTGCGATTTTGGCACTCATGCGATCTCCCGCTACTCTTCTAACTGTCTGCACCCGGACCGGGACCGGGGTGAGGCCGGGGCAGATGCCGGGACGTGGTGATGCCTTTTTGATCGGCAGCCCGCCAAAATCCCGGCTTTGCACCCGCCCCGGGGCCTCTTCTGATGGTCTTCGGATCATTGTCATTGACCGGATGCGAAATCAATGAGAAGTTTGAATAAAGCGCAACTGGTCGATTATCGACCGAGAAAATGCCCAGAGAAGCCGCAACAGGCGGCGATCCAGGGCCAGGGAACGACAGATGAGCCAACAGCCAAGCCTTGCCACCCCCACATCGGAATGGGTCAAGATCGCCACCGTGGATGTCCTGAAGGCGCCGCGCCCCGTCGCCCCGGTCACCTTCCAGGGCCAGAAGCTGGTGCTGTTCCGCGACGAGGAAGGCGAACTGGGCCTGATCGGGCGCTACTGTCCGCACCGCGGCGCCGACCTCTGCTTTGGCCGGCACGAGAACAACGGCATCCGCTGCCCCTTCCATGGCTGGCATTTCGACCGCAGCGGCCAATGCACCGAGCAACCCGCCGAGCCCGAGGATTCGACCATGTACAAGGCGATCAAGCTGCCCAGCTTCACCGTCGTCGAACACCGGGGCGATATCCTGGCCTGGGCCGGCGAGGGCACCCCGCCCGCGCTTGCCGACTGAAACCGTCCGCCCTCCCCTTCCCCCGTTCCCGCAAAGGAGCAACCGCATGATTACCCAGAAACTCAACGACCAGATTACCCGGATCGGCCCGAATGCCCCCGCCGGCGCCGTGCATCGCCACTACTGGCAGCCCGCCGCCCTGACGGACGAGCTTCAGGGCGATGACCCGATGCTGCCGGTCAACCTGCTGGGCGAACGGCTGGTCCTGGTGCGCGACGCCTCCGGCGCGCTGGTCCTGAAGACCCGGCAAGCCAGCGCCGACGAGGCCCCCACCCATCACCCCGCCCGCGAGGACATCCGCCTTGTCGAGGGCGGCGCCACCTATCCCGTGGTCGAGAAGAACGGTATCTGCTTCGCCTACATGGGCCCGGGAGAGCCGCCCGCCTTCCCCAACTTCGACTGCTTCCGCGCCCCCGACAGCCATGTCTTCGCCTTCAAGGGCCTGTGGGAATGCAACTGGCTGCAGGCTCTGGAAATCGGCATCGACCCGGGCCATGCCTCCTTCCTGCACCGTTTCCTGCAGGACGAGGACCCCGAGGACAGCTATGGCAAGCAGTTCCGCGACAAGGCGGCCAACCTCGACATGCCGATGACCCAGGTGCTGCGCGAGTATCCCCGCCCCGATATCGAGGTGGACGAGACCCCCTTCGGCCTGAAGATCACCGCGCTGCGCCACATGGAGAATGACCTGACCCACGTCCGGGTGACCAACCAGATCTTCCCCTCGGCCATCTGCATCCCGATGTCGCGCGAGATGATTATCACCCAGTGGCATGTGCCCGTCGATGACGAGAACTGCTACTGGTACACCATGTTCACCAGCTTCGACAAACCGGTGAACAAGGAACTGATGCGCGAGCAGCGCCTGAAAGAGCACCGCCTGCCCGATTATGCCCCGCTGAAGAACAAGACCAACGACTACCACTTCGACCCCGAAGAGCAGAAGTCGCTGACCTACACGGGCATGGGGCTGGACATCAACGTGCATGACCAGTGGGCCGTGGAGAGCATGGGCAACATCCAGGACCGCACCCGCGAGCACCTGGGGCGCGGCGATGCCGCCATCGTCCGCTACCGGCTGCTGCTGCGCAAGGCCATCAAGGCTGTCGAGACCGGCAAGCTGGACCGCCTGCCGATGCAGGATCGCCAGCAGACGCCGCAGATCGTCGGGCCGCTCTCGAACGATGCCATTGCCGACAGCGACGACTGGCTGGCCGCCAGCGTCAATGCCGACATGGAGCGCCGCCGCGCCGCGCCCTGGGACGCCACCGTATGATCGCGCCCCTGCCGGGTCAGGATGCCGAACCCTTCCACGACATCCTGGACGGCTATTTCACCCTGAAGGAGTCGGTGCGCCAGCTGATGGCGCGCCACCAGCTCACTTGGGCCTGGCTGATGATCGGCCATGCTCCGGTGATGGAAATCGAGGGCCTGGCCCCAGATGCGCCGGTGCCGCTGCACCTGCGCGACACCACCTATGCGGGCCTGATTGACGCCATGACCCTGACCGTGATCGCCTCCGGGGATGACGTCAGCCTTGTCGGCGCCGGGGACTGGCGCTGGCTGGATGCGCGCGAGGACCCCTCCCTGCCCGTCGATATCCGGCTGGCAGAACCGGCCTACCTGACCGGCTTCGGCCTGTCGAAAAAGCCCAATGCCAAGCGGATCAGCGCCGAAGAGGTGCTGGCCGACGCCCCCATCCTGCTGGGGGACGCCAGCGCCTTCCGCCCCTTCCAGGCCTGAAGCGCGACGCCTGAAACGCAAGAAGGCGGGGCCTCGGCCCCGCCTTTGCGTTTGCGCCCTGTCCCGGCGTCAGTCCAGCAGGGATTTCTTGTAGCAGGCCGGGTTCATGTCGCGGATATCCGTGCTGATCGCGCCGATCTGCGGACAGAGCCCGCGCAGCGCCGAGGTCATCGCCTCGGCCAGCGCCAGCTTCACCGCATCGCTGCGCCCGGCCAGAAGCGAGATCGTCACATGCAGGAACGAGCCGCGCCCGTCCCCCATCAGGATCGCCTCGGAGGGCAGCAGCCGCACCTTGATGTCGGCCCGGTTCATCGCCCCGCTGGCCACCGCCGTCTCAAGCGCCCGGTTCAGGACGGCCTGCCGGTCCAGCCCCTCGTCGCAGAAATATTCGATCACGATATGGGGCATGTCAGAAGATCCCGAAATACTCGGTCTGCTCCCACTCGGTGACGATGCTGAGGTAGCGCTTCCACTCGGCCCGCTTGAGGAACGAGATGTAGTCGACGAAGTCCTCGCCCAGCGTCCGGCGATAGAGGTCGCCGGCCTCGAAGGCCTCGATGGCGGCGATCAGGCTGGGCGGCAGGGCGGCGGCATCGTTGTCGTAGGGGTTCTCGACCGGCTCGGGGGCGTCCAGCCCCTGCTCGAGGCCCGACAGGCCCGACAGGATCTGCGAGGCGAAGTAGAAGTAGGGGTTGGCGGCGGGCTCGGCGACGCGGTTCTCGACCCGGCTGGCACCATCGCCCGGCGCCATCAGGGCGCGCACCATGGCCCCACGGTTGTCATAGCCCCATTCAATCCGGTCGGGCGCCAGCTGGTAGGGCTGGTAGCGCTTGTAGCCGTTCACAGTGGGCGTGGTCAGCAGGCAGCTTTCCCTGGCGTGGGCCAGCAGGCCGGCGATCCAGGCATTGGCCTCGGGGGTCAGCTGGCCCTCGACCTCGGGAATGAAGACATTGCGGCCGCCGGCATCGACGAGGGACTGGTGCAGGTGCCAGCCGCTCGACGCGGTATTGTCCTTCTTCGGGCGGCACATGAAGGTGGCGTGCAGACCCTCGCGGGCGCAGACCTCCTTCACCATGGTGCGGAACATCACCATGTTGTCGGCATGCTCCAGCGCCGAGGCGGGCTCGAAGGTGAATTCGAACTGGCTGGGGCCCATCTCGACCTCGGTCGAGCGCACCGGCAGGCCAAGCGCCTGGGCATGGCGGCGCAGCATGTCCATCACCGGCTCGAGCCGGTCGTAGTTGGTTTCGGACAGGTACTGGTAGCCATGGTCCAGCAGCTCGGTGGCGGGAGGCTGCCCCGGCATGCCGGCCTGGTGATGGCCCATCGGGTTGTCGATGCGGCGGAAGACGTGGAATTCCACCTCGAGCCCGACGGTCAGCGACAGGCCGCGTTCAGCCAGGGCGGCGACGGCGCCGCGCAGCACGGGACGCGGCGCGAAGGGCAGCGCCTTGCCGTCGCGGGTATAGGGATCGCAGAACAACCAGGCCGAATGCGGCGACCAGGGCAGGATGCGGAAGGTCTGCGGATCGGGCACCAGCAGCATGTCACCTGCCCCCGACATGGTCTTGAGCACGCCCGAGGAGGTGCCGTCCCAGATCGGGAAGACGGTGCGGTTCGAGGTGTCCTTCAGCAGCAGCGTCCCCGGCAGGTTCAGCCCCGAGCGGAAGATCGAGCCCAGGCTGGCCGCGGTCACGGTCTTGCCGCGCAGGATGCCGTGCTGGTCGGCGAAGACCACGCGCACAGTTTCAAGGTCGCTGCCCTCGATCCGGTCCAGAAGGGCGGCGGCGGCCTCGACCGCGGTGGCGTCCAGCAAGCCGTCGCGGGCCAGCCGTCCCCCGGAAATGCGGTCCTGATGAGAAGAAGTCATGCGTTTGCCTTCCTGCCTGACGTGTTGACCTGCTGTTGCTTTACCGACTGTAGGGCCCCTGCCCCATGATGCACGACCATGTCAGAGCCTGCCCGTCAGCAGAAGCGAGATTGCCGGGAAGGCCAGTAGGATCCCCAGCCGGATGACATCGGTGATCACGAAGGGGATCACCCCGGTCATGATCGTCGACAGCTTGGTGCCCTGCGAGGCGCTCTTCACCATGAAGAGGTTCATGCCCACGGGCGGGGTGATCATGCCCAGCTCGACCGTGACCACGGCGATGACGCCGAACCAGATCGGATCGAAGCCGTTGGCGAGGATCACCGGGAAGAAGATCGGCACGGTCAGCAGGATCATCGCCAGGCTTTCCATGAAGCAGCCGAGGATGACGTAGAAGACCAGGATCACCAGCAGCACTTCCCAGCTGCCGAAGCCGCTGCTGCCGAGGAAATCGACCAGCGCGTTGGACAGCTGCGAGGTGGACAGGACGAAGCCGAAGACCTCGGCGCCGATCAGGATCAGGAAGATCGACCCGCAGGTGACGATGGTCTCGACGAAGGCCGCGACCAGCTCGGCGCGCGGCACCCGGCGCCACAGCGCAAAGACCAGCGACAGGGCGGCGCCGACGCCACCGGCCTCGGTCGGGGTGAAGAAGTTGCCGTAGAGCCCGCCCATCACCAGTCCGAACAGCACGATGGCCGGCGCGAAGAGGCGCAGCGTCTCGAAGCGGCGCGCGGGCCGGGTCTCGACCTCGGGGGCCGGGACGACCGTGGGGTCCGGCGTCCAGATGCGCGACATGATCAGGATGGTGACAATATAGAGGACGAAGGCCAGGATGCCGGGCAGGATGCCCGCAAGGAACATGGTGCCCACCGACTGCTCGGTGATCAGCGCATAGAGCATCAGTGCGATCGAGGGCGGGATCAGGATGCCCAGGGTGCCCCCCGCCGCCAGCGATCCGGTGGCCAGGCGCGGATCGTAGCCATGGGCCTTCATCTCGGGGTAGGCGACGCGGGTCATGGTCGAGGCGGTGGCCAGAGACGAGCCCGAGACGGTCGAGAAGATGGCGCTGGCGGTCATGCCCGCCGCCGCCAGCCCGCCGGACCAGCCCCGGGTCAGCTGCAGCGCGCCGCGGAACAGGTCCGTGGCCACGCCCGACCGCGAGATCAGGTTTCCCATCAGCAGGAACAGCGGGATCAGCGTGTAGGAATAGTTGGTGATGGTCTCGAAGGTGGCGGTCTTGAGTACCGCCAGCGCCGGGGTCATGCCGATGATCGCCGAGAAACCGACGAAACCGACCGTGACCATGGCCAGCCCGATGGGCGCGCCGAGGATCAGGATCACGAACATGGCGGCGATGCAGGCATAGCCGATCAACAGGGGAGTCATCAGGCAATCTCTCCGTGGTCACCCTGGCTGATCAGCATCTCGCGCAGGGCCACGACGGCCAGGGCGAGGCTTTGCAGCGTGGCAAGACCGTAGATCAGGAACATCGGGATGCGCAGGTCCTGGCTTTCCTCGCCGCGGGCGAAGGTGGCCAGCATGTCCTCGTAGAACAGCCAGCACAGCACGAGGGCCAGCGCCAGCAGCACGAGGAACCAAAAGCGCGCGACAAGCGCCTGTCCCCGTTGCGGCAGCCGCGCGACCAGGAAGTCGACGGCGATCATGCCATGGGACAGCGAGGCGGTCAGACCCGCCAGGGCAACGATGCCCAGCAGGTACGAGACCTGCTCGATCGCGCCGGGGATCATCAGGTTCAGCGCGGTGCCGGTGGCATCGAAGACGATGCGGGCCAGCACGTTCAGGCCGACGACACAGACCATGTAGAGAAGGCACAGCGCACCGAGGGCAAGGCTTGCCGCCTCGAGCAGGCGGGCGATCCGACGGATCGTAGCTACTATCATTGGCTGTTCCGAAGTTTGGATGAAGCGCTTGGACGGGCCGCAGAGGCGACCCGTCCGGGGTCCGGGCAGACGCCCGGATCGGCCAGTTGGATCAGTTCAGCTCTGCTTCGCAGGTGCTGACGTAACCCTTCACGGCCGCGTAGGTCTCGGTACCGGGCAGGCCCATGCCATCAAGCTCGGCGATATAGGCATCCGACGCGGCCTGGGCCGCCTCGTTCCAGATCGCGCGCTCTTCATCGGACAGCTCGATCACGGTCGAGGTCTCGCGCAGCTCGGCCAGCACCTTGGCACCGGCCTCGTCGTAGCCACGGCCCGCGGTCACGGCCCATTCCATGCCCGAGTTGGCATCGATGGCGGCCTTGGCCTCGGGCGAGAGGCTTTCGTACTTGGCCTTGTTCATCGTCGCGACGAAGGCCAGGGCATAGAAGCCGAACTCGGTGTGGTAGTTCGACAGCTCGGCCAGGCGGAAGCTCTCGACGCTTTCCCAAGGCAGCATGTAGCCGTCGATGGCGCCGCGCTGCAGGGCCTCGTAGGTGTTGGGGGCCGGCAGGCCGACCGGCTCTGCGCCGAGGTTCTCCAGCAGCGTGCCGACCACCTGGGTCGGGCGGCGCAGCTTCAGGCCCTTCATGTCGGCCAGGGTCGAGACGGGCGTGTCGGCGGTGTGCAGGTGGCCCGGATCATGGGTGTGCACGAAGAGCACGTGGGTCTCGTCGTATTCCGCATCCAGCGCGCCGCTGTCATAGAGCTTTTGGAAGGCGCAGGAGCCGACGGCGCCGGTGTCGAAGAGGCCCGGCAGCTCCATGATCTGGCTGAGAGGGAAGCGGCCGGCGGTGTAGCCCTGCACGGTCCAGGCGATGTCGGCGATGCCCATCATCGCGTTGTCATAGCCCGCGGGCGCCTTGCCCAGGGTCTGGGCGGGGAAGACCTGAACGTCGAGGTCTTCACCGGCGGCCTCTTCGACGGCCGCGGCCCAGTCTTCGAAGATCACCTGATTCTGCCAGCTGTTGGCGGACATGAAGTGGGCGTAGCGCAGCGTTTCCGCCTGGGCGCCGGCAGTCATGGCGATGGCCAGGACGCCGGAAACGGCAAGGGGTCTCAGCATGTGGTGGGGTCTCCCGTGTTGGATCTGCGACTGGATTCAGAAGGACCCAGTACGTCGTTCTTACGTCGAGTGTTCGATAATATACCACATGGTGGATATACCATTACCCTGTCAAGTCAGACAAAGCTTGCGGGGGCGTCTTTCGGTGGGCAATACGTTGGGACGAAAGTTTTATGCCTGATGTATGGGCGACAAGGGACGGGGTCAGAAAACGTGCAGTCGGACATTCCAACCAAGGACCTCTCGCTGACCTTCATCAAGGGCATGACCGTCCTGCGGGCCTTCGACGAAACGCACAGCCACCTGTCCCTTGCCGACATCGCCCGGCTGACGGGCATCGAGCGTGCCGCGGTGCGCCGGCTGGTGCTGACGCTGGTCCACCTCGGCTATGTGCGCAAGGACGAGAACCGCTATTCGCTGACCCCGCGGGTGCTGGTGCTGGGCTCGGGCTTCCTGCGCGGCAACCAGTTCGGCCGCCAGGTGCAACCGCTGATGGAGCTCTGCGCCCGAGAGCTGGGCTATGGCGTCGGCCTCGCCATGCGCGACGGACCCTCGGCGGTCTACGTGGCGCAGTCGGCACAGCAGAACACCCGTTACACCTTCGGCTTCACCGTCGGCAGCCGCCTGCCGCTGCTCAGCACCTCGATCGGGCGGATGCTGCTGGCCTGGGGCCGCGAGGACTGGGCCCGCGAGATGATCGAGACCTGCCCGGTCGAGCGCTTCACCCCCGACACGCTGACCGACCGCGCCCGCATCGCCGCCGCCGTTCAGGACACCCGTGCCAGCGGTGTCTCGATCGTCGCGGGCGAGTTCGAGGCCGGCGCGGTCGGCATCTCGGTCCCGCTTGGCGCCATGGGCAGCGCCGAGGCGGCTCTCGGCTTCTCGGAGCCGATGAGCACCGTCACCCCTGAGGACTACCCCCGCCTGACCGAGATCCTGCAGCGCCACGCCGGAGAGATCGCCGCCGCGCTGCGCTGATCCAGCCCGCGCCCCCGCCCCTGCCATCACCTCGGGCCTCACCTCAGGCTTCGCGCAGGGCCCCCTTCGGCCCGGCCTCGCGGGCCATGGTCAGGAACATCTCGGCAGCAGGCGACAGGTCGTGGCGCGCCCGGACGTAGTAGAGAAAGCGGCGCTGGTTCGCCGGCCCCTCAAGCGGCAGGAAGCGCACGCCGAAGACATCGGCGAAAAGCCCGGCATAGGCCGGGGCCACGGTGACGTAGCGGCTGCGCCCGATCATCGCCATGGCGCTCATCAGGCCGAGCACCCGCATGTCCTGCGGTCGGGGCGTTTCGGGCTCGCCCAGCAGGGTGCGGTTGATGATGCCGCTGAATTCATCCGAGTAGCTGATCCACAGCATCCGCCGCAGGTCCCGCGCCGAGGGGGCGCGCCCCGGCTGCATCCCCGGCGCATCCGCCGCGACCACCAGCTGCATCGGCACATGCCAGAGCACGTCCCCCACCACCCCGGCGACCAGCGGCCGCTCGGGGCCGATGCCGATCTCGACCGCCCCCGTCTCGACCAGCTCGGTGACCCCGTCGCCCGAGGCCTCGTGGATGCTGACCTCGACATCCGGGAAGGCCTCGCGGAAGGCGCCCAGCACCTCGGGCAGCCAACAGCAGCCCAGCACCTGCGGAATCGCCACCCGCAGATGGCCCCGCTGCAGAGAGCGCAGGTCGGCCGCCGCATCGGCGATGTTGCCGACATCCGACAGCACGCGCAGCGCGGTCGGGCGGATGCTGGCTCCGAACTCTGTCAGATGCGCGCCGCGCCCCGATCTCTCGAACAGCGGGATCTTCAGGTCGGCCTCGAGCTGGCGCACCAGCATGCTGACCGCGGATTGCGTCAGGTTCAGCTGCTCGGCGGCGGCGGTGAAACTTTCGGCCTCGGCAACGGCGAGGAAGGCGCGGATCTGACGAAGCGAGAGAGGCATAAGGTTTCCTGATGGATCTGCAAATTCATTTTGTTTGTATTGTGACATCCCGCACTCAACAATCCTCGCAATAGGGACCACCAAGGACAGCCTGCCCCATGCGCATCGGAATTATCGGAACGGGAATCGTGGGCGTCGCCACGGCAGGCTGGCTGCAGCGGGACGGCCACGAGGTGATCTTCATCGACCCGCGCGAGGCGGGCGAGGCCTGTTCCTTCGGCAATGCGGGCTCTATCTCTCCGTCCGCCGTTCTGCCTGTCGCGATGCCCGGAATGTGGAAGAAAGTGCCGAAATGGCTGCTGGATCCCGACGGGCCTCTGGTGATCCGCAGCCACTACCTGCCGCGGGTCCTGCCCTGGCTGATGCAGTTCCTGCGCCATTCCACCGAAGCCGAGGTGACCCGCATCGCCGGCGCCATGCGCGGCCTGCTCAGCCCGGTGTTCGAGGCCTACGAGCCGCTGCTGCAACGCGCCGGGGCGATGTCGATGGTGCGGCGCAACGGTTGTCTTTACGTCTATTCTTCGCGCGACATGGCGCAAAAATGGGCATGGGGCGCAAATCTTCGTCGCGATCTCGGCGTCGAGATGCAGGAACTCGAGGCCGAGGCGCTCTTCGAGCTCGAGCCCGATCTGCGCGGCTCTTTCGGCTTCGGCCAGTATGCGCCCGACAATGGTTCGACCCCGGATCCCTCGGCGCTGGTCAAGGCGATCTACGCCCAGGCGATCCGCGACGGCGCCGAGCATCTGTACGACGGGGTGACCGGCTTCGATCTGAGCGACAGCATCGTCCGGGCGCTGAAGCTGGCCTCGGGCGAGACGCTGGCGGTGGACGGCGTGGTCGTGGCGGCAGGGGCCTGGTCGGCACAGCTGGCGCGGATGCTGGGCACCCGCGTGCCGCTGGAAAGCCAGCGCGGCTACCATGTGACGGTGCAGGATCCCGGCATCTCGCTGAACCGCAACGTCATGGCCGTCGAGCAGAACATCATGGTCAACCCGATGGCCATGGGGCTGCGCCTGGCCGGCACCGTGGAACTGGCCGGGCTGAAGGAGCCGCCCAACTACGCGCGGGCGCAATCGCTGCTGAGGGTCGGCGAGACCATGTTCCCCGGGATGCGGACGGCAAGCTTCACCGAATGGATGGGCCATCGCCCCTGCCTGCCCGACTCGATGCCCGTGATCGGCCGCCCGCAGCGGGTCGAGAACGCCTGGCTGGGCTTCGGCCACGGGCACGTCGGCATGTGCGGCGGGGCCACCACCGGCCGCGAGCTGGCCAACCTGATCTCGGGCCGCAGCCCCGAGATTGACCTTACCCCCTTCAGCCCCGAGCGTTTCCGAAGGGGACTGGCCCGCTAGAAGGCCAGTCGGGGCAAAGAGAAGACAACAGGCCCGCAAAGGGCCACTTCCAACAGAGTAGAGGACAAACAATGCTCAAGCGAACCTTCCTGACGACCGGCGCGGCCGCCCTGGCCCTGATGACCGGCCTTGCCGCCCCCCTTGCCGCCCAGGGCTTCCCCGAGAAGCCGATCACCATCGTCGTGCCCTTCCCCCCCGGCGGCTCGACCGACCTGCTGGCCCGCCAGCTGGGAGAGAGCATCTCGGCCCAGCTCGGCCAGCCCGTGGTGGTCGAGAACCGTGGCGGCGCCGGCGGTACCGTGGGCGCCAACTACGTCGCGAATGCCGATGCCGACGGCTATACCCTGCTGATGGGGGTCACCGGCTCGAACGCGATCAGCGCCGCGCTGCGCGATGACCTGCCCTACGATCCGGTCACCGATTTCGACCCGGTCAGCATCGTGATCTCGTCTCCGCTTGTGCTGGTGGTCAACAGCGAGAGCGACTTCAAGTCGGTCGAGGACGTGCTGGCCTATGCTGCCGAGAACCCCGAGACCTTCACCCATGGCACCCCCGGCGTCGGCACCTCGATGCACATGGCTGGCGAACTCTTCGGGCTCGAGTCCGACACCAAGCTGCTGCATGTGCCCTACTCCGGCTCTGCCGCCGCGCTGCAGGACCTGCTGGGCGGGCGCATCGACGCCATGTTCGGCGACATCCTCGTGACCTCGGAATACATCGGCACCGGCCGCCTGACCGCCCTCGGCGTCACCGGCACGCAAGAGCACTTCCTGCTGGAAGGCGTGCCCACCATCGCCGAGGCGGGCCTGCCCGCCTATGCCGCCTTCTCGTGGCAGGGTCTCTTCTCCCCCGACGGCACCCCGACCGAGACGCTGGACACGCTCTACGGCGCCGTCACCTCGGCCCTGGAAGGCGAAGAGCTGCAGGCCATGTTCCGCGAGCGCGGCTTCCTGGTCGAGGGCATGACACCCGTCGATTCCAAGGCCTTCATCGCCTCGGAGGTCGAGAAGTGGACCGAGGTCGTCGATGCGGCTGGCCTGAAGCAGTGACCCGGCCCTATCATAGCGCCTAAGCACAGACCGCCGGCGGCCCGCAGCCGTCGGCGATTCGCACGCCCTCTCATCCCCGGAACCGTGCCTTGACCCAATCTCCCCTCGCCGCCTATCTCCCCGGTGTCACCGTGGTCCTTCTCGGGGCCGCGATCGCCGCCGGATCGCTCAACTATCCGCTCGGTTCGGTGCTGCGCCCCGGACCCGGCTTCTTCCCCCTCGGCCTGGCCTGCCTTCTGGTCCTGATGGGCCTCGGGGTGCTGATCGAGGCCAGTGCCGAGCAGCGCCGCGACGCGGCCCCCGCGACCGCGCCCCGCGATGACCCCGATGAGGATCCCTTCCCCTGGGGTGCCCTGCTCGGCACCGCCATCGCCATCCTGATCTTCGCCATGACGGTCGAGCACATCGGTTTCGTGCCCGCGACGCTGATCCTCTTCGCCATCTGCGCCCTCTGCGAGCGCGGCCGCGACTGGCGCCGGCTGGCCCTCGCCGCCCTGCTCATCTCGGCCCTGGGCACCGCCGTCTTCATCTGGGGCCTCGGCCTGCCCCTGAACGCCTTCGGAGCCTCCTGATGGATCTGCTACAGGGATTTCAGACCGGGTTGGCGACTGCGCTGACCTGGCACGCACTGCTTTACTGCTTCATCGGGGTCTCGATCGGCACCTTCGTCGGCGTCCTGCCGGGAATCGGCGCCCTCGCGGCGATCTCGCTGGCGCTGCCGCTGACCTACTACCTCGACCCGACCGATGCGCTGATCATGCTGGCCGGCATCTTCTACGGGGCGCAATATGGCGGCTCGACCGCCTCGATCCTGCTGAACCTGCCGGGCACCGCCACCGCCGCGATCACCTGCCTTGACGGCTACCCGATGGCCCAGCAGGGCAAGGCGCCGCTGGCGATCTTCGTCACCGCCATCAACAGCTTCGTCGGCTCGTCCTTCGCCATCGTTCTGGTCATGGGCTTCGCCCCCACCATCGCCGAGTTTGCCCTGAAGTTCGGCGCCGAGGATTACTTCTCGGTCATGCTGCTCGGCCTCGTCGCCGCCTCGACCATGACCCTCGGCTCGCCGATGAAGGCGCTGTCCATGGTGGTCTTCGGCCTGTTGCTGGGCATGGTCGGCACCGATGTGAACACCGGCCAGTTCCGCTTTACCTTCGGGCTGTTCGAGCTGGCGGACGGTTTCTCGATCGTCGCCGTGGCCATGGGCCTGTTCGGCGTGGCCGAGATCATCTCGAACATCCGCCAGCCGCAGTCGGTGATCCGCGACGTCGGTCGCATCCGCTTTGCCGACATGCTGCCAAGCCGGGCCGAGTGGAAGCAGATCGTCAACCCGACGCTGCGCGGCTCGGCCATCGGCTCTTTCGTCGGGGCGCTGCCGGGGACCGGGCCGGGCATTGCCTCGCTGATGGCCTATGCCACCGAGAAGCGCATTTCCAAGAGCCCCGAGCGGTTCGGCAAGGGCGCACTGGAAGGGATCTCGGCCCCGGAGGCCGCCAACAACGCCAGCGTCCAGTCGGCCTTCATTCCCATGCTCAGCCTCGGCATTCCCGGCGATGCGGTGGTCGCCGTCCTGATGGGCGCGATGATCCTTCACGGCATCACCCCGGGCCCGAACCTGATCAACCAGGAGCCGCAAATGTTCTGGGGCCTGATCATGAGCTTCTGGGTCGGCAACCTGATGCTGCTGGTGCTCAACATCCCGCTGATCGGCATGTGGGTGAAGCTGCTCAGCGTGCCCTACAACCTGCTCTACCCCGGCATCCTCGTCTTCATCTGCGTCGGCGTCTTCTCGGCCGACAACAATGTCTTCGACATCTTCGTCGTGCTGGGCTTCGGGGTGCTGGGCACCCTGATGCGGCGCTTCGGCTTCCCGGCCACGCCGGTCCTGCTGGGCTTCATCCTCGGGCCGCTGCTGGAGGAGAACTTCCGCCGCGCCATGCTGCTGTCGCGCGGCGATGCGACGGTGTTCTTCACCAGCCCGATCAGTTCGATCTTCATGGCCCTCAGCCTGCTGTTCCTCGCCTCGGTCTTCCTGCCGGGCCTGCGCGCCCGCCTGCTGCGCCGCAATCCCGTGGCACGGTCCGAAGACGACGACTGACACGACGGAAACGGGCGGCAGGAGGGATCCTGCCGCCCGTTTTCCATCTCGGCCGCCCGCCCCGGACCGCCCTGCCCTAAGGGGCGCCGTAGCCGGCCCCGCCCGAGCTTTCGATCACCACCCGGTCGCCCCGGTTCAGCGTGATCGCCGAGCGCGCGCTCAGCTCTTCGCGTGTCCCGTCCGTCCGCAACACCGTCACCGCCGAGCCCTTCGGCGCGCCACCGCCATGGGCGCCCTGCGCCACGCGGGCAAAGCGCTCTCCGCGGATCGAGGCCGCGATGCCGTCGGCCAGCGCCTCGTAGGTGCGCGCCACGCCGTCACCGCCCCGGAAGCGCCCTGCCCCGCCCGAGCCGCGCCGGATCTCGGCCGAGAGCAGGCGCATCGGCACCATGGCCTCCAGCGCCTCGGCAGAGATGTTCATCGCATTGCCCACGTCGGTCGAGATCGCGGCGCAGCCATCCGCCCCGGGGCCGCCCCCGGCGCCGCCCGCGACGATTTCTGTCGACAGGAAGCGCTTGCCGGTGGCGTCGGTGCCCGAGAAGGCGATGACGAAGGACATGCCGGAGTTGGCCGCAGGCATCCGCGCGCCATCAGCCTGGCTGAGCGCCTGGAGCAGCGCCGAGGTGATGCAGCGCACCATGTTCATCCGCGCGTTGACCGCTGCCGGGCGCGCGGCATTGACCACGCTGGCCTCGGGCAGGCGCAGCTCGAGGCAGCGCAGCACCCCGCCATTGCGCAGCGCCCCCGCCTCCATCAGCGTCAGCAACCCGTAGAAACAGGCAGACAAGGGCCCCGAGCGCACGCAGTTCACCGGCGCCGGCACCTGGGCAGAGCTGCCCTCGAAGTCGGCGATCATCTGGCCCGCCTCGAAGCTCAAAGCGACCCGCGCCGCGCAGGGGCCCAGCCCCTCGACCGGATCCAGCGCATCCTCGCCCCGGAAGGGCCCAGCGGGCAGCGCCGCCAGCCGGGCGCGGGTCTCGGCCTCGGCCCGGTCGAGCAGCGCCTCGCAGGCGGCGAGGAATGCGGCCGCCCCGGCCTCGGCGGCCAGCCGCGCCACGCCCTGCGCGGCGCGGAAACCGGCGGCGATCTGGGTTTCGAGGTCACCCATGACCACGTCCGGCACCCGCGACGAGACCGCGATCAGCCGCCCGAAGGCCGCGTCGAAACGCCCCTCGCGCCCGGCCTGCATCGGCGGCAGGCAAAGGCCCTCGTGGAAGATCTCGCTGGCATCGGGCGGGACCGAACCGGCGCGGGTGCTGCCGATGTCCTGGTGATGCAGCAGGCTGGCGGAGAAGGCGACAAGCCTCTCTTCGGCGAAGATCGGCTGGATCACCGCGATATCCGGCAGGTGGGTGCCGCCCGAGAAGGGATCGTTGGTCAGGTAGATATCGCCAGGGCGCATCCCCGAGGCCGGATAGGCCGCAAGGATCGCCTGCACCGAGCCGGGCAGCGCCCCCAGCAGAAGCGGGATCGCCTCGGCCAGGGCCAGCAGCTCGCCCCGCGCCGAGAACAGCGCGCAGGAGGCATCGGCCCCTTCGCGCACCACCGGCGAGACGGCGCAGCGCAGCAGCGTCTGCTGCATGGTCTCGGCCAGCCCGTCGAGGCGCAGTTGCAGGATCTTCAGGGTATCGCTCATCGCGGGATCCTCGTCAGTGTCCATGCCCCTGCCCCGGCGACGGCCTGCCAGCCCTCCGGCAGGTGGATCGCCCCGGCCTCCGTCGGCAGGAGGCGCGGCGCATCGCCCCCGGGCGTCCCGGCCACGAGAGGTTTCATCGGCGGCAGCCGTCCGGCCCTGTCCCGGTGCAGGCGGAGCGAGAAGAGATGCCCCGCGCCGGGCGGGGTCACGCCGTAGAGCTGATCATAGGCCAGCCGCAGCTCCTCGCGGATCGCCGCGACCGAGGCCGGGCGTGCCTCCAGCACCAGCTCGATCGGGTGCATCTGCGTCCGGGCGGCCAGGGTCAGGGTAAAGACCGGCGTCCCGCCGCCCGGAACATCGGCCTCCAGCCGGTCCAGCGCTTCTGCAAGCGCCGCGTCGTCGAGGCTGTCCAGCGCGCGGTCCAGCCGGTGCAGCGCCTCTTGCCGCTGCGGGGCCTGGGCCAGGCCCATGGCCCCGGCGGCGCCCGGCGCCCGGGGCACGATGACAGCGGACAGGCCGATCTGGTCGGCGATCGCCGTGGCCAGCAACGGCCCCGTGCCGCCCATGACGCAAAGCTCTGCCCGCAACGGATCGAGGTTGCGCCGCGTCGCATGGCCGACCAACGCCAGCGCCGCCTGGCGGGCCGCCGCCGTCACGATCTGCGAGGCCATGACGCCGTCATCCTCCCCGAGGCAGGCAAGGCGACGCGCTGCCCCGCCGTCGGCATCGGGAAGAAGCCCCAGCACCGCCAGCGCATCGTCCAGCGAGGGTGCGGCAGCATCATCGGCATCGAAGTGCAGCTCTCCCGCCGCGTCTCGGCGCACCCGACGGGCACCCCCAAGCGGCAGGCTGGCCATGTCGACCATGGTGGCGCGCAGATCGACCCCGGCAAAGCGGCCATGGCTGACCGATACCGGCTCTCCGCCCCGCACCATGGCGATATCGGCGCTCTGCGAGCCGATGTCGAGGATCAGCCGTTCGGCGCCGGCATCGCCGCTGGCCGCCCCTGCCCGCGCAGCAGCAGCAGGGCCCCCGGTCAGCAACAGCGCGCGACGGCGCGCGAAGGTCTCTTCCGGCACCAGTACGCCGCGCCCGTCGCCCAGCAGGATCCGGCCGGTGAAGGCGGGCCCCAGCCCGGCCCGCAACTCGGCAAGCAGGCTTTGCGCCCGGGCGGCCACCCAGGCGTCCAGCACCGCCGAAACGGTGCGGTCGTATTCCCTCGGTGCCGGATCAACCTGGTGCGAGAGGCTCAGCGCCACGTCGGGCAAGGCGGCGCGCAGGCGCGCGGCCACCGCCTGTTCATGACGGGGATCGACATGCGAGAAAAGCAAGCAGACCGCCACGGCGCGGACATCCAGCCGCTGCAGCGCCTCGATGGCGCGGTCGAGGTCGGCCAGGTCGAGGGGCGCGACCTCGGTGCCGTCAGCGGCAAGGCGGCCGCCGATCTCGTGGATATGCCCGGGCGCCACAAGGAACGAGGGCGCGGGCGAGGTCGCCACCGGATCATAGAGGGCGGCGCGGTTCTGGCGCCCGAGCCGCAGCGTGTCGGCGAAGCCCCGGCTGGTCAGCAGCGCCACTGGCGCCGGCGCGCGGTCAAGCAGTGCATTGAGCGGAGCCGTGGTGACCACGCGCAGGCTGTGCAGGTCGCCGGCGGAGAGGCCCAGGCCGGCCAGCCCGGCCCGCAGGACCGCGGCAAGGTCCGGCCCGTTGGGCTGCTTGGCGATCCGCACCCCGGCGTCATCCCAGGCGACGAAATCGGCAAAGCGCGCGCCAAGGTCGAGAGCAAGGCGGAGGCTCATTCCCCAGCCGTCCCGTTCGCGGGCTCTTCGACTTCGGGCCAGGTGACAAGGACCGGCTCCGGCAGGGGCACGAACTCGGTATCGCCCTGCCCTTCAGGTGTCTTCCACATCAGCGAGGCGAAGGTCGCGGGACGGTCCAGCGCCACGACACCATGATGCCAGATGCCGGGCCGATAGGTCACCACGTCGCCGGGGCCGGCGACAAAGGCCTCGACCGCGCCTCCGGGCCCTTCGGGCCAGACGGCGACCAGCCAGCGCCCGCCCTGCATCGGGCAGAAGAGCTGGGTCGAAAAGGGGTGCCGCTCGATCATGCTCGCCCGCAGAGGCAGGGCGTTCGGCTGCACCTCGTAGAAGTCCAGCGCCGCCGCCGGGGCCTCGGGCAGATGCGGAAACGCGGCGGGCGACTTGCTGAGACGCGCCTGCCCGTCGCGGATCTGCTTCACCTGTCCCTCACCGGCGCGGGCCACCTCGCCATAGGGCGCAAAGGCTTCGGCCGTCAGCGGCCGGGCCCGGCAGGCGGCTGGCGCGGCGGTATCCGGGGTCCTTGGGGCGGTGCTTGGGGAAGTCTGGGACACGGTCGCTCCGTTCGCTGGGACAGGGTCAACCAGCGCACGGGTTGCCCCCGGAAGTTTGCGCCGAATGGCAGGGCGACTCCAGCGATAATCCGAGACTATGCGTGAATAAATTCCAAACGGTCACATATCGCACAAAACGTGCTGCAGCGGCGGGCAGCTGCGAAGGGATCCGGCAGGAAGTTCGCCGAGCTCGAGCGGCGGCAGGGGCGACAGGTTCGCAGAGAGGGCCATCGGCCCCCGGGATGCGGGCGCGAGGCACGCCGGGCAGCGCGACCTCAGTTCTGGGTCAGGCGGGTCGGCATCCGGTAGAATTCATGCACGCCGATGGTGGCGGTCTTGTCGAAGTTGCGCGACCACTTCGGGCTGACGTGCAGCGTGTGGTAGAAGGTCGCCCCGTCGGTCAGCGGGCGCTCGGTGCCCTTGGCCAGCATGACGGCGGCGATCTTGGCGACCTGCGCATAGGCGGCCGGTTCATGGATCACTTCCTTGCGGCCGTCGCAGGTGTAGGTGAACTGGCAAGCAAACTTGCGCCCGGTGCCCTGATGCACCACGCCGCAGACGGAGGACGGAAAGACCGGGCTGTCGACACGGTTGAGGATCACCTCGGCCACAGCGAACTGGCCTTTCACGCTTTCGCCCCTGGCTTCGAAGTAGAGCGCTTCGGCGAGGCACTGGAACTCGTCCCCGCCCTTGGCGGCCGGTTGCCGGGCCAGCCACTCGCGCGAGTATTCGATGCCGGTGGCACTGGCCGCGCGCGGTCGTTTCAGCAGCGAGGTAAGGCGGGCATCAGGCACCGATTTCAACCCCTCGGCCTCGGTCTGCATCGCCTCGGTCAGCGGGTTCTGCGCCTGGGCAGCGCCACCCGTAACAATCATGGCCGAGAGCAGGACCGGGAAGAGAGAGTTCAGAAATCGCATGTCACCAACCTATGATTGCACGCCCCGAGGACGCCGCCAGGCTGGTTCCGTAGCGAAAAGTGCCTCAGGCGTCCAGACCACCCCCAGTCAAACAGCCGTTCCTTATCAAGACCTTAATAACTCCGACACTTTTAGAAGCAGTTTAACTTGCTGAAATCAGGACGTTTTGAAGGCCCGTGGAGGCAATGTCGGGCGTATGCGCAATTGTGCCGCCGCCAGCCGGGCAACGGGCACCCGGAAGGGCGAACAGGAGACATAGTCAAAGCCCGCGTCGCGGCAGAAGGCGATTGATTCGGCGTTTCCGCCATGCTCTCCGCAGATCGACAGGATCAGGTCGGGACGTGCGGCACGGCCCCGTTCTGCCCCGATCATGAGCAGTTCCCCCACCCCGTCGGTGTCGAGCGTGTGAAAAGGATCCTCGGGGAACACGCCCTGCTTGACATAGGCCGACATGAACTTGCCGGCGTCGTCGCGCGACAGGCCATAGGTCATCTGGGTCAGGTCGTTGGTGCCGAACGAGAGGAAGGCCGCATGGGGGGCGATCTCGCCGGCGCGCAGCGCGGCGCGCGGGGTCTCGACCATGACGCCGAGGCGATAGGTGAAGTTCTTGCCGGTCTCGTTGCGCACGGCGGCGGCGACGGCATCGACGCGGGTCTTGACCATCTCGACCTCGCGCTTGGCCGAAACCAGCGGGATCATGATCTCGGGCACCACCGGATCGCCCTCGCGCGAGGCCTCGATGGTGGCCTCGAAGATGGCGCGGGCCTGCATCTCGTAGATCTCGGGCACGGTGATGCCGAGGCGCACGCCGCGCATGCCCAGCATGGGGTTGTATTCCGACAGCGACTCGACCCGCCGGGTCACGTCCGACAGCGGCAGGGACAGCGCCTCGGCCAGCTCACGCAAGCCGGCGCGGTCGGCGGGCAGGAATTCGTGCAGGGGCGGGTCGAACAGGCGGATGCAGACCGGCTTGCCCTGCATGATGCGGAAAAGCTCGGTGAAGTCCGCACGTTGCATGGGCAGCAGGCGGTCCAGGGCGGTGCGGCGGTCGGCCGGCGCATCGGCGAAGATCATCTCGCGCATCACCGTCAGGCGCCCGGGATCGAAGAACATGTGCTCGGTCCGGCAGAGGCCGATGCCCTGCGCATCGAAGCGGCGGGCGACCTCGGCATCAGCGGGCGTGTCGGCATTGGCGCGGATGCCGATATCGCAATAGTCCCAGGCCCAGGACATCATCGCCTGGAAGGCATCGTCGCGCGCCGCCTCGATCAGCGGCGTCTCTCCGGCCAGGATGGCACCGTTGGTGCCATCGACGGTGACGATATCCCCCGCCTTCAGCACCCTGCCGTCGGCGGCCTTCAGGCGCTCCTGCTTCATGTCGAAGCCCAGGCCCGAGCAGCTGACCACGCAGGGCAGGCCCAGCCCGCGCCCGATCACGGCGGCATGAGAGGTGATGCCGCCGCGTTCCGTCATCACGGCGACGGCGGCATGCATGCCGCGAATGTCCTCCGGACCGGTCTCGCGCCGGACCAGGATGCTGGCCTCGCCGCGCGCCTTGGCGGCCTGGGCAGCGGCGGCGGAAAACACCAACCGTCCAGTCGCGGCGCCGGGCGAGGCGGCGATGCCGGTGCCCAGCACGTCGCGCGGCGCGGCGGGGTCGACCTGGCGGTGCAGCATCTCGTTCAGCGCCCGGGGATCGACCCGACACAGCGCCTCGTCACGCGGGATCACCCCGTCCTCGGCCAGGGCCACGGCGATGCGCACCGCCGCGCGCGAGCTGCGCTGCACCCGCAGGGCATCCAGCACGTGGACATTGCCGTTCTCGATGGTGAACTCGGTCTGCATCTCCTCGCGCAGGCGATAGCGCATCAGCTCGCAGTATTCGGCCAGCTTGGCGTAGGCTTCGGGGGCCAGCTCCTCCAGCGAGGGGCCGCGCTTGTCCCGCGCGAGGTAAAGCGACCGGCTGTCCTCGCGCAGCGCCTCGCGGTGCTGCGACTGGCTGAGATAGCGCCCGGTGATCCGCGGCTGGCCGGTCGTCGAAGAGACCAGCTGCATGACGCCCGAGCCGCATTCCCCCTCGTTGCCGAGGCCAAGCGCCATTTCCTGCACCACGAGGCCAAGCCCCGCATCCGCGGGCGCCCCCTTGGCCTGGCGCAGCAGCCGCGCCGTGGTACCCCGCCAGGCCCGCGCCATGCTCTTCAGCACCGCGGCCAGCTGCACGCCCGCGTCCTGGGGGAAATCCTCTTCGGTCTCTTCGCGATAGGCGCGCAGGGCCTCGGCCAGCGCCTCGGGGCCCGAGGCGGAGAGATCCTCGAACATGTCGGGGTCCAGCCGTTCCACATGCACCGAATAGGTCCGCACGAAGCTCTTGTAGAGGGCCGAGGCGGCCTCGGCGCCGATCTTGGCGGACAGGCGGGCATGGGTGGCGTCGTTCATGCCGATGTTCAGCACCGCCGAGGGGCCGCCCCAGTCGGGATCCTCCGAGGAAGGCCGGACACAGAGCAAGGGGTTCTCGCCGAAGGGATCCAGCAGGTCGGCCATCGGCGGCAGACGACCCTCGGCGATGTCATTGACCGCCTTGAAGGACAGCGCCACGGTCTGCGGCACCGGCAGCGACAGGCGCACGAGGCGCTGCAGGCACTTGGCCCTGCCGCCATGGGTGCTGGTCGCCACGGGGGCGGTTTCGCTGATGAGCGTGACATGCGGATCGTGATGCGGCACCGGCCCCCCAGTACGGGCCGTAAGGGCCCGCGAGATGGTGCGGGCAGCATAGACGTGGCGGGCTTCGGGGCAAGGAGATTCCCGGCGGCCCGGCATCGCGACGGGCAGCCATTGCACCCGGCCCACAGGGTGGAGGGGGCCCTGCCCCCACCTCCTGCGGAGGTCCCCCCGGAGTATTTTCAGCCTGGTGATGCAACAGGGTCGGCGCGGAAACGGACAGGGCGCGCCCGAAGGCACGCCCTGCATCATCACCAGGCTGAAAATACTCCCGCCGGAGGCCTCCGGCGGCGCCGCGCGTTCAGGCCTCGATCCGGGTCAGGTCGGCGACCTGCAGCACGGTCGAGCGGATGGTCGACAGCAGGTTCAGACGGTTGCGGCGCACGACCTCGTTGTCGGTGTTCACCTGAACGGCCTCGAAGAAGGCGTCGATGGGCGCGCGCAGGGTCGCGAGGGTGGCCATGGCGGAGGCGAAATCCTCGGCCTTGTTGGCAGCGTCGAGCTTCGGCTTGGCGGCTTCCAGCGCGTTGAACAGGGCGACCTCTTCCTCGGCCTCGGCGAATTTCGGGTCGGCACCGAACTCGTAAGCCACGCCGTCCTTCTCTTCTTCCTTGGTCAGGATGTTGTTGGCCCGCTTGAAGCCCTGCACCAGGTTGGCGCCGTCCTCGGTGCCCAGCACTTCGGAGAGCGCCCGGGCGCGGGCGACCATCGAGACCAGATCGTCATTGCCCGGCATCGCAAGGCAGGCGTCGATCACGTCATGGCGGACGCCCTCGTCGCGCAGATGGACCTTGAGGCGGTCGTGGAAGAAGGAGAGCAGGTCCGCGGCGACGTCCTCGGAAAGCCCATGGCATTTCACGAAGGTCGCCTGAAGCGGCAACACCGACTTGTGCTCCAGCAAAATCCGGATCACGCCCAGAGCCGCACGGCGCAGCGCAAACGGATCCTTCGAGCCCGTCGGCTTCTCGTCAATCGCCCAGAAGCCGGTCAGCGTGTCCAGCTTGTCGGCCAGCGCCACGGTGGCCGAGACCTTGGCCGAGGGCACGTCGTCGGTCGGGCCGAGGGGCGAGTAATGCTCTTCGCAGGCAGCCGCCACTTCGGGGGCGAAACCGGCGGCCTCGGCGTAGTAGCGGCCCATCAGGCCCTGCAGCTCGGGGAATTCGTAGACCATCTCGGAGGAGAGGTCGGCCTTGGCGATGCGCGCGGCCTCGGCGGCCAGGTCGGCGTCAGCGCCAAGCGCCGGGGCGATCTCGGCGGCCAGCGCGGCGATGCGCTCGATCCGCTCGGCCTGAGAGCCCAGCTTGGCATGGAAGGTGACATTGGCCAGCTGGTCACGCCAGGGCTGCATCTTTTCCTTCTGCGCGACGCGCAGGTCGTTTTCCCAGAAGAACTTGGCGTCGGACAGGCGCGCCGAAAGCACCTTCTGGTTGCCGGCGAGGATGGTGGCACCGTTGTCCCTGGTCTCTCGGTTGGCGACGGTGACGAAACGCTCGATCCGGCCGGTCTTCGGGTTCTTCACCGAGAAGAACTTCTGGTGTTCCTTCATCGAGGTCTGCAGCACCTCCGGCGGCAGCTCGAGGAACTCGGCGCCGATCTCGCCCATCAGGACGACGGGCCATTCGACGAGGCCCGCAACCTCGGCCAGCAGGCCCCTGTCCTCGACCAGCTCCAGCCCCGAGGCGAAGGCCTGGTTCGAGGCCTCCTGCCAGATCGCATCGGCGCGCTCACCGGCATCCAGCACCACGAAGCGGCGCTTCAACTCGGTCTGGTAATGTTCGAAGTCGCGCACGGCGAAACGGCCCGGCGCCATGAAGCGGTGGCCCTCGGTGCTGTCGCCAGCGGTGATGCCGTCGATATCCAGCGGCACGACCGACGCGCCTCCTTCATCGCAGAGGATGCAGAGGATCGAATGCAGCGGACGCACCCAGCGCAGGCTGCCCGCGCCCCAACGCATGGACTTGGGCCAGGGGAAGGTGCGGATGATCTTTTCCAGCTCTTCGGCGACGATCCCGGCGGCCGGGCGGCCCGGCTTCTCGATCACGGCGTAGAAGACGCGACCCTTCTTCTCGTCGCGCTCTTCCAGCTGGTCGCGGCTCAGGCCGGCACCACGCAGGAAGCCCTCGATGGCCTTCTCGGGCGCGTCGACCCGGGGGCCCTTGCGTTCCTCGCGCACCATGGGGCTTTCGGCGAGCAGACCGTGCACCGTCAGGGTCAGGCGTCGGGGGGTGTGGAAGGCAGAGGCCCCGGCATAGGTCAGACCGGCCTCGACCAATCCGTCGGTCATGCGTTTCTTCAGCTCCTCCGCGGCGCGGGCCTGCATCCGCGCGGGAATTTCCTCGGAGAAGAGTTCGATCAGGAGATCGGGCATGTCACGTCCATCCGGTGCTTGGGGCGTGCCGGGGCACGCTGGTTGCCGGCAGGGAATAACGAAGGGGCGCCGGGGCGTCCAGAGGGGGCGAGGCGGCAAAGGGCCGACAGGCCCGCCGCGCCACCGCGACCGCCGGCCCGCAACAGCGCCTTGCCGGACCGGGCAAGATACCTCCCCCGGCCCCATGCCGACCTCGACGCGGGCCCCGCCCTCCGCCGAAGACGCTCCCCACTTTTCCCCGAAGAGCGTGCCCGCTCTCGACAGGAAAGGGGCCGCCTCATGGCCGCCCCCTGCATCATCACCAGGCTGAAAATACTCCCGCCGGAGGCATCGCCTATTGCCGGGCGATCCCCTCGGGCACCGGAGGACATCCCTCGGGGGCGGGGTGGCCGTCAAAGACCTCGGCGCCGCAGGGATTGATCTGGTGCCAGACCCAGCCCCGGCCCTCGGCGTCGATGGCGACGACCCGGTCGACACCATAGCTCACGTCCTGCTGCGACAGGTAAGCCGTGGCGCGCCCGGTCTCCAGCGCCGCGCCGATCTCCTTTGCATCGTAGCAGCCGAACCAGCGCGGCCCCTGCAGCGGTTCCGCCCCGGGATAGGGCACATAGCCCGACATGTCGGGTGTCGCCGCGGCAGAGGTGAAGCAGGCGCGATAGCGGATCGGCGAGGAATAGGCATCAATGGCCTCGATACCCGTCGCAGGGAAGGGCTGCCGGGTGCCGTCGGTCGTGGTCAGGGCGATGGCCTCGCCCTCCAGACGCTCGTAGTAGGCGTATTCCTGCAGGTAGTAGATGGCACCGCCCGCCACCACGGCGGTCAGCACCAGTGCGACGATCAGCACGCGGCCCAGCTGGAAACGGCCCGGCATCAGGCGGCGCTTTCGGGCGTCCAGCCCCCGGCCTCGGTCTGCACGAAGGCATCGGCACATTTCTTCGCCAAAGCCCGGACGCGGCCGATATAGGCCTGACGCTCGGTGACCGAGATCACCCCGCGCGCATCCAGGAGGTTGAAGAGGTGAGAGGCCTTGATGCACTGGTCATAGGCGGGATGCGCCATGACGATGCGACGGCCCGTCTTCGGGTCGTCATGCGCCTGCGCCAGGATCGCCTCGCATTCGGCCTCGGCCTCTTCGAAATGCTTCAGCAGCATCTCGGTATTGGCCACGTCGAAGTTCCAGCGCGAATATTCCTGCTCGGTCTGGCGGAAGACATCGCCGTATTTCAGCGCGATCGGGGCCTGCGGATCGTTGTAGGGCATGTCCATGACGTGATCGATGCCGAGGACGTACATCGCCAGACGCTCGAGGCCATAGGTCAGCTCGCCCGAGACCGGGTGGCAGTCATGCCCGCCGACCTGCTGGAAATAGGTGAACTGGCTGACTTCCATGCCGTCGCACCAGACCTCCCAGCCAAGGCCCCAGGCACCCAGCGTCGGGGATTCCCAGTCGTCCTCGACGAACCGGATGTCGTGCAGCTCCATGTCGATGCCGATGGCTTCGAGCGAGCCGAGGTAGAGCGCCTGAAGGTCCGGCGGGCTGGGTTTGATCAGCACCTGGTACTGGTAGTAGTGCTGCAGCCGGTTCGGGTTCTCGCCGTAACGGCCATCGGTGGGACGGCGCGAGGGCTGCACGTAGGCCGCGGCCCAGGGCTTGGAGCCCAGCGAGCGCAGGGTGGTCGCCGGGTGGAAGGTGCCCGCGCCGACCTCCATGTCGTAGGGCTGCATCACCGCGCAGCCCTTGGCGGCCCAATAGGCCTGCAGGCGCAGGATGATCTCCTGGAAGGAGCGCGGTTTCTCGATGCGGGTCTCGGACATGGACATCCCTTTCGCAGCCGGCCGGGCGGTGGAACCGGCCCGGGTCGTGGCCCGCAACCGGGCCTGATTACGCGCCTGATTACGGGCGGGGGCGGACAGGGTCAATGGGCTAGCCCCGACCGGGCTGCCCCGCTCTGGCTCCGCCCGCCCCGACTGGCTGCCCTTGGGCCGCCCCGCCCGGGGCCCTTCCTGCGCCGCCGCCGGATCGGCGCCCTTCGGCCCATTGCCTGTTGCAGCGGAGGCCCTTTCGGCCCCGGTTCTGCGCCCGGTGACGCAAAGCCCTTGCCCCGCCCCCCGAAACTGCGGCTAGAACGGGCTGTGAAAGAGTTGACGGAAAGGCATTTCATGATCCGGTATCTATTCGCGCCGCTCGCCGCGCTGGCGTTCTCCCTCGGGCTGCTGCTGGCCCCGCAGCGGGGCACCGCCCAGGACGCAGGCGAGGTCTATGTGCAGATCCAGGCCCTGCCCAGCCAGGCCGAGGCGCTTGAAGCCATCCGCTTCTACGAGGGCGGGCTTTCCGACGTGAAGGGCTTCTCGCTGGGCAATGGCTTCCACGCCGTCGCCCTCGGGCCCTATTCGAGGGGCGACGCCGGCCAGGTGCTGCGCGTGCTGCGCGCCGAGGGCCGCATTCCGCCGGACAGCTACATCGCCTATCCCTCGTGGTTCGCCGAGCGCTTCTATCCGCCGCAGGACGGCAGCGCCCCCCAGGCCCCTGCCCCGCAACAGGACGCGACAACGCAACAGGCCCCTGCCCCGCAGGCCGACCTGGACGCCGCCCTGTCGGCCCTGCCCGATGAAAGCCCCGCTGAGGCACGCCAGAGCGAGGCCCTGCTGTCTCGGGCCGAAAGGGACCAGTTGCAGATCGCCCTGGAATGGGCCGGCGTCTACAACGGCGCCATCGACGGCGCCTTCGGGCGCGGCACCCGCTCGGCCATGGCCGCCTGGCAGCAGACCCAGGGGCTTGAGCCGACCGGCATCCTGACCAGCGCCCAGCGGGCAGACCTGCTGGGCCAGTACAATGCCATCCTCGACGGGCTGGGCCTTGCCAGCCGTGCCGATGCCCGCGCCGGGATCCGCATGGACATGCCCCTTGGGGTGGTCGATTTCGACCGCTACCAGGCCCCCTTCGCCTTCTACGCCCCGACCGGCGACCTCCAGGCCCAGGTGGTCCTGATCAGCCAGGAGGGCGACCAGGACACGCTCTACGGTCTCTACGACATCCTGCAGACGCTCCAGATCGTCCCCGAGGACGGCCCGCGCCAGCGCGGCAGCAGCGACTTCCGCATCGAGGGCCGGTCCTCGTCGGTGGTGACCCATGCCGAGGCCAGCCTCGCAGAGGGCGAGATCAAGGGCTTCATCCTGGTCTGGCCGGCTGGCGACAGCCAGCGCCGCACCCGCCTGCTCGAGCAGATGCAGGCCAGCTTCACCCGCACCCCCGGGGTGCTGCCCCATGATGCCGGTGCCGGCTCTGAACAGAGCATCGACCTGATCTCGGGTCTCGAGGTGCGCAAGCCGCTGCGCGGTCGCTCCGGCGTCTATGTCGGCACGGATGGCGCAGTGCTGACCCTCGCCTCGGCGGTCGAGGGCTGCGGCCGGGTGACCATCGGCTCGGGTCTCGAGGAGGGTGCCGAGGCCAGCGTGGCCA
>NZ_AFPM01000183.1 GCF_000220565.1 Oceanicola sp. S124 | reverse complement strand
TCGGCAAAGCCACCACTGCCCGGCGGCCATCGGTTTCCACGTCGCGGCGGAAGGTCGTCACCTCGTGCGGGACACCGCCCGAAACCACGGTGATCGTGCCATGCTCGATCCCCGTGGGCACGGCCTTCAGCCCCGCGGCCCTGGCGAGGCGCAGCACCTCTTCGGGCCAGGCATCGGTCGAGATGTCGATATCGCCGACCGCCAGCCCCAGCAGGGCATCGCGCACGCAGCCGCCGACGAACCAGGCCTGATGCCCGGCGCCGGTCAGGGCGCGACAGACCGCCTGGGTCGGCGCGGCCTCGAGCCAGTCGCCCTCGATCCGGGGGGGCGCTCCGGTCATGCCGGGCCCAGGGTATCTGCCAGCACCCGCAGCATCCGGGCGGTGGCCCCCCAGATGTAATAGGGGCCGAAGGGCACGGTGTAGTAGTGGCGGCGGGCCTTGTTCCAGCGTCGGGACTGGACGGAATAGTTCGCCACATCAAGCAGATGCGCCAGCGGCACGCGGAATACCTCCTCGACCTCGCCCGGCTCGGGGACAACGGTGAAGGGGCGGGTGACACGGGCGATCACCGGCGTGACCTGGAAGGCGGTGACGGTGCGGTGCGGCGGCAGGCAGCCCAGCACCTCGACCGCCTCGGAGGGCAGGCCGATCTCCTCGCGCGCCTCGCGCAGCGCGGCGGCGACCTCGTCGGCATCGCCGGGATCGACCTTGCCGCCGGGAAAGGCAATCTGGCCCGGGTGATGCTTCAGCCGGGACGAGCGCTTGGTCAGGATGACATGAGGGCGGCCGCCGATATCCTCCAGCGCGCAGAGCACACCGGCGGGACGAATCTTGACGTTGGCCAGCAGGTGCTGGTCGCCGTTCAGATCGAAATCCGACGTGGGCTCCGCGGCGCCCTGAAGCGCCGCGGAAATCCTTGCATAGGGATCGGACTCAGGCGCCATCTTGGCGCGGCACGAGGTTGCCCAGGGCATCCTTGCCCTCGGCCTCGAAGCCCACGGTGGCCGGGTCCAGCACGTAATGCGCCCCGCAGAACTGGCAATCGGCGGTGACAGTGCCCTCGTCGGTGGTCATCTTCTCGATGTCCTTGGACGAGTAGATCGACAGCGACTGCCGCACCTTGTCTTCCGAGCACGAGCAGCCGAACTTCACCGGCTGGGCATCGAAGACCCGGGGCTGTTCCTCGTGGAACAGGCGCACCAGCAGGTCGGTCGGCGCGATCGAAGGGCCGATGAGTTCCAGCTGGTCGACCGTGTCGAGGTGCAGGTTCACCCGGTTCCAGTTTTCTTCGCTGTCGCCTTCGACCAGGTCCGAGGCCTGCAGCAGACCCTTGTCGCCGGTGCCCTCGGCCGCGACATGCATCCCGGCTTCCGGCATCATCTGCAGCATCACGCCCCCGGCGCGCCAGTGCTCGTGGCCGCCGGCTTCGGTCGACAGGCCATAGGACAGGCTGAAGCGGGTCGGAATCTGCTCGGACTGGGCGAAATAGGCTTCCGCACAGGCGCGCAGGCTGCCACCGGTCAGCGGCGAGATCCCCTGGTAGGGCTGCATCCCGGCGCCCTGGTCGATCAGGATGGCGAAATAGCCCTCGTCGCCCAGTTGCGACCAGGGATCGCTGCCCTGGATCTTGTCAGCATCATAAGAGGCATAGGCGCGGATGCGCGCCGGCTCGCCGTCCTCGGCCGGGCCGTAGTAGTCGGTGGCGATCATCCGCACTGCGCCGCCCTTCGACTGCATCTGCAGCGAAAGTTTCCAGCGCAGCTTGATCGTCTGGCCGATCAGCGCGGTCAGCAGCGCCATCTCGGCCACCAGCGCCTCGACCTGGGGCGGGTAGTCGTGTTGTTTCAGGATACCGTCCAATACCCCGTCCAGCCGCGCGACGCGGCCGCGGATGTCGGCATTGTCCAGTTGGAACGGCAAAACGGTGTCGTCCCAGGCGATCTTGGAGCTGAGGGTCATGGCAGGGTCCTATCCGCTTGCTCTTGGCATAACCCGGTGCCACGTAAGGGGCAAGCAAGCCAGCTTCAAGGATCTTCCATGCGCCGATACGGCAAGCCTCCCCTGCCCCACACGCAATACACCACCCGGCCGGGCGCCTATGCGATCCTGCCGCGCGACGGCAAGCTGCTGCTGACCTTCCAGGCCAGCCCGGAACCAGAGGTGCAATTGCCCGGCGGCGGTATCGACCCGGGGGAAGGCGCCGTGCAGGCCCTGCATCGCGAGGTCTGGGAGGAAACCGGCTGGACCATCGCCGCCCCGCGCCGCATTGCCACCTACCGCCGCTTCGTCTGGATGCCCGACTACGACATCTTCGCCGAGAAGATCTGCCATATCTTCATGGCCCGCCCGGTGATGCGCCTCTCGGATCCCGCCGAGCCCGACCACAGCGCCCTGTGGATGGCCCCCGACGCCGCCGCCGAGCTGCTGGCCAGCGAGGGCGACGCGGAGATCCTGCGGCAGTTCCTCTAGGCCCTCCGGACGGCCGCCCCTCCTCCGCCAGGCCACCCGGCGCATCGGGCCCGGGCTAGAGCGCGCCGCGTCCCGGCCCGGGGTATTCCAGCAGCACCGCCGAAATATCGTCGGGGAACTCCTCCATCCCGGCATAGTCGCCCAGCCGCCAGACGAGGCTTTCCAGCAGGGCGGTGCCGGAAGTCCCCCGCAGGTGCTGCATCATCTCGCAAAGACCCTCTGTTTCCAGCAGCTTGCCATCGGCGTCAGGGCATTCGGTGATGCCGTCCGAGCCGATCAGCAGCCGGTCGCCGGGCGCCAGTGTCACCTCGGCCTGCTCGAAGGTCGCATCGGGCAGCAGGCCCACGGGCACACCGGGAATGCCCACCTCGGCCAGCCCGCCATCGGCCCGATGCAGCAGCGGATGGGGATGGCCGGCCTGCACCAGCGTGATCCGTCCCGTCGCCAGCTCCACGTGGGCGAGAACCATGGTGAAGTAATGCTCTGTCGTGATCTCGCCCAGCACCAGGCCGTTCAGATGGGCGACCACCTCGGCCGGAGGCCGCGGGGCGTATCCGCCGCCCGGCAACGGGCGGATCGCCACGTTCTGCTCGGGCACCGCGGACGAGAGGTAGCCCGCCAGCCGCGCCGTCATCAGCGCCGAGCTGATTCCATGGCCGGACACGTCTATCGAGAAGCAGCCGAAGCAGTCGTCGTTGATCGGGTAGAAGCCCACGAGGTCACCGCCGACCCGCCCCGCCGGGCGCAGCAGCAGCGAGACCTCCATCGGCGTGAAGGCGCGGTGACGCTCGCGCACGAGGCTCTGTTGCAGCTTGCGCGCCTCGATCAGGTCGCTGTCGATCACGTCATGGGCCGCCTGCAGCCGGGTCAGGGTCTGGCGGATGATGCGGTTCTTGCGGGTCAGCTCCTGCTGCATGTCGAGGATGCGTTCGCCCGCCGTCAGCCGTGCCCGCAGCTCGGCCTTGTTGACCGGCTTGGTCAGAAAGTCGTCGGCCCCGGCATCCAGCCCCTCGGCTGCGTGGAACTTTTCGTTCTTCGAGGTCAGCAGGATGAAGTACCCGTAGGTCTCGCGCTCGAGCGCGCGGAAGGCCTTGCAGAACTGAAGGCCGTCCATGCCGGGCATCATCCAGTCGCTGATCACCAGGTCCGGCACCCAGTCGCGGCAAATCGCCAGCGCAGCGTCACCGCTTTCCACCTCGCGCAGCTCGTAGCCCCAGCCCGAAAGCGACGAGACGAGGATGCGCCGCTGCAACCGGCTGTCATCGACCACCAGCAGCCGCCTGGGCGCTGCCGGCGCCGCGTCGGCACTACAAGACACCAGCCCCGCAGCGGTCGCGGCGCCCTCGGCCTGCCTCGAATGTGTGCTCTC
>NZ_AFPM01000184.1 GCF_000220565.1 Oceanicola sp. S124 | reverse complement strand
CGGGCCTGGCGCTGACACTCTTCGGCCTGGGCCTCTCGGCACTGATGGGACAAAGCTACGTCGGCCTCAAGCCGCCCTCCTCGCCCAAGCTGGACCTGCCGCTGCTCAGCGACATCCCCTTCCTCGGCACGGTGCTCTTCCGCCATGACCTGATGGTCTATGTCGGCATCGCGCTGGTCGCGGCCACCTGGGCCTTCCTGAAGTACGCCCGCGCCGGGCTGATCCTGAAGGCGGTCGGCGAGAACCACGAGGCCGCCCATGCGCTTGGCTACAAGGTCGTGCGCATCCGCTTCATGGCGATCTGCTTCGGCGGTGCCTGCGCCGGTCTCGGCGGCGCCTACATCAGCCTGATCCGCGTGCCGCAATGGACCGAGGGCATGACCGGCGGCGTCGGCTGGATCGCCCTGGCGCTGGTGGTCTTCGCCAGCTGGAAGCCCTGGCGGGTGCTGCTTGGCGCCTGGCTGTTCGGCGGGGTCACGGTGCTGCAGCTGAACCTGCAGGCCGCCGGCATCGCCATCCCGGCCGAATACCTGTCGATGTCGCCCTACCTGATCACCATCCTCGTGCTGGTCATCATGTCCTTCGACCGCAGCGGGGCGCCCGCCTCGCTGGGTCGCACCTTCCACGCCTCGCAGTGAGGCCTGGCACTTTCCGCCCCAATGCGGGCAAACCAACGTCAATGGGAGATTGATATGCTTCTGAAGAAACGCACTTTCCTGGCCGGAGCCGCGACAGTCGCCGCGCTGACCGCCCTGTCGACCGGCGCCGCACTGGCCCAGGACAAGACCAAGGTCGGCTTCATCTACGTCGGCCCGATCAACGATGGCGGCTGGTCCCAGCACCACCATGAATCGGCGCTGAAGATGGTCGAGGCCATCGGCGAGGACAAGATCGAGCTGGTCTACCAGGAGAACGTTCCCGAAGGCCCCGACAGCGAACGTGCGATGACCCAGATGGCGCTGCAGGGTGCCGACATCATCTTCTCGACCTCCTTCGGCTACATGGACCCGACCCTGAACGTCGCCGGCAAGTTCCCGGACGTGAAGTTCGAGCACGCCACCGGCTACAAGACCGCCGACAACATGTCCGCCTACTCGGCCCGCTTCTATGAAGGCCGCGCCGTGCAGGGCACCATCGCCGGCCACATGACCCAGAGCAACATCATTGGCTACATCGCCTCGGTGCCGATCCCGGAAGTCGTGCGCGGCATCAACTCGGCCTATATCCACGCCAAGAAGGTGAACCCGGACGTCGAGTTCAAGATCATCTGGCTCTACACCTGGATGGACCCGGCGAAAGAGGCTGACGCCGCCAAGACGCTGATCGACCAGGGCGCCGACGTGATCCTGCAGCACACCGACTCCACCGCGCCCCTGGCAGCCGCGAAGGAAGCCGGCGGCGTGATCGGCTTCGGCCAGGCCGGTGACATGGCGGACTACGCGCCCAGCCCCCGCGTCTCCTCGATCATCGACAACTGGGCGCCCTACTACATCTCGCGCGTCGAGGCGGTCATGGACGGCACCTGGGAAAGCCACTCGGTCTGGGAAGGCATCAACACCGGCATGGTCGGTATCGGCGAGATCACCGACGTGGTCCCCGAGGACGTCAAGGCCGAGGCCCTCGCCATGAAGGACGCCATCGCTTCGGGCGAGTACCACCCCTTCACCGGCCCGCTGAAGAAGCAGGACGGCTCTGACTGGCTGGCCGAAGGCGAAGTGGCTGACGACGGCACCCTGGCCGGCATGATGTTCTACGTCGAAGGCATCGAAGGCTCCGTGCCCCAGTAATCCGTGCCGCAGGAACTGGCACTCTGGCGGGCCCCGTAGCGGCTCCCGTTGGTCTCCCGACACGCCCCCAGGGCTTCGGGACAGGCGCCCCGGCAGGTCCACCTGTCGGGGCGCAGTCGTTTGCAAACCCGGCCCGGGCAGTTTGCAAACTCCGCAACAGTCTGAAACCCCGCGCAAATCCTTCGCAACGGGGCTGGCGCCCCCCTGGACCCCATGCCAGAGTGCCGGGATGAGCGACAGTTACGACATCCTGATCATCGGCGGCGGCATTGCCGGGCTCTCCCTTGCGGCAGAGCTTGCCCCCCACGCCTCGGTCTGCCTGCTGGAGCGCGAGCCGCACCTGGCCTACCACGCCTCTGGGCGCTCGGCGGCCATGTACATCGGTGACTACGGCAACGACATCGTGCGCGCCCTCAATCACGCCAGCGAAGCCAGCCACCACGCAGGCGGCATCCTCAGTCCCAAGCCGATGCTGATGCTGGGCCGGGCCGAGGACGAGGGCCGTTTCGACGTCGAGGCAGCGGGCCTCGGCCTCTCGCGGGTGCCCCTCGCCGAAGCGCAGCCCTTCTTCCCCCTCCTCGATCCGGCGGTGATCACCCGCACCGCGATGCGCCACGACACCTATGCGATGGACACGGACCTGATGGTGCAGAACGCCCGCCGCGCGGCCCTGAAGGGCGGCGTGGTGATCAAGACCGGCGCCGAGGTCGTCGCGCTGCAGCACTGCGGACTCTGGCAAGTGACCGCAGGTGACAGGACCTTCACCGCGAAGACGCTGGTCAATGCCGCCGGAGCCTGGACGGATGAGATCGCCAGCCTTGCGGGCGTGAGACCCCTGGGCATACAGCCTTACCGCCGCTCGATGGCCGTGCTGCCCCTGCCCGAGGGGCTGGACACCTCCGGCTGGGCCTTTGTCGATGCAGCGGGGGAACGCTGGTACGCCAAGGCTCAGGCGGGCAAGCTGCTGGTCTCGCCCTCGGAAGCCGATCCGATGCCGCCGATGGATGCCTGGGCCGACGACATGGTGCTGGCCGAGGGCCTCGCCCGCTTCGAAGAGATGGTAACCTTGGAGGTCACCCGGCTTGAACACTCCTGGGCCGGGCTGCGCAGCTTCGCGCCAGACCACGCGCTGGTCATCGGCCGCGCGCCCAGCCATCCCGACTTCCTCTGGCTGGCCGGCCAGGGCGGCTACGGGTTCCAGACCGCCCCAGCCGCCGCGCGGCTCGCCGCCGACCTGCTTCTGGGCCGCACGCCCGAGCTGCCCGCCGAGGTCGTCTCCGCGCTCTCCCCCGCCCGATTTGGTTAAGGGCCCCTGCGGCAACCCGGCCCGCAAACCGCGCGCCTATCGGCGAAATCGCGGGTGAACCGGCACCTGGCAACCGAATTGGCCCGTCTGTTTCGCGTCGGCATGACGTCGGTCCTTTCCACCGCGCCACGCCCGGTCAAGGGAGCGCGCGGCCCTCATCATCACCAGGCTGAAAATACTCCCGCCGGAGGCCTCCGACGGACCCGCCTGGCGACCGGCAAAGGAAAAGGGCCGGAACCCGAAGGCCCGGCCCCTTTGTCCCTCAAGCGCAGGGATCAACCGTCGATGCGGATCTTCTCGTTCTTCGGATCATAGGGGCTGTCCTCTACGATGACGGCCTCCCAGAGCTTGTCGAACATCTTGACCTGCAGCTTCTGGCCCACCACGGCGGTCTCGGGCGCGACATAGCCCATGCCGATGGACTTGCCGAAGGCCACCGAGTAGCCGCCCGAGGTCAGGCGCCCGACGCGGGTCGCGCCATCATAAAGCGCCTCGCGGCCCCAGGGATCGGCATCGTCGGGCCCGTCGATCAGCAGGGTGACACACTTCGAGCGCACGCCCTTGGCCTCAAGCTCGGCCTTGCCGGCGAAGTCCTTGGACAGATCGACGAAGCGCGGCAGATCGGCTTCCAGCGGGGTCGCGTCGCGGCCCAGCTCATTGCCGAAGGCGCGGTAGGACTTCTCCTGGCGCAGCCAGTTCTGGGCGCGACCGCCGACCAGCTTCAGACCGAAGGGCTCACCCGCCTTCATCAGCGCGTCCCAGAGGTGGTTCTGCATCTCGATCGGGTGGTGCAGCTCCCAGCCCAGCTCGCCGGTATAGGCGACGCGGATGGCGTTGACGGGGACCATGCCCAGCTCGATCTGGCGAGCCGAGAGCCAGGGGAAGCGCTTGTTGGAAAGCGCGGTCTCGGGATCGGCGTCGCGGATCAGGGTCTTCAGCAGGTCGCGCGACTTCGGCCCGGCGATGGCGAAGACGCCCCACTGGGTGGTGACATCGGTGCAGGACATCCAGCCGAACTCGGGGATCTTGTCCTCGATGGCCTTCATCAGGAAGTCGCTGTCATAGGCCTGCCAGGCGCCGGCGGAGACCAGGTAATAGGTATCCTCGGCCAGGCGCACGATGGTGTACTCGGTGCGCGTCGTGCCCGCGGAGGTCAGCGCATATGTCAGGTTGATCCGGCCCACCTTGGGCAGCTTGTTGCAGGTGAACCAATCGAGGAACGCCGTCGCGCCCGGGCCCTTCAGCAGGTGCTTGGTGAAGGCGGTGGCGTCGATCAGGCCGACGCCTTCGCGCACGGCCTTGGCCTCTTCCACCGCGTATTGCCACCAGCCGCCACGACGGAAGCTGCGCGAAGCATGGTCGTCGAAGCCGACCGGCGCGTAGTAGTTGGGGCGCTCCCAGCCCCCGGCCTGGCCGAATTGCGCGCCTGCGGCCTTCTGGCGATCATAGGCGGGCGAGGTGCGCAGGGGACGTGCCGCTTCGCGTTCCTCGTCGGGGTGGTGCAGGATGAAGACGTGTTCGTAGGCCTCTTCGTTCTTGGCCACGGCCCAGTCATTGCTCTGCCAGGTGCCGTAGCGCTTGGGATCGAGGGAGGCCATGTCGATCTCGGCTTCGCCCTCGACCATCATCTGGGCCAGGTAGTAGCCGGTGCCGCCCGCCGCCGTGATTCCGAACGAGAAGCCCTCGGCCAGCCACATGTTGCGCAGCCCCGGCGCCGGGCCGACCAGCGGATTGCCATCCGGCGTGTAGCAAATCGGGCCGTTGAAATCGTCTTTCAGACCAACGGTTTCCGAAGAGGGCAGACGATGGATCATCGACATGTACTCTTCCTCGATCCGTTCCAGATCCAGCGGGAAGAGGTCGGCGCGGAAGCTGTCGGGCACACCGAAGCGGAAGCGCGCAGGCGCGTTGCGCTCGTAGGGGCCAAGGATCCAGCCCCCGCGTTCCTCGCGGACGTACCACTTGGCATCGGCATCGCGCAGCACGGGGTGCTCGGCGCCGCCGGCGTTGCGGTAGGCGACCAGCTCGGGGTCGGGCTCGGTGACGATGAACTGGTGTTCGACCGGGATCGCCGGGGTCTTGATGCCCAGCAGTTTCGCGGTGCGCTGCGCGTGGTTGCCGGTGGCGGTGACGACATGCTCGGCAGTGATGACGATCTGCTCTTCGGAGGGCACCAGGTTGCCGCCCTTTTCCACCATCTTCGTGCAGGTCACCTCCCAGGCCTCGCCGGTCCAGTGGTAGCCGTCGACCTGCCACTTGCGCTCGATCATCACGCCGCGCTGGCGGGCGCCCTTGGCCATGGCCATGGTGACGTCAGCCGGGTTGATGTAGCCATCGGTGGGGTGGTAGATCGCGCCCTCCAGCCCCTCGATGTTGACCAGCGGCCAGCGGTCCTTGATGTCCTTGGGCGACATCCATTCGTAGGGCACGCCACAGGTCTCGGCGGTGGTCGCATAGACCATGTATTCGTCCATCCGCGCCTTGCTCTGCGCCATGCGCAGGTTGCCGACGATGGAGAAGCCGGCGTTCAGCCCGGTCTCGGCCTCGAGCGTCTTGTAGAACTCGACCGAGTACTTGTGGATATGGGTGGTGGCGAAGCTCATGTTGAAGAGCGGCAGCAGGCCCGCGGCATGCCAGGTCGAGCCCGAGGTCAGCTCGTCCCTTTCCAGCAGCATCACGTCCTGCCATCCGGCGCGGGCGAGGTGGTAGGCAATGGAGGTGCCGACGGCACCACCGCCGACGACAAGAGCTTTGACCTGGGTTTTCATCTGCGACCTTTCCCTGAAGCGCGGCCTTGGGCGTTTCGGACAGCTTTATCAGGTGGCGCAATCCGCGATGGGTCCAGCCGACGCAGTATCGCCTGAATGCGACTTCGGCGGACTTCGCGTCGCTTTTCCGCAGCAGCGGCGCCAGTCCGCACCGGCACCGGGCAAGGGATCGGGCTATGACTCTGCCGAATGATCCTGCAGAGGCGCCGCATAGACATTCCGTCAGGCGGAATTATAACCGCAATGCGGAAAAAAACGTGACGTTGCAGCGCAGGGGAACGTCCCTTTTGATCTGTCACCGCCTTGGGCGAGCCTATATCAATTCCCATGAGAATGAAGGCCCTGCACGAATCCGCCAGGGTCCAGAGAGGAAAGGGAGTGACCGCAGATGAAGGTGCTGGTGCCTGTCAAACGCGTGATCGACTACAACGTGAAGGTTCGCGTGAAAGCGGACGGATCGGGTGTCGATCTGGACAATGTGAAGATGTCGATGAACCCCTTCGACGAGATCGCCGTCGAAGAGGCGATCCGGCTGAAGGAAGCGGGCACGGCCTCGGAAGTGGTCGTCGT
>NZ_AFPM01000185.1 GCF_000220565.1 Oceanicola sp. S124 | reverse complement strand
CCCCTCCATGCGGCGCGACAGGCCCCGGCGAGGATCATCCCCGGCAGGATCATCGGAGGTAGCCCCGAATTACGGAAGATGCGGAAAAGCGGTTGTGCATGGATCTCGGATTGCCTCTTGGCGGGGTGCAGGCTAGCAGATGTCGCATGACATCCTACGCAGAGCCTTCCGCCGATACCAGCACCCGCCCTGCCTTCCTGCAGGGCATGCGGGACGGATCCCCCTTCCTGCTGGTGGTGGCACCCTTCGCGCTGCTCTTCGGCGTTGTCGCCACCGAGGCCGGGCTGAAGGTCTACGAGGCGCTGGTCTACTCGGTCGCGGTGATCGCGGGGGCGTCGCAGTTCGCCTCGCTGCAGCTGCTGCGCGACGGGGCGCCGGTGATCGTGGCGCTGGTCTCGGCGCTGGCGGTCAATCTGCGGATGGCTATGTACTCGGCCTCGCTGACGCCCTACCTGGGTGGCGCGCCGCTGTGGAAACGGGCCCTCGCGGCCTATTTCCTGGTCGATCAGAGCTATGCCGTCTCGATCGTCACCTTCGCCAAGCGTCCCGAGTGGGGCGTGTCGCAGCGCATGGCCTATTTCTTCGGGGTGATCCTGCCGATCTGCCCGGTGTGGTACGCGATGACCGTCGTCGGGGCGCTGGTCGGCTCGGCCATCCCGCCCGCGCTGGCGCTGGACTTCGCCCTGCCCATCACCTTCATCGCCATGGTCGCGCCGATGCTGCTGACCGTGGCGCAGATGTCGGCCGCGGGCGTCGCCATCGTGCTGGCGCTGATCTTCGCCGGGCTTCCCTACAACCTGGGCCTGCTGATCGCCGCCCTGGCCGGGATGATGACCGGTGCGGCCATCGAGAAACGCCTGGAGGCCCGCAAATGACCCCCGAGACCGCTGTCCAGGCCATCGACCGCACCGACCTCTGGATCGTCATGCTGGGGCTGGGGCTTGGCAGCTTCCTGCTGCGTTTCGCCTTCCTCGGGCTGGTCGGCAACCGGCAGATGCCGGAATGGCTGCTGCGCCACCTGCGCTACACGCCGGTCGCGGTGCTGCCCGCGCTGGTCGCACCTCTGGTCGTCTGGCCCTCGGCCACCGGCGGAGACATCGACCCCGCACGCCTGACGGCGGCGCTGGTCACCCTGGCGATCGGGGTCTTCCTGCGGCGCACCCTGCTGGCCATCCTCGGCGGGCTGGCCGTGCTCTACCTGATGCTCTGGTTCATCGGCTGAGACCCTGCGGGCGCAGCGCCTCGGCGCGCGACGCCCCCTGCCTCATGCCTCTTCGGCGCGGGGAACGGTCGTGCGGTCGACACCCAGAACGCCATTCGGCGGCAGGCCACCCGGCGGGGTGTAATCCTCGTAGTAGATGACCGTCGGCGCCCCGGTGACCTCGGCGAAGCTCTCCTCCAGCTGGGTGGGGAACCAGCTCGTGCGCAGACCCTCGAAGCCGGGCAGTTGCTTCAGCAGTGCCGAGGTGTTGCGGGCGCAATGGGCCGCAGGCGCCGCACCGCTGCGATAGGCAAGGGCCAGGGCCTGCGAGGCGACCTCGGGCGAGACGACGACGGTCTGGGTCTCGACCCGGTGCGTCGCCCGGGCATGCATCGAGCGGAAGCCTTCCCAGAAGATCGGGCTGATACCGACCAGAACGTCGCCTTCCCGGCGAATCTGGGCATGACGGAAAGAGCCCGCCGGATCGAAGATCACGCGCTCTTCGGCGTTGATCATCAGCGCGGTATGAGAGCCCTTGCCACTGTCGTTGGTGCGGATCGTGATCAGGGTCAGCGAGGGCGGACCACTGTGCACGTAGCTGCCACGCGCAACGTCGGGGGCGGGCTGCACGTAGTCGGCATTGCGGGCACCACAGCCCGCAAGCGTGGCAACCGCGGCGAGGGCAAGAAGTAGGCGTTTCATGAAACTCTCCGCGGTCACGGCGCACACACCGGGGTCAGGGCGCCCCGCGGGCGCGACCGACATCCGGCGCGGGCGATGGATCAGCTGTTGAACAGGGCGAGGAAGATCAGCACGCCGATCGACAGGCCTGCCACCCAGGTCGACGCCTTGATGAAGCCTTCGAAGGTCTTTTCCTGCGTTTCGGTGTTCATGCTGCCATGCTTGTGTTCGGCCATCGTTCGGTCCTTCCGGTGGTCGGGTTGCTTGGGTTCGAATACTTCAAAGCGCCGGGGCTGTCACCACTTTCGGGCGCCCCTGCGGCACTTGGGCCCTGCCCGCGCCCGCTCAGGCGCCGGCCTTTTCCAGGTCAGCCCGCAAACGGAAGCCGATGCGCGCCGGCTCGGTATGCTCGGGCTCTTTCGGCGTGGCGCGCAGCACCACCGACAGCTGGCTGACATGCTGCACCAGCTGCATCCGCGCGCCGGCGGAATCGCGGCCCGAGAAGGTCACGATATCCGGGTCGAAGTAGCCCATGCCCTCGATTCGCAGCACGCCGGCATCGCCGCCGGCGAAGCCCATGGCGACCTCGTGGTCGGCGTCCAGGCTTTCCTCGAACTGCTGGATATAGAGGATCAGCCTCTCGTAGGCCCAGGCGGCGGGGCTCTTGGATTTCGCCGGCTTGTCGATGACGTTCTCCGGCAGGGTCACCGCCGGCCCGCCATCGGCGCGCGCCTCGTGACGGCAGGGAAGGATCGAATCCTCCACCGCCTCGGCGCTGGTCGCGATCATCCTGTCTTCACTCATCCGGGCCTACCTTCCGCTTTGCCACAGCCAGGCGCCGTCCTTGCGCGCCCGCCGGGTGATCTCACCTCTCTGGTACAGGTAGTTAAGGTGCGCCACCGCTTCGGCCATGGCCAGCCCGTAATTTCCCTCGTCGATCTTGCGCATGAAGAGCTGCGGGAAGCAGTCGACGGCGGTGCGCGGCATGGCCAGGAAGACCTTCAGCCGCTCCAGCCCCGAGACATGGTTGTCGATCATCTGGCGCAGCCGCACCGGCAGCCCGGTATAGGGCAGCTTGTGGCCGCAGAGCACCAGCTGGTCGTCGCGGGCGTGCTCCAGCAGCCCCCGGCTGACCTCCAGGAACTCGCCCAGCGGATCGGCCTCGGGCTCGGTCGGGTGGACGCCGATGTTGGGACTGATCGACGAGAGCAGCTGGTCGCCGCCGATCACCAGGTTGTCGTCGCGCGACCACAGGGTGACATGTTCGGGCGCATGGCCCTGCCCCATGCGGATGTCCCAGTCGCGGCCACCGGCGCGCAGCACCCCGCCCTCTTGCAGGCGGGTGTAGCCCGTGGGCAGCGGGTGGACGATATCGGCAAAGTTGAAAGGCCGCGCCTCGCTGCGCTTGGCGACCAGCCGGGGATCCATGCCGGCCCGGTTCCAGAAGGCGCGGGCTTCGGGGCTGGGGGCCTCCTCCACATCCAGCAGCAGCATCCGCCCCATCAGGAACGAGGTGCGAGAGGTCAGATGCTCGGCGCCGCGCAGCATGAACCAGCCGGTCATGCCGATATGGTCAGGGTGGTGATGGGTGCTGAGCACCCGGGTCACCGGCTTGCCCGCCAGCGGCCCGGCCAGCAGCGCCTCCCAGAGGGCCACCGCCTGCGCGCTGTGGACCCCGGTATCGACCAGGGTCCAGCCCTCGCCATCCTCCAGCGCATAGAGGTTCACATGGTTCAGCGCCATCGGCAGGGGCATGCGGATCCACAGAACGCCCTCGGCGATTTCGACCGCCTCCCCCGGGGCCGGAGCATCTTCCCAGGGAAAGCGGATGGCGGCCTGATGTGTCACGCGGAAAGATCCTCGACGCTGAGAGCGTAGAGATCGGCACTGCCGACCGTGGCATGGGCCAGCAGGCCGACATGCTCGGGCAGCAGGCGGCGGATGTAGAACTCGGCCAGCCGGGCACGGGGCCCCTCGCCCCCCTCGGCCTGCGCGGCCTTGAGGTGGAAGTAGCCGCCCAGCACGCGGGCAAAGCCCATCAGGTAGGGCACCGAGCCCGAGAACCGCTCGTTCAGATCGCCCTGGGCCAGCATCCACTCGGTCGCCTCGCGCAGGGTCTCGACCGCCTGCCAGAGCGGTTCGGCCAGGGCGGGCCTGTCACTGCGCAGCCCCTCGGCAAAGCCCTGCATCTCGTCGATGAGGGCAAAGGCCGCCTCGCCCTTGTCCATCATCTTGCGCGCCACGAGGTCCATGGCCTGGATGCCGTTGGTGCCCTCGTAGATCGCGGTGACACGGACATCGCGGTAATACTGCGCCGCGCCGGTCTCCTCGATGAAGCCCATGCCGCCGTGGACCTGCACGCCCAGCTCGCTGACGCGCATCCCGGCTTCGGTGCCGAAGGCCTTGGCGATCGGGGTCAGGAAGGCGGCGCGGGCGGCCCATTCCGGTGCGCCGGTGGCCGTCGACATATCCAGCGCCACGGCACAGGACAGCGCTATGGCCCGGGCGGTGAAGATATCTGCGCGCATGGTGGCCAGCATCCGGCGCACGTCGGCATGATCGACGATGGTGCCGGTGCCGCCCTGCCCCTCGATCGGGGTGCGGCCCTGCCTGCGGTCGAGCGCGAATTCCAGCGCCTTCTGGTAGGCGCCCTCGGCGGCGCCGATGCCCTGGATGCCGACACCCAGCCGGGCGTTGTTCATCATGGTGAACATCGCCGCCATGCCCTTGTGCGGCTCGCCGACCAGCCAGCCGGTGGCGCCGTCGTATTCCATCACCGCTGTCGGGCTGCCGTGCAGGCCCATCTTGTGTTCCAGGCTGACCACCCGCAGGCGGTTCGCCTCGCCCAGCGAGCCGTCCTCGTTCGGCAGGTACTTGGGCACCATGAACAGGCTGATGCCCTTGGTGCCCGGCACCCCGTCGGGCAGCCGCGCCAGCACCAGGTGGCAGACATTGCCGCCGAAATCGTGATCGCCCCAGGAGATGTAGATCTTCTGACCCGAAATCGCGTAGCTGCCATCGCCATTCGGCTCTGCCTTCGAGCGCAGCGCGCCGACGTCCGATCCGGCCTGCGGCTCGGTCAGGTTCATCGTGCCGGTCCATTCGCCGGAAATCAGCTTCGGCAGGTAGATCTCTTTCAGGGTGGCGCTGGCGTGGTGCTCAAGCGCCTCGACCTGGCCCTGGGTCAGCAGCGGGTTCAGCCCCAGCGACAGGCACGAGGCCGCCAACATGTCGTTCATCGCCGAGGTCAGGGTCAACGGCAGCCCCATGCCACCATGCTCCTCACCGGCAGAAAGACCCAGCCAGCCACCCTCGGCCAGCGCCCGGAAGCCCTCGGCAAAGCCCTTCGAGGTGCGCACGACGCCATTCTCGACCCGCGCCGGATCCAGGTCGCCGTTGCGGTTCAGGGGCGCCCAGACCTCTTCGGTCAGCTTCCCCAGTTCCGACAGGATCGCCTCGACCGTGTCGGGCGAGGCCTCGGAGAAACGCTCGGTCGCGGCGATCTCGCCGAAGCCGACAACATGGTCGAACAGGAAGCGAAAGTCTTCCAGGGGTGCGCGAAATGGCATGAGTGGTCCTCCCTCGGCCGCTTGGCAAGCTGCGATACCGGCTGTAGGACAGCCGGGCCCGGGTTGCAAAGGTAACCGCCGGGTCAGGTTCATCAAAGCCAAACGCGGCGTCACGAATTTCCCGGGGGTCCTTCCCCGGCCGCCGCAACGGGGCACAGGCACATGGTCAGCACCACCCTTCTGGACAGCGACGCGGCCTCCCTGGCGCAGGCGGCAGAGCTGCTGCGCGGCGGAGCGCTGGTCGCCATGCCCACCGAGACCGTCTACGGACTGGCCGGGGACGCCACCTCGGACGCGGCGGTGGCGGCGATCTATGCCGCCAAGGGCCGCCCCTCGTTCAACCCCCTGATTGCCCATGTCTGCGACATGGACATGGCCGCCTCGCTGGTGGACTTCCCGCCCGAGGCGCTGGCCCTGGCGCGGGCCTTCTGGCCCGGACCGCTGACCCTTGTGCTGCCGCTGCGCGCCGGGGCGCCGGTGGCGGCGCGGGTCACGGCGGGGCTGCCGACCCTGGCGCTGCGCATGCCTGCCCACCCGGTCGCCCGCGCGCTGATCGCCGAGGTCGGACGCCCCCTGGCGGCGCCCTCGGCCAATCCCTCGGGCCGCATCAGTCCGACCGAGCCGGCCCATGTGCTCGCGGGCCTCGACGGGCGCATCGCTGCGGTGATCGACGGCGGCGCCTGCAGCGTGGGGGTCGAATCGACCATCCTCGCGGTTGCCGAGGACGGCGCGGTGCGCCTGCTGCGTCCCGGCGGCATCGGTGCCGAAGAGGTGCTGGCGGCCACCGGGCTGACCCTCTCGGCACCGGAGGCGAACGCGGGCATCGAGGCACCGGGGCAGATGCTGTCCCACTACGCGCCGCGCGGCAGCCTGCGGCTGAACGTCGGGACGCCGGACCCGGGCGAGACCCTTCTGGGCTTCGGCGCCGTCGAGGCGCGTCACAACCTCTCGCCCTCGGGCGACCTGTCAGAGGCGGCATCGCGGCTCTTTGCCCTGCTGCACCGGATGGATCACGAGGGGGTGGCGCGGATCGCCGTCTCTCCGATCCCCGAGACCGGAATCGGGCGGGCGATCAACGACCGGCTGCGCCGGGCAGCGGCGCCGCGCGACTAGATCCGACCCGGATCGCCCCCGGATCAGGCCCCCCGGATCAGGCCCGCCCCGATGCGGCCGAAAGAGAGCGTGGGTCGATCCCCTGGGCGGTCATTGCCAATTCCCACTTGCGGTCATCCTCGGTCGAGAAGACCAGCCCGGGCGTGACATCGCCGGTCAGCCAGCCGTTCTCGGCGATCTCGGCCTCCAGCTGCCCCGGCGCCCATCCGCAATACCCGAGCGCCAGCAGAGACAGTTCCGGCCCGCATCCGGCGGCGATGTCCTCGAGCACATCCAGCGACGCGCTCATCGAGAACTCCTCGCTGACGTTCAGCGTGCCGACGGCGGCGTCGTAGTCGGGCGTGTGCAGGACGAAGCCGCGCTCCATGTCCACCGGGCCACCGGCATAGACCGGTGCCGGGCGCAGCGGCGTCCGCAAGGGGATCGAGAGCTCACGGAACAGCGACGGCATGGTGACATGGTCGGCAGGCTTGTTGATCACGATACCCATCGCGCCATCCGTGGAATGGGCACAGACGAGGATCACCCCATGGGCAAAACGTTCGTCGGCCAACCCCGGCATGGCGATGAGGACCCTGCCAGTGAGATTGAACTGTCTCGGCAATTTTCCTGCCCCTAAAGACCCGTACAAAACCCCACCTGTTAACCATCCTTGACGCCCGCCCGCGTCATTTGCAACCGAAAAGACCCTGCATTGCAGGGTGTGACGGGGCGGTAAAGACGCCTTCCCCTCTTTGTGAGTTGGCATTTCAGGCGGCAGGGGGCATCTCTGCGGCATGATCAGACGTGTCTTCCGCCTCTCCTCCTTCTTGTCGCTGCTGTCGCTGGTTGCGGGACCGCTTGCTGCCAACCCCTACGACGATGTCGTCTCGGCCCGGGTGCTGCCGGGCTGGCGCGGCGCGGACGGCGCGCATGTGGCGGGGCTGGAACTGGTGCTGGAAGACGGCTGGAAGACTTACTGGCGCGTGCCCGGCAGCGCCGGCATCCCGCCGGTCTTCAACTGGGCCGGCTCGGACAACCTCAGCGACGTCGAGATCGTCTGGCCGCGCCCCGATGTCTTCGACCAGGGCGGCCTGCGCTCCTATGGTTATCATGACCGGGTGATCCTGCCGCTGCGCATCGCCCCGAAGACCCCCGGCGCGCCGATCGCGCTGCGGGCCGATGTCTTCCTTGGCGTCTGCAAGAACGTCTGCGTGCCCCTCGAGATTTCCTTCGCCGCCGAGCTGCCTGCCGAAGGCGCCCATGATCCCCGCGTCGCCGCCGCCCTTGCCGGGCGCCCCTATACCGAGCGGGAAGGCAAGGTGCGGACAGCGGTCTGCCATGTCTCGCCCGATCCCAAGGGGATGCGCATCCAGGCACGGCTGCAGATGCCCTCTGCCGGGGGACGCGAAGTGGCGGTGATCGAAACGCCCTGGCCCGAGATGATGGTCTCGGACTCGGTGACGCGCCGCGATGGCGGGATGCTGATTGCCGATGCGCTGATCCATGCGCCGATGTCGGGTGCGATGCACCTCGACCGCTCGGCCCTGACGATCACGGTGCTGGGGCAGAGCTACGCGGTCGAGATCCAGGGCTGCGACGCGGGCTGAGCCCCGGTCCGCCCGACGTCGGCGGACAAGGCAGAGGCCAGTCAGGCCGACCGCCCCCTCAGGCGGGCCGGCGGCCCCGCATAAGAACCAGCGCCGCGCCAAGGAACAGCACCAGCACCACGAGGGCCGCGCCCACAAGGAACAGCAGCAGCGCCGCCGCCATTGCGGGCAGCGCCAGCACCCCGTCCAGCGGGGCGATCAAGCTGCCGGTCCACAGCGCGGAGCCCATGGTCGCGGCGAACCAGCCCAGCACCAGCGCCAGACCGGCCAGCGCAACGCCCCGCAGCGGCCCCGCCCGGCGATCCGCCAGCGCCCGGCGCAGACCGCGACGCAGGCGCGCGACGTCCTCCTGCATGGCCAGCAGGGCGGGCACCACCAACAGGACCAGCACCATGCCGAAGCCCAGGCCATAGACCAGAGTGACCACCGTCGGCATCAGGAACTGCGCCTGGCTGGACTTTTCGTAGAGCAGCGGTGCCAGGCCCAGCACCGTGGTCATGGTGGTCAGCATCACCGGCCGCAGCCGGTCGGCCGCACCGTCGATGATCGCCGGGCGCAGCCCGCGCGTCTGCGCATATTCGTCCACGGTCGAAACCAGCACGATGGAATCGTTGATGATGATCCCCGTCATGCCAAGCAGCCCGACCACGGTGAACATCGACAGCGGCACATCCCACAGGACGTGGCCGAAGAAGGTCCCGACCAGCCCGAAGGGGATGATCGCCATGACCACGAGGGGCCGGGTCCAGCTGGCGAAGACCCAGGCCAGCACCAGGTAGATCCCCGTCATCACCGCGATGAATCCGAAGAGCGCATCCGACATGAACCTGTCCTCCTGTTCGGACAGGCCGCCGAGGCGGAAGTCGACCTGCTGTTCGGAGGCGATGCGCGGCAGGATCTCGGTTTCCAGGGCGCGGCGGATCTCGCTGGCCCGGGCCGGGTCGTCGTCGGCGATTTCTCCGGTGACGGTCAGCACCCGAAGCCCGTTCTCGCGCCGCACCGTCGAGAAACCCGAGCGCCGCTCGACCCGCACGATATCGGCCAGTGGCACATAGACGCCTTCGGGGCTGCGCAGCATCATCCGTTCAAGGAAATCGGCCGACAGCTCGTCCTCGGGCAGTTCGACGCGGATGGCGGCTGATCGGGGACCGACCGGGTAGGTCGCCGCCTCGATGCCGTTCAACCGGTTGCGCAACACGCCGCCCAGGTCATCCACCGTGAAGCCGAGGGCCTGCCCCTGCGGCGTCAGCTCGAGGATCATCTCTTCCTTGTCGTAGGACAGGTTGTCCTCGACCGCCGAGACCTCGGGATAGCGCAGCACCGCCTGTTGCAGCGCCATCGACGCCGCCTTCAGCACGTCCGCATCAGCCCCGTAGAACTGCACGTTGAGCGAATCCCCCCCCGGGCCCGAGCCCCATCCGCGGAACGAAACCACCTCTGAGAGCGGATGCGGCTGCACCTCCCGTTGCAGGGCTGCGACGAAATCATTGCTGGAATAGGGCCGGAAATCGGGCTCGATCAGCTCGATCGTGATGGCGCCCAGCTGGTCGGCATCCTTGGTGTCTGCCCCTGCCAGGTCGCGGCCCGAGTTGCCGCCGATCTCGGCGATGACATAGGCCAGCGGATTGGTGCCGTGCTCGGCCTCGAGCCGGTCGGCAACGGTTTCGACGGCGCGCTGCAACTCGCGCATCATGGCCAGGGAATCCTCGCGGGTCGCACCGGGGGCCATCATGAAATTGCCGGTGATCGAGCCACGCTCCGGCGAGCTGAAGAAGCGCCATTGCAGGTCGCCGCGGATGAAGTTCGACACCTGGCCGGCGAAGATCACCAGCACCAGGGCAAGCACCGGGTAGCGGGCCCGGATCACCACCGCCATGAGCGGCCGGAACAACCGGTCCCGGCCCCAGCCGAAACCACGGTTCACCACCCGCGAGGGCATGTCGTACCACTTCTGCTCGCCCGCGTGCGTCAGGGCGTGGGACATGTGATTGGGCAGGATCAGGAAGCATTCCACCAGCGAGGCCAGCAGCACCACGATCACGGTGAAGGGGATGTCGGCGATCATCTGGCCGAAGCGCCCCTCGATCACCGTCAGGCCGAAGAAGGCGATCACGGTGGTCAGCGTCGCCGAGAAGACCGGCATCGCCATGCGCCGCGCCGCGGTTTCGGCCGCCTCGACAGGGCTTTCGCCGCTGCGGCGCACCTGGGCGTCGGCGTATTCGGCGACGACGATGGCGTCATCAACCACGATGCCCAGGGTGATGATCAGCGCGAAGAGCGAGATCATGTTCAGCGTCAGCCCCGAGACATACATCAGCGCGATGGCAGTCAGCATGGCCACCGGGATCCCCGCCGCGACCCAGAGCGCCGAGCGGGCGTTGAGGAACAGGAACAGCAGTGCCAGCACCAGTCCCAGCCCCATGAGGCCGTTTTCGACCAGCAGGTCGAGGCGGTCCGATATCTGCTCTGCCCGGGTGCGGATCAGGTCGATCGAACTGCCTGCGGGCATGGTCGCCTGAAGCTCGGCGGCGACCGCCTCGACCTGTCGCTGGATGCCGATCGCATCCCCCATCTCGCTGCGCGAGACATTGACCGAGATCGCCGGGTTGTCGCCGACGAAATAGGTCCGCTCGCGGTCCACGCCCTCGACCCGGATGCGGGCCACGTCGCCCACGGTCAGGGTCGAGCCATCCGGGTTCGAGCGCAGCACCAGCGCCTCGATCTGGCTGGCCGAGCGTTTCTCGGTGCCCGCCCGGATCCGGGCATTGGCACCGGTGACATCCCCGGCCGGACTGGCATCGACCTCAGCGGCGATGACCGAAGAAATCTCGGCCATGGTGACGTCATGGGTGATCAGGTTCAGCGAAGGCACCTCGACCACGATACGGGGCGCGGCGAGGCCGCGGATGGTCGTGCGAGACACTCCCTCGGCAAACAGCCGGGTGACGAACTCGTCGGCGAAACGGGCAATCTGGTCCACCCCCATCGGGCCGGTGATCACCACGTCGGTCACCGTGTCCCGCCAGCCCGAGCGGCTGATCACCGGGTCGTCCGCCTCGTCCGGCAGGGACGAGACACCGTCCACGGCCGATTGCACGTCCTCGGCGGCGCGGGCCATGTCCCAGCCCGGCTCGAACTCAAGCGTGATGCGGGCGCTGCCCTCGGTCGAGCGGCTCTCGCTGGACATCACCCCCTCGACGGCGATCAGCGCCGGGTCGAGAAGCTGGACGATGGCGCGGTCGACATCCTCGGCCCCTGCCCCGTCCCACGAGACCGAGACCCGGATGTCGTCGACCACGATATCGGGGAAATACTGGGCCCGCATGCGCGGCAGGGCGGCGATGCCGGCGGCCAGCATCAGCACCAGCAGCAGGTTGGCGGCGGTGCGGTGACGGGTGAAGTAGCTCAGGATGCCCTTCGCGGGGCCGGGCGCGTCGCGCATCATGGGATCAGCCTCCGCGCCGGTTCTCGATCCGCTCGATCATCTGGGCGGGCACCTCGGGCTGTTCCAGCTGGCTCAGCATGCGGCTGCGGATCTCTTCCGGCATCCGCTCGTTGGCGCGCAGCATCTCGACCAGCTCGGCACGGCGCTCCGGCGTCAGGGCAATCATCTCGCCACCGCGCGCGGCACCGCCCGGTGTCCCGGGTCCGCCCCGCAGGGTCGAGGCCGCCTGTTCGCCGCCCGCCTCACTGCCGGCCTTGCGCATCGGACGCACCAGGATCCCGGCCCCAAGCAGGGGCGTGCGCTGCGCCACGACCTCGCGCCCCTCCAGCGCCTCGGCGCTGACCAGCACGTCGTCGCCCTGGCGGCGCACCAGCGTCGCCTCCAGCTCTTCCAGCCGGTTGTCGGCGGTGATCGCCAGCACCGTCCCGGTCGCAGACAGCGCGGTCGCGGGCAGTCGAATCAGGTCGGGCAGCGGGTTTTCCTGCACCCGCACCGTCACGAAGTCACCGGGTTTCAGCCCCGGT
>NZ_AFPM01000186.1 GCF_000220565.1 Oceanicola sp. S124 | reverse complement strand
AGCTTGGCGTCGAGGTTCGACAGCGGCTCGTCGAACAGGAAGGCGGCGGGGTCGCGCACGATGGCACGGCCCATGGCGACCCGCTGACGCTGTCCGCCCGAAAGCGCGCGCGGCTTGCGGTCGAGATAGTCCGAGATCTCGAGCACAGCGGCGGCCTCGTCGATGCGGCGGGCGATCTCGTCCTTCGGCATGCGGCGGTTCTTCAGCCCGTAGGCCATGTTCTGGCGCACCGACATATGCGGATAGAGGGCGTAGTTCTGGAACACCATGGCGATGTCGCGCTCGGCGGGTTCCATGTTGTTGACCACCTTGTCGCCGATGGCGATCTCGCCGTCCGAGACGGTTTCGAGCCCCGCGATCATCCGCAGCAGGGTGGATTTGCCGCAGCCCGAGGGGCCGACGAGGACGACGAATTCGCCGTCCCTGATGTCGAGGTCGACGCCCTTCACGGCAGGCTCTGCACTGCCCGGGTAGACCTTTTTCACGGCGGAAAGCTTGATACCGGCCATGATTACTTCTCCTGTTCCACGAGGCCTTTGACGAAAAGCCTCTGCATGAAGACGACGACGAGCACGGGCGGCAGCATGGCCAGCATGGCCGAGCCCATGACGAAGTTCCATTGGGGGTCGCTGTCGGCCACGTCGGACATCCGCTTGATGCCCATGACGACGGTGTAGAACTTCTCGTCCGTGGTGATCAGCATCGGCCAGAGGTACTGGTTCCAGCCGTAGATGAAGAGGATGACGAAGAGCGCCGCGATATTGGTCTGGCTGAGCGGCAGCACCATGTCGCGGAAGAACTTCATCGGCCCGGCGCCGTCGATCCGGGCGGCCTCGACCAGCTCTTCGGGTATGGTCAGGAAGAACTGACGGAAGAGGAAGGTGGCCGTGGCCGAGGCGATCAGCGGGATCGAGAGGCCCGCGTAGCTGTTCAGCAGGCCGAGGTCCGCGACCACCTTGAAGGTGGGCATGATCCGCACTTCCACCGGCAGCATCAGGGTCACGAATATGATCCAGAAGGCCAGCACCCGGAAGGGGAAGCGGAAGTAGACGATCGCGAAGGCCGACAGGATCGAGATGGCGATCTTGCCGAAGGTGATGATCAGCGCCATCAGCAGCGAGTTCTTCATCATCATCGTCAGCGGCGGTGCGCCGGAGCTTTGCACCCCATCCACCAGGATGGTGCGGTAGGTCTCCCACATGTTGGAGCCGGGCCAGAGCGGCATGGTGCCGCCGAGGAAGGTGGCCTGGTCATGGGTTGAGGCGACGAAGGCGATCCAGACCGGCAGGGCCACGAAGGCCACGCCGAGGATCAGCACCAGATGCGCCAGGAAGGTCAGGAACGGACGGTTTTCGACCATGGGTGCGCCTCCTCTCTCAGTACTGCACGCGCCGCTCGATGAAGCGGAACTGGATGAAGGTCAGGACCATGACGATCCCCATCAGGATCACCGATTGCGCCGCCGAGGAGCCGAGGTTGAGGCCCTTGTAGCCGTCCTCGTAGACCTTGTAGACGAGGATGGTCGTGGCCTGTCCGGGGCCGCCCGCGGTCGAGGCGTCGATGGTCGAGAAGGTGTCGAACATCGTGTAGTTGATGTTGACGACCAGCAGGAAGAACGTCGTGGGCGAGAGCAGCGGGAAGACCACGGTGAAGAAGCGCTTCACCGGCCCCGCGCCGTCGATGGCGGCGGCTTCGCGCAAGCTCTGCGGGATTGACTGCAGCCCGGCGACGAAAAACAGGAAGTTGTAGCTGATCTGCTTCCAGCTGCTGGCCAGTACCACCAGGATCATCGCGTCGGTGCCTGACAGGCGGTGGTTCCAGTCGTAGCCCATGACATCCAGCGCATAGGTCAGCACGCCGACCGAGGGGTTGAACATGAACCACCAGAGCACACCGGCGATGGCGGGGGCGACGGCATAGGGCCAGACCATGAAGGTCGTATAGGCCGAAGAGGTGCGGATCATCCTGTCCACCGCCACGGCGAACAGCAGCGCCAGCCCCATCGACAGGGTGGCCGTGCAGAGGGTGAAGATCACCGTGGTCTCGAACGAGGCCAGATACTCGGCGCTGTGGAACAGCTTCACGTAGTTCTTGAGGCCGACGAACTTGGTGGAGAGGCCGAAGGGATCTTCCTGCAGGAAGCTCTGACGGACGGCCTGGCCCGCGGGCCAGATGAAGAAGATCAGCGTGATCGCAAGTTGCGGCGCGATCAGCAGGTAGGGCAGCCAGTAGCTGCGGAAGGTTGTGCGCTTGGTCTGCATGGGGATCCCGGCGGCCGGAAAGGGAACAGGCCCGCGCCGTGGCACGGGCCTGTCTTTGGGTCAGATCGTTCAGCCGTTGGCTTCGACGAACTCTTCGATCAGGCTGTTGCCGCGCTCGACCAGGTCATCGAGGGCGTCCTGGGCGGTCTTGGAGCCGGACAGCAGGGCCTCGAATTCTTCGTCGATCACGCCACGGATCTGCACGTAGTTGCCGAAGCGCAGGCCCTTGGAGTTGGCGGTCGGCTCGTTCAGGTTGACCTGCTTGATCGCGATGTCGGCGCCGGGGTTCTCGTCGTAGTAACCCTGCTCCTTCGACAGCTCGTAGGCGGCAGTGGTGATCGGCAGGTAGCCGGTGAACTGGTGCCAGTCGGCCTGGACCTCGGCAGAGGACAGGTAGGTCAGGAAGTCGGCGACGCCTTCGTATTCGGCATCACTCGCTCCGGTCAGGGTCCACAGGGTGGCGCCGCCGATGATCGAGTTCTGCGGTGCGCCTTCGACGTCGGCGTAGTAGGGCAGCATGCCCAGGCCCAGATCGAAGTCGGTATTGGCCAGAACGCCGGCGCGCGAGGCGGAGGAGTTCATGTAGATGGCGCATTCACCCGAGTAGAAGGCCGGGGCCGCGTCTGCACCGCCGCCGGGGCCGCCGTACTTGAACAGGCCGGCTTCCTGCCACTTGGCCAGGTTCTCCCAGTGACGGACCTGTACGGGGCCGTTCACGGTCAGCTTGCTGTCGATCGAGCCGAAGCCGTTCTCGTTGGTGCCGATCGGCTGGTTGTGCCAGGCCGAGAGGTTTTCCAGCTGCGCCCAGGAGATCCAGCCGGTGGTGAAGCCGCAGGTGGCGGCGCCGCTGTCGACGATCTGCTGGGTGAAGGCTTCCATGTCGGCCCAGGTCTCGGGCGCCACTTCCGGGTCGAGCCCGGCAGCTTCGAAGATGTCCTTGTTGTAGTACAGGATCGGGGTCGAGCTGTTGAAGGGCATCGACAGCATCTTGCCGTCGGTGTTGGTGTAGTAGCCGGCCACGGCGGGCAGGTAGACCGAGGGGTCGAAGTTCTGACCGTGATCTTCCATCAGCTTGTAGACCGGGTAGACGGCGCCTTCGGCGGCCATCATGGTGCCGGTGCCGACTTCGAAGACCTGCACCAGGTCGGGCTGCTCACCGGCGCGGAAGGCGGCGATGGCGGCGGTCATGGTCTCGGTATAGCTGCCCTTGTAGACGGCCGTCAGGTGATACTGGTCCTGGCTGGCATTGTAGCCGGCGACGATCTCGTCGACCTTTTCGCCCAGGGCACCGCCCATGGCGTGCCACCAGGTGACTTCAGTCTGTGCGGATGCTGCCAGGGGGGCCACCAGGGCGCTGGTCAGAGCGAGGCCTGCGATCAGGGAACGCTGCATTGGAAACTCCATCGGAAGAGGAAGGAAATGCCGACGTGCTAGGCCCCGTTCGTGACAGTTTTGCTTCACCTCGATGAAGTTCCGGTAATCTCGCCCTTCCATTCCGTAAGGGCACCGGAGCGCGCGCAGACCCGCAGGGCGGCCCCGCCGGGGGCGGGCCGGCTGTCAGCCTGCGCATTGGAAGGGATCAGAGATAGGGTGGGGTACAGGCCGAGATCACGACCGTGCGCGCCGCGCTGGTATTGCGGAAGCGATGCGGGATGCGGCTGTCAAAGAGATAGCTGTCGCCGGGCAGCAGGGTCCGCACCTCCTGCCCCACGGTCAGCTCCAGCTCTCCCTCGATGACATAGCCGCCCTCGTTCGAGAAATGCTCCAGCATGGTCTCGCCGGTGTCGGCGCCGGGTTCGTAAACCTCGTGCAGGATCTGCAGGTTGTGCCGACGGGCGTCGCCGATCTGGCGGAAGGCCACATGCCCCACCACCCCCGCCGCGCCGGTCACCGGCAGCTTCGAGGTCAGGTCCAGCAGGTCGTCAGGCCCGAAGAAGGGCCCCTCGGGCGCAGTGCGCTCGCTGTCGAAGAAGTCGGCCATGGTCATGCCGAGCCCCGAGAGGATCTTGCGCAGCGTGGCGATCGAGGGCGAGGACTTGTTCTTTTCGATGATCGAGATCTGGGCATGGGGCACGCCGGCGCGCTCGGCCAGCTGCCGCTGCGACAGCTGCGCCGCCTTGCGCATGGCCAGCAGCCGCGCCCCGATATCGAATGCCGCGTCGGTCATGACGCCTCTCCTCACCTGCAAGTGTCGAAAACTAGCCTGCTTTTGCAGCCTTTGCCAGCCTCGCCGCCGGGTTACATCGCGACCTCGATCAGGCGCGGGCCGGGGGTGGACATGGCCTGCTCCAACGCCGCCTGCAGGGCGCCGGCCGTGGCGACCCGCTCGGCGGCGACGCCCTGTCCCTCGGCCAGCTTCACCCAGTCGGGCGCGGGATCCTCCAACGACATCAGCGGCTGGGTCTCGTCAATGGGCGCGCCGGCGCCGATCTTCGAGGTCTCGTTGGCCAGGATCCGGTAGGACCGGTTGGCCAGCACGAGCACCGTCACGTCGCGCCTGTCGCGCGCCATGCTCCACAGCGCCTGCAACGTGTAGAAGGCCGAACCGTCGCCGGTGACGCAGAGCACCTTGCGCTCCGGGCAGGCGGTCGAGGCGCCAAGCGCCACGGGCATCGAGTACCCGATCGAGCCGCCCCGGTTGTTGATCCAGTCATGCGAGGGCGCCTCGGCGCACATCGGGAACATATGGCCGCCGTTGGTGATCGACTCGTCGACCACGATGGCGCCTGTCGGCAGGGCTCTGGCGACACAGCGGCCCAGCACCTCGGCGTCGATCGCCGCCCCGGGGTCCGCTGCCACGACCTCGGACTGAATGTAAGGAGTGACCTCCGCCCCGAGCGCCGCCGCCAGTGCCTCCAGCGTCGCCTCGACCTCGCCACCCGGCGCGCAGAGCGGCAGGACCGCCGCGCCCTCGGGCAGCAGCTTCGAGGGGCGACCCGGATAGGCAAAGAAGGCGACGGGCTCCCGCGCGCCGCAGAGGACAGCGGCGCGGACCTCCTTCAGCGCCTCGGTGGCGGGATCGACATGGAAGGGAATGCGGGCCAGCGGCGGCGTGCCCCCGCCCCGCTGCATCCGCGCCACCGCAGCCTCGGCCAGCACCTTCGCGCCGGTCTTGCGGGCGATGGCATCGGCCAGTTCGGCCATGCCCCGCGTGATGCAGGGTGCGCCGATCACCAGCGCGGCCCCGGGGGCGCTCAGTGCCTCGAGGGCATCGGCCAGCTTCGCTTCGTCATGAGACGGACGCGCCTTCGGCAGCGCCGCAACGGGGGCACCCTCGGCCGGCAGCCATGCGACATCATTGGGCACGATCAGCGTCGCAACCCCACCGGTCGAGACCTCCGACAGCAGATGCGCGGTGGCTCCGGCCACCTCGCCCGGGCTCTGCGGCGTGGCAACTGCGGCGCTGACCGTCGCCGCCATGCCTTCGATATCAGCACTGAGCGGGGCTTCATAGGCAAGGTGATAGGTGGCGTGCTCGCCCACGATGTTGAACAGCGGCGTCTCGGCCTTGCGGGCATTGTGCAGGTTGGCCATGCCGTTGGCGAAGCCCGGCCCGAGGTGCAGCAGCACCGCCGCCGGGGTGCCGGTCATCCGCGCATAGCCATCCGCCGCGCCGGTCGCCACCCCCTCGAACAGGCAGAGCGACAGCGCCATCCCCTCGGTCCGCCCGAGCGCCGCCAGCATGTGCATCTCGGTCGTGCCGGGGTTGGCGAAGCACATGCGCACCCCGTTTTCCACCAGGGTACGGACCACGAGGTCGGCGCCGTTCTGTTCCATGGGTTTCATTCCTCTGCTGGCCTCTGCTGGGGCATGACGTTCCGTGACTCCTCCCCGAGCCCCGCCAAAGTGTCAATAATAATGAGCAAGCCTGTGCCAAGGATTTTCGACAGAGCCCGAGGATGCGCAGGCCAAGAGCACCTGGAACCCATGTAGAAAAGCGCGGAAACCCGGGTATTTCATGGGAATACGCGCTCAAAATCCATGACAGGGGCGCGAATGCGATTCGTGATCCCGATCAGCCCTTACATCTCGGCGCGTGATGAGGGCAAAGCGGCCAGCCCCGAGCGCTCAAAAAATCACACGCCGAAAATGATGAATTTCTCTTACAGAATTCAAGGGCTTGGGGCGTGCACGGCGAAATCCGGCCCGGAACGGGGTCGAATTTCCTTTGACAGGCGCTGGCTCTGCCCGCAGCATATTCAATATGGATCGCACATATTCAAATAGAATACAAGACGAAAGCGGCAAGGACGGCGGTGTCCGGCCCCTCTCGACGGCGCTGAAGGTGCTTGAGGTGCTCGCTTTCTTTTCCGACAAGCGGCGCCCGCTGCGGCTGTCGGATGTCGCCACGGGGCTGGGCCTGTCGCGGGCCACGGCCTACCAGCGGCTGCTGACCCTGGTCGCGGCGGGCTGGCTGGAACAGGACGAGGGCGGCGCCTACCGGCTGTCGATGCTGGCCACCCGCATGGCGGTGGCGGCGCTCGACCAGGCCGACCTCGGCACCCGCGCCGACCCGGTGCTGCACCGGCTGGCCGAGGCCACGGGCGAGACCGCCTCGCTGTCGATCATCGACCGGGGCCAGCCCTGCATCGTCGCCCGCGTCGAGACCGACACGCTGCTGCGCGCCGAACAGAAGATGGGCACCATGATGTCGCTGGAAGGCTCGGCCTCGGGGCGGATCCTGGTGGCCTATGCCGATGCCGCGCAGCTTGAACGCCTGCGTCGTGGCCCGCATCCCCTGCCCGCCGAAGACATGCTGCCCGCGATCCGCGAGAAGGGCTACGCCCTGTCCAGCGGGTACACCCAGACCGGCGTGATCGCCATTGCGGCGCCGGTCTTCGACCAGCCGGGCCGCTGCAGCGCGACCCTGTCGCTGGTGGTGCCCCAGATCCGCTTCGACGAGGCCCGCTTCGCCGGCCCGCTGGTCGAAGCCGCAGCCGAGCTTTCCCGACATCTGCAAGGAGACGCATCGTGACCGCGTCGTCACTTCACACCACGGCCCCCGACGGGCGCCCCGGCCTGCGCAACTGGCGCGAGCTGATGAAACCGCAGCGCCTTGCCGCGATGCAGCCCAGCCGGCTATCCGGCACCCGTGCCATGATGAACCGCATGATCCGCGAAAAGTGGGACATCCAGCTTCAGCGCTTCGACGTCGATGCAGAGGCGCGCGGCACCATCGTCTATTCGATCCGCACCCCCCGGCAGGAGTTCAGCTTCATCGCCTTCTCGCTGACCCCGAAGCGCGAGGGGCGCACGGGGCGCATCATCGGCCGCGCCTGGGACATGATGGGCACCCTCAACGAGGGCCCGGCAACCGAGGCGGACATCGAGCGCGCCCGCGAGGACCTGCCCAAGCTCTACCGTGGCCGGGCCAGCGAGAACGCCCTTGTCTGGTGCCGCTCCAACCGCTCGATGCGGGTCTTCGAGACGGTGCTGGACGCGCTCTCCGACGGTCGCCAGCCCTCGGTCGAGGACCTGAACACCGTCTGCTACCTCATGCGCAACACCGGGCTGGACGGCAACGGCACCTTCGGCACCCGCTCTTTCCCGTCGATCAACACCGGCGCGCATGACCTTGGCGGCATGCTGGAGGCGCAGCTGCTGCTGGCCTACCTGATGCGCGAGCTGTCCTGCGACCTGGTCGAGCACCTGGCCCGGCAGCGCTCGGACAAGGCGGTGGCGCTGGATCCGGCGCTGCGCAGCTATCTCGGTGTCGGCAACGGCTCTGCCCTCGGGCTGATCTTCTTCGTGCAGAAGCACCCCCGGCTGCTGAACAGCTGGCTGAGCGCGCGCGAAACCGCCCTGGCCGCCGCCCTCGGGCTTGAACTGGGCAAGGGCGATGCGCGGATCGACACCCTGATCAGCCTGATCCGGCGCGCCATCCGGTTCCGCAGCGAAGACACGATGATGTACGAGACCTTCACCGCCTCGTCGCAGGTGGCGCAGGACCTGGCCTCGCTGCTGCCCGCACTGGAAGAGCTGCGCGACGCCGGCACCATTGAGGGGCAGAGCCTTCGCTTCCCGCTGGACATGCTGGCCCGCCGTGCCGAGGCCGCCCTGGCCCCCGAGAGCTACGAAAGCTTCCTGTCGCTCTGCATGGAGCTGGTCCCGGACGAGGCCGACGCCCTCGCCGCGCAGGTTTCGGGCGCCGACGAGATGGCGGTCAAACCCGGCATGACCGCCGGGGCGATGATCGACCTGCTGGAAGATGAATACGCCTGGGCGCTGCAGATGGACATGAGTGCCGCCAATGCCCAGGACTACGTCTGGTACAAGTCCGAGACCGCCGAAGAGCCCCGACGCGGCCTGCGCGCCGAGGTGCCCGAGGCGCGTGACCTTGGGCTGGACATCCCCGGACAGGTGCAGCTGCTGCACCAGGATCTGTCCGGCATGGCCGGTGACATGCCGATGGCGCATTTCCTGCTGTCCCATCCCCATCACCGCCTGATCGTGGCCCGCGCGCAAAGCCTGGAGGGCCTGCCCTTCCACACCCCGCACGCCAATATCAACGCCGGTGACTTCGTGCCCATCGACCTGGTGCGGCTGATGAATGTCGCCCTGCACGGCATCGACAAGACCCGCGACTACCTGCAACGCAACCTGCGCGGCGTTCTCTACCACGGCGCCCCGACCCGCGAGGCGATCCGCGCGGGCGAAGGCGCCGGCTGGTTCTACCCCGAGGAGCCCCGCGCATGAGCGATCCGCACATCCTGAGAGTCATGCCGCGCGAGATGCGCATGATGAGCGAACGCATCTTCTCTCTCACTGCGCTGCCCAAGGGCTTCGCGCTGATGCTGACCGATACGGTGATGTACTCGCAGGCCATGGGGCTGGGCGGCTTCGCCCATCTCGAAACCGGGATCGAGGCACTGAAGGCCGCGGATCCGCAGCGGCTGAAGCTGATCGAGGATCGCGACGGCACGCTGCACATGGACTGCGGCGGGCAACATGCCTGGATCGTGCTGCCTTCGGTGCTGGACCTGCTGGGGCTTGAGGCGGCGCGCCGCGACGGCGCCCGCATCCTGCTGGAGAACCTCACCCACCCCGAAGAGCTGGCGCTGGCCGAGGGCTTCGGCCTGCGGCTCGGCCTGGCGGTCAAGGTCAGCGGAGAGGTCGTCTCGGCCCGCGCCTGCCCGCCCGAAGACCCGGTGCTGGAGCGCGCCCTGCAGGACGGCTGCCGTATCCCGGCAGAGCTGTGGTGGCGCATCTGGGCTCTGGCCCAGACCGCGCTGACCCCGGACTCGGTGGTGTCGCGCCGCCATGCGGGGGTGAACATCGTGACCGAGGACGGCCAGATCATCGGCCGCACCGACAATGACGACGATACCGATCCGAATTTCATCAATTCGGTCGGCCTGAAGACCAAGGAAGCCACACAATGACACCCGACCAGATCATCGACGGGCTGCAATGCGGCCACTTCGACCGCGACAGCTTCGTCAACCTGAAGGCCGCCGGCGTGCATGGCGTCGTGGTGACCTGCGGCTTCTGGGAAGGCACGCTGGAAAGCCTCGACAGCCTTGGCCGCTGGCGTGACCTTATCCGCGAAAACAGTGATGTCGCCGCCTTCGGCTACACGCCCGAGGACATCGAGACCGCCGCCGCCGAGGGCAAGGTCGCCGCGATCCTCGGCTACCAGAACTCGAACCTCTTCGAGGGCCGCATCCGGCTGGTCGAGATGTGGGCCGAGCTGGGCGTGCGGGTGGTGCAGCTGACCTACAACAACCAGAACGAGCTGGCCGGCAGCTGCTACGAGGCCGAGGACTCGGGCCTTGCGCGCTATGGCAAGGAGGTCATCCGCGAGATGAACCGCGCCGGCATCCTCGTCGATTGTTCCCATGTCGGGAACCTCTCGACCCTGCAGGCCATCGCGGCCAGCGAAAAGCCGATCGCCGTGACCCATGCCAATGCCGACAGCCTTTTCGCGCACAAGCGCAACAAGACCGATGACGTGCTGCATGCGCTGCGCGATACCGGCGGCGTGATCGGCGTCGCGGCCTATCGCAACATCACCGGCGACTACTTCTCGGGGCCCATCGAGACCTGGTGCGAGATGGTCGCCAAGACCGTCGATATCGCCGGGATCGACAGCGTCGCCATCGGCACCGACCGCAGCCACAACTTCACCGCGCCCGACTACGCCTGGATGCGCATGGGGCGCTGGACCCGTGGCGTCGACTACGGCGCGGCCTCGGCGGCCCGTCCCGGCAAGGCCCCGCCGCCGGACTGGTTCCAGTCGCTGACGGACATGCAGATCATCCCTAACGGCCTCCGCTCCGTGGGCTTTTCAGAAGAAGAGGTCGCCAAGATTACCCACGGCAACTGGTTGCGCCTCTACGGCGAGACCTTCCGCAAATCCAACAGTTGAGAGATCCCATGACGATCAAGAAGACGCACAACGCGCTGATCCGCCCCAACCGCCGCCTGTTCCTGCAGGGCACGGCAGCGCTTGCCGGCGCCTCGGCCCTCGCCGCCCCCTCCATCGGCCGCGCCCAGTCCAAGGAGCTGTACATCAACTCCTGGGGTGGTCCCTGGCTGGAAGCCGCGACCGAGAACCTGTTCACCCCCTTCACCGAGGCCACCGGCATCAAGGTCAACACGGTCAGCCCCGTGTCCTTCGCCAAGCTGGCCGCACAGGTGCGCACCGGGGTCTATGAGTTCGACGTCACCACCCTGGGCGGCGGCGACATCGTGGCCGCCAACAACGCCGGCCTGCTGGAACCGCTGGAAGAACCCTACCCCGGCGGGCTGTTCCAGAACGGCGTCGGCAGCCATGCCTTCGCCACCATGATGGCCTGGCGCACCGACAAGGGCTGGGACGAGACCCCGCAAAGCTGGGCCGACTTCTGGGATGTCGAACGCTTCCCCGGCGGCCGCTCGCTGCAGCGCTACCCGGCCCGCGTCCTGCCGCTGGCCCTGCTGGCCGATGGCGTTGCGCCCGAGGATCTCTACCCGCTGGACATCGACCGCGCCTTCGCCAAGCTGGACGAGATCAAGGAGCATGTCCGCGTCTGGTGGACCGGCGGAGCGCAGTCGACGCAGATCCTGCGCGACGGCGAGGTCGATATGATCGGCATCTGGCACGGCCGCTACTTCGAGGCCGAGGACGCCGGTGCCCCGGTCGCCTTCACCTGGAACCAGGCCGAGCTGGACAGCGCCTACTGGGTCGTCGCCAAGGAGACCCCCAACATGGAAGCCGCGAAGATGTTCGTCGACTTCGCCACCTCGGCCGAGCCGCTTGCCGGTTTCGTCGCCCAGGCCAACTACGGCGCGATGAACCCCGCCGCGGACGCGTTCATCCCCGACAGCGCCAAGCCGCGGATGCCCACGGCGCCGGGCAACGTCGAGATGACCTTCGAGCAGGACATGCTGAACTTCGGCGCCGACCCGCAGGAAGTGGCGATGCGCTTCGACGAGTGGCTGGCCTCGTAAGCCCGCCCCCCGGGGCCCTCCCCAGGCCCTGAAACTGCCGGGGCGGCGCGCATCCCTTGCCGCCCCGGTCCTTGCCCGGCGCCCGCGCGCCGCCCGTTCCCGTTTCCCGGAGGAGGTCTCCCATGGGCCTGTCCCTCTCAGCCCTCGCAGAGCGCAAGACGCTCTGGCCCTGGCTTTTGCTGGCGCCGCTGACCATCTATCTCGCGCTGTTCTTCCTCGTCCCGCTGGTCGAGGTCGCGCTCATGTCGGTGACCGAACCGCGCCCCGGCCTTGCCAACTACGAAAAGGTGCTGACCGGCAGCCTGTATCGCAAGGTCTTCCTCAACACCTTCGGCACCGCGCTGCTGGTGACGCTCTGCTGCCTGCTGGTCGGCTACCCGCTGGCCTACCTGATGTCGACGGTCAGCAAGCGCGCCGCCATGGGCATCCTGCTGCTGATCACCATGAGCTTCTGGACCTCGTTCCTGGTGCGCACCTACGCCTGGATGGTCCTTCTGGGCAACAACGGCCCCGTGGTCTGGCTGATGCAGACCCTCGGCATCGCCGAGCCGCCGCCGCTGCTGTTCACCCGCTTCAGCTCGACTCTGGCGATGGTGCATATCCTGGCGCCCTACATGATCATGAACATCTACACGGTGATGCAGAAGATCGACCCCTCGCTGATCCGCTCGGCGGAAAGCATGGGGGCCTATGGCAAGTCGCTGTTCCGCCATATCTACCTGCCGCTGACGGCGCCGGGCATCGCCAATGGTTCTGTCCTGGTCTTCGTGATCTGCCTCGGCTTCTACGTCACGCCCGTCCTGCTGGGATCCCCGCGCGAACAGATGGCCGCCGGCCTGATCGGCAACCAGATCGAGCAGTTCCTGGCCTTCGGTCTGGGCAGCGCGATGTCCATCGTCCTGCTGGTGGTGACGCTGGTGATCCTCGGGATCTACCACCGCCGCTTCGGCCTCGACAAACTTTACGGATAGGAGCGCAGATCATGAATACGCTGATGCGCTGGATCGGGATCGCGGTGGTGATCTTCATCGCCGCCCCGCTGGTGATCGTGGTCCCGATGTCCTTCTCGACCGCCGCCTCGCTGCAGTTCCCGCCGCCGGGCTATTCCTGGGGCTATTACCAGCAGTTCTTCTCGGATCCCTCCTGGCTGCGGCCTGCCTGGAACTCGATCTACATCGCCACGATGAACACCCTGCTGACCATGGCGCTGGTGGTGCCTGCCACCTTCGCCCTGGTGCGCCACAAGTTCTGGGGCAAGAGCTTTGCCAACCTGATGATGATGATGCCCATGGCGGTGCCCCATATCGTCATGGCAGTCGGCTACTACTCCTACTTCGGAGAGCTGAAGCTGGTGCACTCGAAGCTGGGCGTGATCCTGGCCCATACCTGCCTGTCGGTGCCGATCACCTTCCTTGTCCTCTCGGCCAACCTGAAGGGCTTCGACCTGACGCTGGAGCGTGCGGCCCGCTCGCTTGGCGCCACGCCGGGGCAGGTCTTCCGCCACATCACCCTGCCGATCCTCAAGCCTGGCCTCGCCATCTCGGCGCTCTTCGCCTTCATCCAGTCCTTTGACGAAACCGTGGTGGCGATCTTCATCTCGGGTCGCGACGCCGAGACCCTGCCCCGCAAGATGTTCGACTCGATCCGCGAAGAGGCCGATCCGGTGATCGCCGTGATTTCGACCCTGCTCTTTGCCGTGGTCTTCGCCGGGCTGATCGCCCCCTCGCTGATCAAGGGCCTGCGCCGCATGGCCAAAGGCACCCCATCCAAATGACCCAGACCCCCACAGGAGCCGACATGAGCGCCTATCTTCGCCTCGCCGGCGTCAACAAGACCTTCGGCAGTTTCACCGCCCTCGGCCATATAGACCTTGAGGTCGAGAAGGGCGAATTCGTCACCTTCCTCGGGCCGTCGGGCTCGGGCAAGACCACCACACTGATGGTGATCGCCGGCTTCGAGCAGGCCACCAAGGGCGAGATCACCGTGGCAGACCAGTCGCTTGCCCATCTCGCGCCGCAGGAACGCAACATCGGCATCGTGTTCCAGAACTACGCCCTGTTCCCGCACAAGACCGCAGCGGAAAACGTCTACTTCCCCCTGCAGATGCGCAAGGTGGGCAAGAAGGAAGGCATGAGGAAGGCCGAGGAAATGCTGGAGCTGGTCGGCCTGGCCGGTTTCGCCCACCGCCTGCCGAAAGAGCTGTCGGGCGGCCAGCAACAGCGTGTGGCCCTGGCCCGCGCGCTGGTCTTCGAACCTGACCTGCTGCTGCTGGACGAGCCTCTCGGCGCGCTGGACAAGAACCTGCGCGAGCAGATGCAGATCGAGATCAAGCGCATCCAGAAGCGCCTTGGCGTGACCACGATCTTCGTCACCCATGACCAGACCGAGGCGATGTCGATGTCCGACCGCATCGTCGTCTTCTCGAACGGCGCGATCGAACAGGCCGCCGCCCCGCTGGATATCTACCACCGCCCCGCCACCCGCTTCGTTGCCGACTTCATCGGCGAGAGCAACCTGCTGGAGGCCACCATCACCGATGCCGCAAGTGGCAAGGCGCAAAGCCCGGTGCTGGGCGAGGTAACCTGCGGTGCCGAGGGCCTGCCGCCGCTGACGGATGGCCAGGCGGTGACGCTTCTCATCCGGCCCGAACACCTCAAGCTCTCGCGAGAGCCGAAGGAGGGCCGCCAGAACGCGCAGATGGTGATCGAGACCATCGTCAACTATGGCGACAACGCCGTCGTGATCGGCCATGCGGGCGATCAGCAGATCCGTGTCAGGGTGCCGGGGGCGGATGTCGTCATTCTGAAGGAAGGTGACAGCTGTCACTTCAGCTGGACCGCCGACGCGGTCTTCGTCCTGGACAAGTGAGGCCCCCATGCTGGACCAGATGATCACCCGTTTCGGCACCTCTGCGCGTGCCTCCATCGCCACTGTCGCCAATGGCACCGGCTATTTCGCCGTCACGCCAGAGGCGCCCTATGACGCCAGCCTGTCGATGCCCGAACAGGCCCGCCAGCTCTTTGCCAAGGCCGAGGCGCGGCTGGCCGAGATCGGCTCGTCCAAGGGGCAGCTGCTGTTCTGCGCCATCATCCTGAAGGACGTCAGCGAGGTTGCCGCCTTCAACGCCGTCTGGGACGAATGGGTGGCCGATGTGGCGCCCCCCGCCCGCGCCTGCTTCGAGGCGAACATGGCCAACCCGGCCCTCAAGGTCGAACTGATCATGATCTGCACCGTCCCTGACAGCGCACCCGCGGCGGATGTCTGACGACCCGCTGCTGGTCGCCCTCGCGGGGCATGACCTTGCCCCGCTGAGCGATCCTGACGCCTGCGCGCGCTTTGCCACCGATGCCACCCGGCGGGTGGAAAGCGTGCCGACGCTGGTGCTGCGCCCGGCGGGTACGGCGGGGGTCTCGGCGGTGCTCGCCGCCTGCCACGCGGCGGGGCGGCCCGTCGTCGTGCAGGGCGGGCTGACCGGCCTGTCGGGCGGGGCCCGCGTGCGCCCGGGCGAGGTCGTGCTGTCGCTGGAGCGGATGCGGAGCCTCGGCCCGGTCGATCCGCTCTCCGCGCAGATCGAGGTCGAGGCCGGGGCAACGCTGCAAGCAGTGCAGTCCGCCGCCGCCGCGCATGATCTCGTCTTCGGCGTCGATCTTGGCGCGCGCGGAACCGCCACCATCGGCGGCATGGTGGCGACCAATGCCGGCGGCATCCGGGTGTTGCGATACGGCATGATGCGCGCGCAGGTCGCGGGCCTCGAGGTGGTGCTGGCCGATGGCTCGGTCATCAGGGCGATGCGCGGGCTGGACAAGGACAACGCCGGTCCCGCGCTGCATCAGCTCTTCATCGGCTCGGAAGGCACCTATGGCGTGATCACCCGCGCCCTGCTGCGGCTGCACCCCGCTCCGACGCTGCAAGCCAATGCGCTGATCGCCGTCGACGATGTCCCCCAGGCGCAGGCGCTGCTGCGCCACCTGCAGGCACGGCTCGGCGGGCTGCTCTCGGCCTACGAGGGGATCTGGCCCGAGGTCTACGAAGGCGCCACGGCGCGCCTTGGCACCATGCCCCTGCCCTGTGGCGCCGGGCTTTACGTTCTGGCCGAGATCCAGGGAATGCAGCAGATCCTGCGCGAAGAGGCCTTCGAGGCCGCCCTGATCGAGGCCTACGAGGCCGGGCTGTGCCGCGATATCGTGGTCGCCCAGTCGGGGCGCGAGCATGACCAGCTCTGGGCGCTGCGCGAAGCCTGCGTGGAGTATACCTTCGGGCTGGGCGAGCTGGTACCGCATGACCTGTCCCTGCCCGCCCATGCCCTGCCCGCCTTCCTCGACAAGGCCCGCGCCCTGCTGGCCCGCATCGACCCGGAGGCCCGGCCCTACATCTACGGCCACCTCGGCGACGGCAACCTGCACTACATCGTGCAGACCGTGCGGCGCTCGGAGGTCAGTACGGCGCTGAACGCGCTGGCGGCGGGCATGGGCGGCTCGGTCACCGCCGAGCACGGGCTGGGGCAGGACAAGGCGCCCTATCTGGCGATGGTCCGCAGCGGCGCCGAGATCGACCTGATGGGCACCCTCAAGCGGGCACTGGACCCGCAGGGGCTGCTTGGCCGGGGCCGGGTGCTGCCCGGCTGACACGGCGTCGCGCATCCTGCGCCACGTCCTGCGCATGGGCGCCGAGGATCAGCAGACCCGGCCAGAGCATGTAGGCCTCGATTTCCAGGTTCTCGCCAAAGGACAGCAGCACGATGGTCATGATCACCGAGAGCGGCAGCCGCCCGCGCGGGTGGCGTGCCGCATCGACCAGCACGATCAGCGTGTGCCAGACCAGCGGCACCAGCAGCGCCAGCATCCCGACGAGGCCCTTGACGAAGAGCAGCCCCCACCAGGTGTGATGCGAGCCGATCGGCATGTACTCCACCAGGTGCGGCCCCGGCGCGACGGTGCCATGGCCGAACCAGTAGGCCTCGTTCTGCCAGCGTTCCCCGGCGATCCGCTGCAGGGTCTCGCGCACCCGCGTGCTGTCGGCGCGGGCGCCCTTGAAGGCGGCCACGCCATCCTTCAGGCCCTGCAGCAGCCAGCTGCCCAGCACCGCCAGCGAGCCGGTCAGCGCGGCCAGCATCATCCAGGCCCAGCCCCGCAGCACCAGCGGCAGCAGGCGCGGCCCGAGGGTGCAGGCCACCAGCCCGACGATCCCCATGCGCGACTTCGACAGCAGGATCATCGCCACGCCCGCCGCGATGCCGATGGACTTCCAGCGGCGGTCCTTTTCCTCCAGCGCGAAGCAGACCTGAAGCACCCCGAGCAGCGCCGCGAAAGGCGACCAGGGGGCATAGAACTGCCAGCGCGGCGTCCAGCTGGCCGGATCCCAGGTGAAGAAGAAGACGCTGAAGTACTCGGGCCCCGGCCCGCCGATGGCCTTCAGCGGAGAGGTGAAGATGCGTTCCGGCAGACCCGCGTAGGGCGCGGCGATCAGGATCGGCAGCAGCGCCAGCGTCCAGAGGCCAACGACGCATTGCGCGCGGATCAGGATCTCGCGCCGGATCGGCAGCACGGCACCGGCCAGCGGGAAGAGCGCCAGCAGCGCCCAGCCCTTGGCCCAGCCGATCGAGCTCTTGATGGTCTTGCCGGTGCCGAGGCCCCAGTTCAGATGACCGACCCAGAGGGCGACCAGCATGACGCACATGCCCAGCATCCAGGCCCAGACGACGGGCGGGATGGCGCCGCGCGGGCGCATCTCGGGGCGCATCACCGGGCCGAAGTAGAGGCAGAAGGCCGCCAGCCCCGCCAGCAGCCAGGCCAGCACCGGCCCGACCACGTAGAGCGCCCCGAGGAAGTAGAACGGCCATGTCCAGCGCAGGGCGACCCAGACCATCCGCTCGGCCGGGTTCACCGGGGACAGGCGCGGCGCGGGCGCGCTCATTCCGCCGCCACGGTCAGGCCGGGTTCGCCATAGCGGTTCTTGCCGCTGTCGATCAGCCGGTCGATCAGCGGACGGCGCAGCCAGCCCAGCGAAAGGCCCATGAGGAACATGAAGGTCGCCGCGATCCCGGCCGCCAGCGCCAGCTTGCGGCGCGGCGAAGAGGGTTCCATCGGGTAGGAGGGATCTTCCAGCACCTGCACCAGCGGATAGGAGGCATAGAGGTCAGCCTTGCTGGTCTGGGTCCGCGCCATGGCCGAGGCAAAGACCGCCTCGGCGACCGAGAAGTCGCGTTGCAGGTCCTCCAGCCGCGCCGCCGGTTCGATCAGCGCCAGGCGACGTGCCTCGGCCTCGGCGAGGCGCTGCGCCAGGGCGGCGTGCTCGGCCTCCAGCCCGGCGCGGGCGCTGTCCAGCGTGACCAGCTCGCTCAGCAGCCCGGTGCGGGCGCCGGTGTGGGACATGTCCAGCGCCTCGATCTCCGGCACGGTCAGGCCGGTCAGGCGGATGGCGCGGTTCAGTGCCTCGCTGCGGGCGCTGTCATGACCGGCCATGGCGCCCGACAGGGTCGGATGGGCGGCGCCGTAGCGGGCCCGCGCCTGCGCCAGATCGGCGGCGCGCAGGGACATCTCTTCGTTGAGGACGGCGAATTCCGTGTCCGCGTGCAGGCGCAGCGCGGCAGCGGCGAGACGCGGCGTGGTGCCCAGCGACTGGGCCAGGGCCTGCACCGCCCGGCGGCTCTCGTCCAGCTTGGCGGCAAGGTCACGCACGTTGCGCGCCAGCTCGTCGGTCTCCGAGACCAGCGCCCGGTACTGGTCGGGCGAGAGCAGGCCGGTTTCGGTCTGCAGGCGGGTGATCTCGTCCCGGGTGGCCATGACCGAGGCGCGGTATTCCGCGATGGCCGATCCGGCGCCCAACTCGCGGGTGGCGATCTCGTCCGAGCGCAGCTTGTCGATCTCTGCGAAAAAGGCAGCCAGCAGCGCCTGGCCCCGGGCACGGGCATCCTCAGGCGAATTGCCGGTCAGCGAGATATGGATGAGTCCGGTCTGGTCGACCAGCTCGACCCGGGGCTGACCGAAGGCGCGCAGTTCCATCTCCATGCTGCGGGCGGCGCCGTCGACGATGCGCTCGGCGGCCAGCAGGCGCTTGTAGGTCTCGGTCGGGCTGACGGACCCGCCGCTGAAGGGCGAACTGGCAAACGAGGACGCCTGGCCGATCTGGGCCAGGTTGACCGAGGCCGAAGCGCCCGAGCCGGGCAGGATCAGCGACATCGACGAGGTGTAGCGCAGCGGCGCGGTGTCAAGATAGGTCAGGATCGGCGCCCAGATCGCCCCGGCGCCCAGCAGGAACAGGCCGAGGTAACGCGGCAGGCGTCCCGCATCCGCCACCCGCCCGCCGCGCAGGATGCGCATCGCGGTCAGCGCGCCAAGCGGCTTGCGCATCAGGCGGGGCAACAGGCGGCGGCGGCCCCTCGGGGCTTCGCGCAGGCCGTCGTTCGGCACGTTCGGGGTGTCGTCGCTGGCATGGGGCATGGTGGATCTCCTTGCCCCCCGTCTAGCGCAGCGCGCCCCCTGCCGGGGCCGCGCCCAAGGTTACCCTGAACGCGCAAAGGCCCATACCGCCTATACGGCGGGATAGGCGGGCCTGAAACACGTCATGCCTTAGAAGGGAAAGCAGACGCCGGAGCTCCTGTCAGAAGAGGCCGGCTTCCTTGGCGATCATCGCCGCCTGGGTGCGGTTCGAGGCGTTGATCTTGCGATACAGCGTCTTGACGTGCAGCTTCACCGTCGGCTCGCGGATATCCAGATCGCGGGCGATTTCCTTGTTGGACTTGCCCTGGGTCAGCCCCTCCAGCACCTGCAACTCGCGGTGCGAGAGCTTGTCGGCCAGCGGGTTCGACGTCTCGTCGGCGGTGGCGCGCATGAATTCCAGCGGGGCGTACTGCTCTCCCATGGCCATGAAGCGCACGGCGTTGATCAGCGACTTGGCCGACAGGGTCTTGGGCAGGAAACCGGCGGCGCCCATGGCCAGCGCCTCTTCCGCGATCTCGCGGCTGGCGGTACCCGAGATGATGGCGACACGCTTGTGGCCGGTCTGCTCCATCATGCGTTGCAGGCCCTCGATGCCGGACATGCCGGGCATGGAGTAGTCGAGCAGCACAAGATCATAGTCGTCGTCCCGTTCGACCCGTTCCACGGCCTCGTCATAAGAGGCGACGGTCACGGTTTCGAAGCCGCCCTCGGCATTCAGGAATGCCTGAAGGGTATCCCGGAGAAGATCATGATCATCCGCGATCAGCACCCGCATGCCACCAGAAGCCATATTACGCACAGAAGTCTCCTGCAGGGGGCTAGCCGTAATCACTGTTCAATTCCCGTCATTTCGAATCAAGACGTCGGTCACTGGTTAACAACACACCAAGAATGTGACCAAATCGGGGAACCCGAAAGGAGAATGCTGAATATTCTTAGGGATAATGCCCCCCTCCTTCGGGATCAAGGCCCATACCGGCGGATCGACGCCACCTCTTCCTCGAGGGAGCGGGCTCTGCGAAAGTCCCGCCGTCCTCGCCCCCCGCGCGATTGAGCGCGGAAGGCCCCCTCGGTCATCTGAATGTAACGAAACGCACATTCGGAGGACCCAGATGAATTTCCCGACCCAGCTTGCCCATCTGCAAGATGCCCGCCCGGTCAAGGGTAGCCCGGTGCTGCCCCGGATCCGCCTGTTCGGCCTCGGCATCGTGGATGCCGGGACCGAGGCCGTCATTGCACGCCTGATGCTGCCGGGACGGCGCGCCCGCGTTGCCTTCCTGAATGCCCATTGCGGCAATGTCGCCGCGAAGGACGCCGGTTATCGCGACGCGCTGGTGACGGCCGACATGATCCTGCCCGACGGGATCGGCGTCGAACTGGCCGCCCGGATGCAAGAGAAGCGTTTCACCGAGAACCTCAACGGCACCGATTTCTGCCCCCGGCTGCTGGCGGCGGCCGCCCGCCGCGGCCTTTCGGTCTTCCTGCTGGGCGGGCAGCCCGGCGTGGCCGAGGGCGCGGCCCTGCGGATGCAACGCGACATCCCGGGGCTGAAGATCGCCGGCACCCGTGACGGCTATGACGGCATGAAGGACGAGGCTGCGGCCATCGCCCAGATCAATGCCTCGCGCGCCGACATCCTGCTGGTCGCCCTCGGCGTTCCCTTCCAGGACACCTGGCTGGCCCGCAACGCGGCCCGGCTGTCGCCCCGTCTGTCGATGGGCGTCGGCGCGCTGTTCGACTTTCTTGCCGGTCGGGTCCAGCGGGCCCCCGCCCTGGTCCGCAAGGCGAAGGCCGAATGGGTCTGGCGCCTGGCGATGGAGCCGCGCCGCATGGCCCGCCGCTACCTGATCGGCAATGTCGAGTTCCTGATCCGCGCCCGTCGCGACGCCCGCACACAGCGCCCCGCCGGAGAGGCCGCCCGCCGTGCCTTCGACCTGCTGATCGCCTCGGTGGCGCTGGTGCTCCTCTCTCCGCTGCTGCTGGTGACCGCCCTGGCGATCCGCCTCGAAAGCGGCGGGCCGGTGCTGTTCCGCCAGACCCGCATCGGGCGCGACGGCAAGCCTTTCACCATGCTAAAGTTCCGCTCGATGTATCGCGACGCCGAGGCACGGCGGGCCGCGCTGCTGCAAAGCTCGGACCGCGAGGGCATCTGCTTCAAGGCGCGCAACGATCCCCGGATCACCCGCGTCGGTCGGATCCTGCGCCGCCTTTCGATCGACGAACTGGCCCAGATCCTCAACGTGCTGAAGGGCGACATGTCCATCGTCGGCCCCCGTCCGGCCCTGCCCGAAGAGGTCGCGGCCTATCCGGCCAGGGCCCTTGGGCGGCTTGCCGTCCGCCCCGGGCTGACCGGTCTGTGGCAGGTCTCGGGCCGGGCAGAGATCGGCTTCGACAAGATGGTCGACCTTGATCTGGCCTATGTCCGCTCGCGCTCTATCTTCCTTGACATGATGCTGCTCGCGCTGACCGCGCGGGCGGTCGTCGGCGGCCGTGGCGCCTACTGAGCGCCCGACCCCACGGCCCCGGCGGTTTCCCGGGCAGGCCGAATGGTACGCGTTGAGAAAATAGCAGATCCTACCCTTTCGGATAGGTTAAGTCTTCGGATGCCCCGAAGGAGACTCTAGAGTTTTATGCGACACTCACCGGTAAAAAAGGATTCGCATCATGTTCGCACTGCCACGCCTCGCCAAGCGACTCTCGGCTCTTGCCGTGATCGCCGCAAGCTTCGCCGCCCCTGCTCTGCCGGCCCTTGCACAGGATGCGGAACCGATCCTGCTCACCGTGCTTGACGAGGAAGGGACGGTTCTGGCCGAGTTCACCCTCGCCGATCTGGAGGCGTTTCCGGTTGCCGAGATCGACACCACCACCAACTGGACCGACGGCATGCAGGAATTCACCGGTGTGCCGCTTCAGATCCTGGTCGATGCCGTCGCCCCCGACGCCAAGGCGCTGGATCTGACAGCCATCAACGATTACGCGGTCACCATTCCGCGTGACGGCTGGGATCAGGATTATCCGATCCTGGCCTATCGCAACCACGGCCAGACGATGTCAGTGCGTGAGAAGGGTCCGCTCTGGATCGTTTATCCTTATGACGTGTCCTCGGCCTATCGCACGGACGTGATTCATTTTAGAAGTGTCTGGCAACTGGACCGCCTGCGCGTCATCGACTGATCGCCGGGCCTCTGCACGAGGGACACCGCATGAGCCCGAGCCTGAAGACTTCCGGGGCCGCACTGTGGCAGCGACCAATGGCGGCAATCGTCACCTTGGCACTCTGCGTGGCGCTGGTGGCAGGGACGGCTTGGACGGTGCTCTTCGAGATCGAGCGTCTTACCTCATCCAAGGCGGACGGGCTTCAATGGAGCCTGTCCCAGGCCGATGTCGAATTCCTCAACTTCCGCCTGCAACTCCAGGCAGCGCAGGAAGCGGTCGAGGACGGCAGTGCGCCCGATGTCGTGCAGCGGGCCCTGCGCGACACCCGCCTGCGCTTCGACGTGTTCTACAGCCGGATGAACACCGTCGACTTCTCCGAACCCTTCGACAGCATCGAACGCGAACAGGCCCTGACGATCCCCCGCGGGGAGGTCGTCGCCTTCCTCGACCGGACGATCCCGCTGATCGACGGCGATGACGCCAAGCTCGCCGCCGCCCTGCCCGCCATCGCCGAGGATGCGGCCGCGACCGGAGTTGCCGTGCGGGCCTTCTCGCTGGCCGCTCTGGATGCCTTCGTGCGCGTTGCCGACGCCAACGAGGCCAGCCTGATCCGCAAGCTCAGCCTGATCGCGGCGGTGCTCTTCGCCTTCATCGCCGGCCTGTCGCTGATCGCCCTGGTGCTGATGCGGCTGACCCGCGAAGCCCGCGAGCACGCCGAGCTGGCCGAGGGCCGCGCCAACCGCATGCACACCATCGTCGAGACCTCGCTGGACGCCATCGTGGTGACCGACGACCTGGGCGTCATCCGGGATTACAACTCTGCCGCAGAGCGTATCTTCGGCTATCGCCGCGACGAGGCCATCGGCCGCCGGGTCCGCGACATCCTGATGACCAATGACCAGGCGGACGAATTGCAGAACGTGGTGCGCAACGTGATGAAGGCGCGCGAACGCGGCGACCACATCCTGCACCCGCACGAAGTCATCGCGGTCGACCGCTTTGGACGCCGCTTCCCGGCCGAGGTCTCCTTCGATCGGGCTGCCGACGACGAACATCTCTACGTCTCCTTCGTCCGCGACATCTCGCTGCGGAAGGCCCAGGAAGAAATGATCACCCAGGCCCGCGACCGCGCCCTGGCCGGAGAGCGTTCTAAGTCCGAATTCCTCGCGGTGATGAGCCACGAGATGCGCACCCCGCTGAACGGCCTGCTCGGCTCGATGCAGCTGTTGCGCGACCACGAGCTGAACGAGACCCAGAGCGAGTTGCTGGACCTGATGCAGGGCTCGGGCGAGCACCTGCTGGGTCTGGTCAACGACGTGCTCGACCTGGCCAAGTTCGAGGCCGGCAAGATGAAGGCCGAGTCGCGGCCCTTCTCGGTCTCGCGTCTGATGGACGGGGTGGTCGAGAGCACCGCGACCCTGGCCAGCAGCAACGGCAATGACCTCAGCTGGTCCTGGGTCGGCCCTGCCAGCGACCGGCTGACCGGCGACTCACGCAAGATCCGCCAGATCCTGCTGAACCTGGTCAGCAACGCCGCCAAGTTCACCCGCGGCGGCGGCATCGACATCGAGGTCGAGATGCTGGGCGCCGAACGCAACCAGATCGAGTTCCGCGTCATCGACAGCGGCATTGGCATCGCCGAGGGCGATATCGAACGGATCTTCAACGATTTCGAGACCCTCGACAGCTCTTACGCGCGCCAGGCCGGGGGCACCGGGCTGGGGCTGGGTATCGTGCGGCGTCTCGCCAAGGTGATGGATGCCGAACTGGGCGCGGAAAGCGAGCCGGGCGACGGCAGCCTGTTCTGGATCCGCATCCCTGTCTCCGAAGCCGCCGCCCAGGACGAGGCCGTCGGCTCCGAAAGCCAGGCCCCCGCCGCCGTGCCGATGGAAGTGCTGCTGGTCGAGGACAACGAGATCAACCGCTTCATCGCCCGCGAGATGCTGGAAAGCGATGGCCACACGGTGACCGAGGCCGTCGACGGCCAGGCCGGCGTGGAGTGGGCCAATGCGCAGCGCTTCGATGTCATCCTGATGGATATCTCCATGCCGGTCATGGACGGCGCCGAAGCCGCCTGCCGCATCCGCGCCGGCAATGGCGCCTCAGCCGATGTGCCCATCGTCGCCCTGACCGCCCATGCGCTGCCGGAAGAGATCGAGCGGTTCCGCGCCGTCGGCATTTCGCAGACCCTGCCCAAGCCGATCGACCGCAAGGTGCTTGCCCGCTGCCTGAACGATATCGTGGGCGGGCGGCTGTCCGGGCCCGGTGCCGAGCCGCAGGAGGCCGATGTCGCAGCGCCCCTGATCGACCGCGACCAGATCGAGACCCTTCTGGCCGGCACCGGCGTCGAAACCGGCCGCAAGTTGCTGGAACGCTTCACCGCCGAGACCGATGGCTGCATCGCCGCCCTGGTTTCCGGCCCCGGCGACCGCAGCGAGATCGCCCGCCTGGCCCACGCCTGCGCCGGCACCTGCGGTACCTTCGGATTGACTGCCCTGCGCCGCGCTCTTGCCGACATCGAGACCAAGACCAAGCGCAACCAGGATGTGGCTCAAGATGAACTCGCGGCGCTGGAACCGCTCTGGCGTGACAGCCTCGACCAGCTCCGCGCGATCGACAAGCGCCTGGCGGTGGCCTGACCCCTGCCGACGCGGGGCGCTCCTTTGACACATGTCTCTGGCCCAGCATCAGGGCCTTTCCCAGGCCATGCTGAAAAGGCCCGTCCTGCAAGCCGGTGCCTGTTGCCGGACGGCGCGCCTCAGTCCCGTCCCAGCACCGCGACCGCGCCGAGCACGCCCAGCACCCGACCGACTTCGGTCAGGTTGGTGACGCCGCTGTCGTAACAGGCAATGGCATCGCCGGGCAGCAGGTAGGGATCGTAGTCGTCCCGGTCGGCCCGCTGGCGCATCTCTTCCACCGGCCGTTCGATCACCGCCGACACATCGGTCATCGGATTGCGGGTGAACAGCGCCGCCGATCGCGCGGCACTGGAGGCCCGGGCCCCACCGACGCAGTTTGCATCCACCACGGCCTGCATGTAGCGCGCGCCATAGGGCAGCTCGCGCACGGTCTGTCCGATGGCCGAGGGCGCATTGCCGGACGCCGGCTGGGTCAGGTTCGACAGGTAGAGCGATATCCCCGGCGGCGAGATCGGGCTGGGCGTCATCAGCGCATCCTGGAAGCACTGGCGCGAGGGCACGAAGATCTCGTCTCCGGTCACCAGCACCACGTCGGGCGCGTCCCGGCCCTCGACGATGCCGCGCAGGTCCAGCGTGTAGCTGACCCCGGCCCGGGTCAGGCGCACCGCCGAAAGATCGGCATCCGGGCGCACGCCACCGGCACTGCGCAGCGCGACAGACAGGTTGCGAGCCTCGGTCGAAGCGCCAAGCGCGGCCTGTCGGCGGCTGTCGACCGTGTCACCGGACACGCCGCCGATATCCAGCGCATGGGGCTCGAAGACGGCTCCGCGCACCGCCACGCGGACCGGCGCGAGGTCCATCAGCAGCAGGGAAAGCTGCGGCTCGGCGCCGTAGAAGTCGCCGGCCACCAGGGCCGAGCGGATCTCGCGGGCGACCTGATCGGTGCTGCGGCCCTGGGCCTCGACCGGCGCCAGATAGGGCAGCTTCAGGGTGCCATCGCGCGAAATGACATATTCGCCGCTGAAGGTTTCATCCTCGGGCAGGCGCAGCTGCACCAGGTCCCCCCGGCTGAGCAATTCGCCCTCAAGCGCCACAGGGGTCGCCGGCCCGACCTTCGAGCCCGCCTCGCCCAGGTCCCCGGCCGCCGGCAGGCAGCTCGCGGCATTCATCGCCGGCGCGCGCAGCAGGGCGGTCTCGGCACGGCTCACCTCGAAGGCGCGGTACTGGGCCTGGTAGGCCGTGCCCTCGGCCACCGGCTCGAGGTTGCCTGCCTCGGGCGGGGCCGAGCAGGCAGCGAGCAGCAGCGCCATCGAGGCGCCACGGGGCAGGAAGGAGCGGCGGATTGAGGTCACTGTCGGGTCCGGATCTGCTCTGGCGGGTCGAGGTCACCCTATACCGGCCGGGATTCAGCCGTCCAGCGCCCTGCCGAGGCGCCGGCCATCCGAAAGGATAGGGGTTTCCGCCTGTTGCGCCCCTGCACTCTCCTTGGGCGCGAAGGACGTGCCGCCCGTGGTCAAGGTAATCTGGGCCCATCCAGACGCCAGCCGAAAGTCAGATCCCATGTTTCGCGCCTTCCGCACCGGCAGCTTCGCTGCGCATCTTCTTGCCTACTGCCTCTCCGAGGCGGCAGCCAAGGGATCGCGCCTGCTGGTCGTCGTCGCTGTGGCGCGCACCATGGATGCCGGCGCCATCGGCCTTGCCGCCGCGGCACTGGCCGCCGCCGACATCGTGAAATCGCTGACCGAGAACGGCGTCGGCCAGCGCATCATCGCCGCGCGCGAGGCCGACCTGGCCGCCACCACCCGCAGCGCGCACCGGATCTTCTGGACCTGGTGCCTCGGCCTGTTCACCCTGCAATGCGCCGCCGGCGCCGTCGTCTGGGCGATGACCGGCGATGCCATGCTCTTTGCCCTGATCGCGGTACTGGCCGGAGAGTACCTCTTCATGCCGGGCGGGCTGGTGCAATGCGCCCTCGCCATGCGCGCCGGCAAGATGAAGCAGACCGCCGCCATCGCCGGCGGGCAGGTGGTGGCGGCCAATGTCGCCTCGGCCGTCCTCGCGCTGGTCTTCCCCGGCCCGATGGCGCTGATCCTGCCGCGCCTGCTCGCCGCGCCGGTCTGGCTGATCGCCATGCGCCGCCTGCACCCCTGGAAGCCCGACCGCAGCGTCGCCCCCGCCCCGCTGCGCCCCTTCCTCACCTATGGCTGGGCCGTTCTGGGCGTCGAGATCGTCAAGGCACTGCGCCTGCAGGCCGACAAGCTGATCATCGGCGCCATGCTGGGCACCGAGGTGCTGGGCCTCTACTTCATGGCCTTCAACGCCGGGCTCGGACTTGCCACCTCGTTCAGCCAGGCCTTCGCCACCGTGCTCTTCCCGCATCTGGTCACCGCCCCCGACCGGGCTGCCGCGCTGCGCCGCTCGCTGATCCTGTCGGTGGCGATCATTGCCCCGGTGGTCGTCCTGCAGGCCCTGGCCGCGCCGCTCTACGTGCCGCTGCTCTTCGGCGCAGGCTGGGGGGACATCGACCTCGTCGTCTCGATCCTCTGCCTGGCAGCCATTCCCGGTGTCGTCTGGTCCGCCGCCGCCCAGTGGCTGCGCGCCCACGACAAGCCCCAGACCGAGTTCCTCGCCACCGCGATGATGACCTTCGCCCTGATGGCCAACACAGCCTTGCTGGCACCCTACGGGCTGACCGCAATCGCCACCGGCTACCTCGTGGTCGCCGTCCTCACCCAGATCGGCGCGGCCCTGCCGACCGTCGCCCCCGCCTTCACCACCCTGCGCCGGATGGAGCTTGCCTGATGCCCCTCTTCTCGATTGTCATCCCCTGCTACAACGCCGCTGCCACCCTGGCTGCCACCCTCGACAGCCTGCTGGCCCAGACATTCACCGACTGGGAAGCGCTGATCATCGACGACGGTTCGCAGGATGACAGCCTGCGGGTGGCCGCCATCTACGGCGCCCGCGACCGCCGCTTCCGGCTGATGCGCAACACAGGCAAGGGCCCCTCCGAGGCGCGCAACATGGCCATCAGCGAGGCGGGCGGAGAGATCCTGGCCTTCTGCGATGCCGATGACCTCTGGCTGCCGCACAAGCTGCAATCTCTGGCCGTGGCCTTCCGCGATCCGACCCTGGCCGCCTGCTATGGCCGCGTCGCCTTCTTCGACCGCAACGGCGCGCGCAGCGTCAGCACCGTCCTGCCCCGGGATGTCACGGTCGCCGACCTGCTGGGCGAGAACCCGGTCTGCACCATGTCAAACCTTGCGGTGCGGTCCGATGCCTTCGTGCTGACCGGAGGGCTGGATCCCCGCATCGTGCACAACGAGGATCTCGAGTTCCTGATCCGCCTCGTCGGCGAGGGCCATCGCCTTGCCGGGCTGGACGATGTCCAGGTCTGGTATCGCACCTCGGTCACCGGCCTTTCGGCGGACCTGCCCGCCATGGCCGCCGGACGCCTTGCCGCGCTGGTCACCGCCGCGCGCTACAACCGGCGCCCCTCGCGCCGGGACGAGGCGATCCACCTGCGCTACCTGACCCGCCGCGCCCTGCGCACCGGCGCCCCGGTCCGCCAGGCCCTGGGGCTGGCGCTGCGGGGCCTCGCCTCAAGCCCCTTCGGCTGGTTCTCGGATCGCCGCCGTGGCGCGCTGACCCTTGGGGGCGCGCTGATGTCGCCCCTGCTGCCCGCGCAGCTGCGCAAATCGCTCTTTGCAAACTGATCCCGCCCCGACTTTGCAAACCACTCGACCGGAGACCTGCCACATGCCGCATATCATCGCCTCCACCGCCCCGCGCGTGTCGATCGTGGTGCCCAGCTACAATGTCGAAGCCACCCTGGAAGAAACCCTGACCGCCCTGCTGGCGCAGACCTTCCAGGATCTCGAAGTGCTGGTGATCGACGACGGTTCGTCGGACCGCACCGCCGAGATCGCGCGCAGCGTCCCGGACCGGCGCCTGCGGCTGATCCGCCAGAAGAACCGCGGCCTGGCCGGGGCGCGCAACACCGGCATCTTCCACGCCCGCGGCACCTTCATCGGCTTCTGCGATGCCGATGACCTCTGGCGCCCGGAAAAGCTGGCCGCCCATGTCCACCACCTGGACAGCGCGCCGGCGGTCGGCATCTCCTTCTCGGGATCCGAGCTGATCGACACCGACAGCGAGCCGACCGGACTGAGCCAGCAACCGCGCCTCACCGGGATCACCGCCGCCCATGTCTTCAAGCGCAACCCGATCGGCAACGGCTCGTCTCCGGTGATCCGCCGCGCCGCGCTGGATGCCATCGCCTTCCGCCCCGAGGGCGAGACGGCGCGCGACTGGTGGTTCGACGAAAGCTTCCGCCAGTCCGAGGACATCGAATGCTGGCTGCGCCTCGCCCTGACCACCGACTGGGAGATCGAGGGCGTGCCCGGCCTGCTGACCCGCTACCGCGTCGCCCCCGGCGGTCTGTCGGCCGGGATCGACCTGCAGTTCGCCTTCTGGGAACGCATGGTCGAGAAGCTGACCCCGATTGCGCCCGAGTTCTTCGCCCGCGAGGCCCCGGCCGCTCGCGCCTACCAGCTGCGCTACCTCGCCCGCCGCGCGATCAGCGCCGGCAATGCGCCCGAGGCCGTGGCCCGCGCCCGCGCCAGCCTTGCCGCCTCGTTGCGCCCGCTGGTCGAGGAACCCGCCAAGACCGTCACCACCCTGACCGCCACCGCGGTTCTGGCCACCGCCGGAGCCGGAATGATCCAACGCGCCATGGCCCTCGTCGGCCGCCGCGCAGGCTGAGGAGACCCGCCATGCTTCGCATTGCTCATCTTGTCGACGACCAGTCCGCCGGCGGCGTGACCCGCTACCTGTCCTTCATCTCGGGCACCCCGGGCATGGCGGCGCTGGCCCGCCACCAGATCGTGCCCGTGTCGCGGACCCGCCCGGCCTCGGTCCATGTGAAGGCCGACCTGATCGTCTCGCATCTGGCGATCACCTGGCGCGGCCTGCCCGGGCTGATCGCGCTGCGCGCCCGCCACGCCGGCACGCCCTTGGTCCATGTCGAGCACAGCTACTCCGAAGGCTTCACCGCGGCCAATGTCCCGGCGCGGGCGCGGTTCTTCACCCTGCTGCGCTGCTCCTATGCGCTGTTCGACCGCATCGTCGCGGTCAGCGAGGGCCAGGGCGACTGGCTGACCCGCCGCGGCCTGGTGCAGCCTGACGCGCTGACGGTGATCCGCCCCACGGTGGACCTGTCCGGCTTCCGCGCCCTGCCCGCCCCGGAAGGCCGCCTGCGCCACTTCGGCGCCATCGGCCGCTTCGATCGTCAGAAGGGGTTCGACCTCCTGATCCAGGCCTTCCGCGATGTTCCCGGCGATGACCTGCGCCTGACCCTTTACGGCGATGGTCCCGAGCGCACCCGGCTGGAAGCCCTTGCCGCGGGCGACGTCCGGATCCAGTTCGCCGGCTTCGCCCCCGACCCGGTCCGCGCCATGCGGCAATGCGACGTGATCGCCATGCCCTCCCGCTGGGAACCCTTCGGCATCGCCGCTTCGGAGGCCCGCGCCGCCCGCCGTCCGCTGCTGGTCTCGGGCGTCGACGGGCTGGCCGACCACGTCCGCCTCGGGGCGATCCGGGTCAACGACCCTTCGGTCGAGGGCTGGACCGCCGCGCTGCAACGCCTGGCCGGCGCCCAGATGCCGACCTCGCTGCCGCCGCGCCGGATCGAGGAACAGGCGACCATCGCCGGCTGGCGCAACCTGCTGGGCGATCTTCTGGCCGGGGGCGATCCCATCGCCTTGCAGCAGGAGCGCGCCTAGCCCCCTGGCAAGCCCCTTTGACACCGCGCGACTTCCCCGCTTCTATGCGGGGAAGTTTCCGCTTTTGTTCAAAGGTTTGCCATGAGCGCTCCGCAAAACCCCGGCTTCACCGGCCCCGATCTCTGCCGCCTTCAGGCCCATGAGGTGCTGGCCCTGCTGCGGCGTCGAGAGGTCTCTCCGGCCGAGCTGATCGCCGCGGCATTCACCCGGATCGAACAGGCAGAGCCTGCGATCAACGCCATGCCCACGCTCTGCCGGGCCCGCGCCGAAGCGGCCGCGGTGGCCCTGGCGGGCGAGACGGCGCACCCCGGCTGGCTGGCCGGGCTGCCGGTGGCGATCAAGGATCTCAGCGAGGTCGCGGGGGTGCGGACCACCGATGGGCACCCGGGGGATGACGGCCCATGTGCCCGAGACCTCCTCGCCCATCGTGCGGCGGATCGAGGCGCGCGGCGGGGTGGTCATCGGCAAGACCAACACGCCAGAATTCGGCGCCGGGGCCAATACCTTCAACGATGTCTTCGGCTATACCCGCAACCCCTGGAACACCGCGCTGAATGCCGGGGGATCCTCGGGCGGGGCGGCGGCGGCGCTGGCGGCGGGCGAGGTCTGGCTGGCCCATGGCTCGGACCTGGCGGGCTCGCTGCGCACCCCGGCGGCCTTCTGCGGCGTGGTCGGGCTGCGCCCCTCGCCCGGGCTGGTGCCCGGCGCCCCGGCCCACATGCGCTTTCACCGCGAGGCGGTGCAGGGCCCGATGGCGCGCTCGGTGATGGACGCCGCGCTGTTCCTTGACGCCATGGCCGGCAGCGACCCGGCCGAGCCGCTGTCCTACCCGGCGCCCGCCAGCCCCTTTCAGCAGGCCGTCGCCGAGGCCGGAGACAGCCCCCGCATCGCCTTTTCGGTCGACCTCGGCGGCTTCGCCCCCGTCGCGCGCGAGGTCGAGAACCATCTGCGCATGGCCCTCGGCAAGGTCGAGGCCGCCGGCGCCGTGGTAGAAGAGACCTGCCCGCCCCTGCCCGATCTGGACGGTACCTACCGCGTGCTGCGCGCCATGCTCTGGGCTGCCGGTCCCGGGCGCGCCGATCCAAGGGTGCAGCGGCATTTCAAGCAGACCCTGCGCGAGAACATCGAATACGGGCGGATGCTGACCATCACCGATGTCTACGATGCCCAGCAGGCGCAGTCGCGGCTCTATGACATCCTCGCCGGGTTCATGCGCGGCTTCGACGTGCTGGCCTGCCCGGTGGTCGGCCTGATGCCCGGCCCGGTCGAGCAGGAGTACCCCGCCGAGATCGACGGCCGCCCGGTGGAGGATTACATCTCGTGGCTACGCTTTTCCTATCTCTCGCCGGTCACCGGGCTGCCCTCGATCTCGGTCCCGGTCGGGCTGGGGCCGCGCGGACTGCCCGTCGGGCTGCAACTGATCGGCAGGCCCCGCGGAGAGGCCGGGCTGCTGGCCGCCGCCCGCGCCGTCGAGCGCGCCACGGGCGGGCCGCTCGGGCCGATTGATCCGGTGCCGTGAGGGGGATGCCAGCAGGTCGGGGTGCATGATGGCAAGCCGTGCAGGCTTCGCACCTGTCTGCGTCCGGGTGCCGCTTGGTGGTCGTCAGTCCTGGGCGCCGCGGGATAGCCGCTCGACCAGTCCTGCCAGCACCCGCAAGAAGGTCTCGCGGTCTTCTCCCGGCACGCCGTCGAACAGCCGCTCGTGCAGCGCCGCCGAGAGCGGACGGAAGATTGCCATCTTCTCGTGACCGGCCTCGGTCAGGGTCAGCGCATTTGCGCGGCGGTCGGCGCTGGCCCGGCGGCGCGCCACCAGCCCCTCGGCCTCGAGCGCCTTCACGGTCCGCGCCACGGCGGATTTCTTCAACGCAAGGCTGGCGGCAAGGTCGTTCTGCGAAACGCCGGGGTTTATCCAGATCAGGGCCAGCACCCCGATGGAGCCGCTTTCCACCGCCATGGCCTCGCGCATCTTCTGGCCCTCGGGGCGCAGCAGCGCATGCAGGTTGCGGACCAGAAAGACCACCTCGCGCGACAATGGCCCCAGTTCGACAACGGCTGCCTGGGGGCCGGCCGCGGTCGAAGCGGCCACGGCATGAGGCCCCTCGCAATCACCGGTCTTGTTGTCTTCGGTCCTGTCCACGGTGCATCCCCCTTCCCCCCTGCATAGCCGATCCCGCGCCCTCGGGCCAAGCACGAATGGCCTGCCAGTTAATTTTATGAACCATTGACCGCGGGGGCACGTCGCGCCTCGGACGCCCTCTGTTAGCAGTTGCAGCATCCGCCACCGTCAACAGAGCCGTTGACAGAATCGCAATCAGTTCACAAACTGAACTATATGGAGGAGGCACGCCCCGGCGGCGCAGCTGGCCAGGCACCCGGGGAGGGGTCGCCGGCCCCGCCGGACACTGCCAGCACAACCGCCGCGCCTGTCGCGGCCTTGCCCGCGCCGGGACAGGTCGGGCCAGAAGCGCAGTCCAGCGGGCTGCGTGAAACCGGTTCTCAGGGAGGAGACCATGAAGACACTGATCAAGACGGCCGGCAGCTGCATCGCGCTGATCGGCCTTGGACTTGGCACGGCCACGCTGGCCGCGACCGCCGCCGGGGCCGCCGAGCTGCGGCTCTCGGTCGAGACCCCGCCGGGTCACCTGCGCAACCGCGCCGCCGAGCACTGGGCCGAGCTGATCGCCGAGAAGACCGAAGGCTCGGTCACCGTGGCGATCTTCCCCGCTGCCCAGCTCTACAAGTCCGCCGATGCGGTGCGGGCGCTGGCCTCGGGCGCGCTGGACATGTCGATCCAGGCCAATCCGACGCTCAGCCAGTTCGAGCCCAACCTCTCGGTCCTCTCGCTGCCCGCGTTCTACGGCGCCAGTGGTGACGAGGTGCTGGAGCTGCTCTCGGGCCCCGTCGGGGATGAACTCTGGGGCATGGTCGGCCGCCTGAACATCCACATCCCCGAGGCCGGGCCCTTTCTCTATGCGCCCAACAACACCTCTTACACGGCGGGCAAGCTGGTCGCCTCCTACGACGACCTCGCCGGGGTGAAGCTGGCGACGCCCCCCAGCCCCATCGTGGTGAACCTGCTGAAAGAGCTTGGCGCCGCACCGCAGGCCACGCCGCGATCCGAGATCGTGTTGCAGCTGAGCCAGGGCCAGATCGACGGGCTGGGTGCCGTCACCGACCTGACCATCATGGGTGGCAAGCTTTGGGAAGCCGGGATCGAGAACGTCTTCGTCGATAACGCCGGCTGGGGGATCTATATCCCGCTGATCAGCCAGCGCAGCCTCGAGAAGCTTTCGGACGCCGAGCAGGCCGCCATCGAAGAGGCCTGGGCCGAGACCGTCGGCTGGGCGAACGAGCAATCGGCGATGGAACGGGCCGAGGCGCGCTCGGTCAATGAAAGCCACGGGCTGGTCTATACCGAGGCGAGCGCGGAGCAGATCGAGGCGATGAAGGCCAAGCTGCTGGCCGCGCAGGCGGATATCGTCAAGGCGGGCGGCATGGATGCCGGTTTCATCGAACGCGCCGCTGCCGCGCTGAACGGCATGTAGGCCGGGACCTGCCCGACCGGGCGGAGGGCCCCTGCCCTCCGCCGCATTTCCGCCCTGCCTGCGCCCGGCCCTTCCGGCCCCTCATGACACCCGGACCCGACATGATCACCAGAATTCTAAAGCTCTGGACCAGGATCGAGATGATCCTGATCGGATGCCTCATCTTCGCGGCCCTCGGCTGCTTCCTCGGAGGGGCCGTCGTCCGTGCCCTCGCCCCCCTGCACGCCGTGGACTGGGCCGAAGAGATCGCCATCTACTGCATCATCTGGGCCAGCGTCCTTTCGGGCAGCGTGCTGGTGGCCGAGCGCCGCCATATCGCGACCGAGGTCGTCATCGCCGCCCTCGGGCCGCGCCTGCAACGGGTTTTGGGCTGGGTGGTGACCGTGCTGACCATCGCCTTCTGCGCCGCCATGGCGGTCTATGGCTGGCAGGCGGTGGATTTCGCCCTGCTGCTGGACGAACGCTCGGCCTCGACCCTGCGCATGCCGCAGGCCTGGGCGGTCTTCCTTGCCCTGCCGGTCGGCATGGTGCTGATCCTCGGCCGCATCGGGCTGATCCTGCTGCAAGGCCAGCGCCCCTTCGGCGCCGACCTTGCCCCCGAAGCCGGAGGACACTGACATGGAAGCCCTGATCGGACTTGGCGCCATGCTGGCGCTGATGGCCCTTGGCGCGCCCATCTTCGTGGCGCTCGGTACCGTGGCGCTGGTGATGCTGGGCCTCGAGGGCAAGCCCCTGATGGATGCTGCCGCGCATTCGGTCTCGGGGATCAACTCGACCACCTTCCTGGCCGTGCCCTTCTTCGTCATGGCCGCGACCTTCATGCAGAAGGGCGGCATCGCGCGGATCATCATCGAGGCGGCGGAAACCTGGGTCGGTCATATCCGCGGCGGCCTGGGGCTGGTCTGCGTCATCGCCACGACGCTCTTTGCGGCGATCTCGGGCAGCTCCGTCGTCACCGCCATGGCCATGGGCACCGTGCTGATCCCGGCGATGATGGCACGCGGCTACGACCGGCCCTTCGCGCTTGGCCTTGTCGGCGCCTCGGGCACCCTTGGCATCCTGATCCCGCCCTCGCTGTCGATGATCCTCTACGGGCTGATCGCCGAGGTCTCGGTGCCGCAGCTCTTCCTGGCAGGCGTCATCCCCGGGCTGATCCAGGCCGCGATCCTGGCCGCCTGGGTGATCTTCTACTCGCGCCGCAAGGGCTATGCCTCGGGCCTCCGCGCAAGCCGGTCCGACTTCATTGCCAAGAACCTGCGCGCCCTGCCGGCCGTGGCCATCCCGCTGTCGGTCTTCGCGGGCATCTATTCCGGCTACACCACCGTCACCGAAAGCGCGGGCGTGGCCGCCGTCGCCTCGGTCCTGGTGGCGCTGCTGGTCTACCGCGAGGTCAAGCCGCGCGAAATCTTCGGCATGGCGACCGAGGCGATGAAATCGGCCTCTGCCGTCACCTTCATCGTCATGTTCGCCATGCTGTTCGCCCATTGGATCACCGGCTCGGGCGTGCCGACGGCGCTGGTCAACCTTGCCATCGACTGGGACCTGAAGCCCTGGCAGTTCCTGCTGGCCCTGAACGTCATCATGATCGTGCTGGGCATGTTCCTGGACGCCGTGGCGGTGATGCTGATCGTCACCCCCATCGTCCTGCCCCTGCTGGCCCAGCTGGGCATCAACCCGATGCACTTCGGCATCGTGCTGATCGTCAACATGGAGATCGCCTTCCTGACCCCGCCGATCGGGCTGAACATCTTCGTGCTCAGCTCCATCGCCCGCGCCCCGATGTCCGAGGCGATCCGCGGCATGCTGCCCTTCGTGGCGCTGATGGCGCTCTTCCTGATCCTTGTCACCTACATCCCGGAGATCTCGCTATGGCTTCCCAGGACAATGATGTGAAACGCCGCGCGGACTGGAGCCCGGTATCCCCCGAGACCCTGTCGGACCCGGCCGAAGTCCACGAGCGTCTGCGCGCCGAGGCCCCCGTGGCCTGGTCCGAGGAGTGGGGCGGTTTCGTCACCCTGATGCGGCATGCGGATGTCTGCGCCGCCTCGCGCGATCCGGAAACCTTCACGGCAACGAAGATGACCGTCATCCCCTCGTCCCCTCGCAAGGGCCTGCCGCGCCTGCCGTTGCAGAAGGACCCGCCGGACTCGGATCGCTACCGCAAGGGGCTGAACCTGTTCTTCAAGGAAAACCGCATGAAGCGGATGGAGCCCGAGCTGGACGCGCTGGCCACAAGCCTCTTCGACCGCCTGCTCGAAACGCCCGCGGATGCCGATTTCGGCGATGGTTTCGCCGGGCCCTTCACCCAGGGCGCGCTCTGCATCCTGGTCGGCATGGACCTGGCCGAGGCGGACGAGATCGGCCACCTCAGCCACGACTACGTCGCCGCCGTGCAGGCCGAGAACCTGAGCGAGGCCGGGCGGCTGTCGCGCCTCGTCGACCAGTTCGCCATCGACCTCGTGGCTGACCGCATCGCCGCGCCGCGCGACCCCGAGGTCGACATGGTGTCGGGCCTGATGGCGCATGAGCCCGAGGGCGGCGCCTTCACGCCTGAAGAACTGGCCGGCATGGTCCGCCTCAACCTGATCGGCGGCCATGTCGTGCCGCGCAATTTTCTCTGTTCGCTGGCCTGGCACATGGCGAGCCATCCGCAACATGTGCAGATGCTGCGCCACGACCCTTCCGGCGAACGCGCGCTGATCGAAGAGCTGCTGCGCTTCTATTCGCCCAACCAGGCGCTTGTGCGGGTCGCGACGAAGGACACCAGGCTTTCGGGCACCGAGATCCCGCAGGGTTGCCCCGTCGCGCTCAACTTCCTCTCGGCCAACCGCGATGAAGAGGTCTTTGACGCGCCGATGGAGTTCCGCCCCGACCGCGCCCCCAATCGTCACATCGCCTTCGGCATCGGCCCGCATATGTGCATCGGCCAAAGCCTCGCCCGCCGTCAGGCCCGGCTGACCCTGGCCCAGCTTCTGCGCGCCCCGGGCCTTGACCTCGCGGCCGAGCCCACATGGGCACGCTGGACGGAATACGGCGTGACTTCCATGCGTCTCGATCTGCGAGGTGTGGCATGACCCACAAGCCCGATTTCACCCTGCCCGAAGTCGAGGATTTCGACAGCCCGCATGCGCTTTTCGCCGAGCTGCGCAGCCATTGCCCCGTCGCCTGGACCGAGGACCTGGGCGGCTTCTGGGCCGTCACTCGCCACGCCGATGCCTGCGAGGTGCTGGAGGACTGGCGGCGCTTCACCACCCGGGTGCAGAACGTCGTGCCCCCCGTCGCCACCACGCAGCGCCGCCCGCCGCTGCACCTGGATCCGCCGGACAACATCCCCTACCGCAGCGCCCTGCTGCGCTTCCTGACCCCGGCGCGACTGGCCACATGGAACGCGCGGGTGCGCGACATGGTCGATGCCCAGCTGACGCCGCTGCTGGAGAAGGGCGAGGGTGACATCTGCGCCGACTTCTCCTTCACCCTGCCGATCACCCTGCTGGCCGAGTTTTTCAACCTCTCGCCCGAGGCCGCCGAAGAAATCCGCACCGTGGGCGCCGAGTTCAACATGGCCCTGCAACGGCAGGACTTCGAGACCCTGCGCGAGCGCAGCGATGCGCTTTACGCCCTCGCCGCCGCGCTGATTGCCGACCGTCACGCCCACCCCCGCGCGCCCGAGGATGATCCTGTCGCCTGCCTGCTGGCCGTGCGGGTACAGGGCGAACCGCTGGCCGATGACCTGATCCTCGGCGCCCTCAGGCAGTTCCTGCTGGTCGGGATCATCGCGCCGACGACCTTCATCGGCTCGATGGCCGTCCACCTGGCCCGCCACCCCGATCACCACGCCGAGCTGCGCGAAGATCCCGCGCTGGTGCCCGTGGCCCTGGAAGAGCTGCTGCGTCTCTATACGCCCTATCGCGGCTTCGCCCGCACCGCGACACAGGACACCACCATCGGCGGCTGTCCGGTTCACGCGGGCGATCCGGTGGCCGTGGTCTTCACCGCCGCCAACCGCGACCCTGAGGTCTTCCCCGATCCCGCCGACTACCGGCTCGACCGCACGGCCCGCGACCTGCTGACCTTCGGACGTGGCGCCCACATGTGCCCCGGCGCACCACTGGCCCGGCTGCTGCTGCGCGAGGTGCTGGCCCAGCTGACCGCGCGCACATGGCGGCTCGAGATGCTCGGCACGCCCGAGATGACCCGCTGGCCCGAATACGGCCCGCTAAGCGTGCCGCTGCGGCTGCACGGCCTCACTGGCTGATGATGTCGATGAACGGCAGGTTGCCCGCCGTCAGCCCTGCATCCACCGGCAGCACCGTGCCGGTGACGCCGCTGGCCAGCGGCGAGGCAAGGAACAGTGCCGCGCTGGCAACCTCTTCGGGCCGCACCAGCCGCCCCAGCGGATAAAGCGCCGTCACCTTGTCGAAGATGTCGGGCTGGCGCGCCTTGCGCTCGTCCCAGGCGGGGGTGTGGACCGAGCCCGGCGCGACCACATTGGCGCGGATGCCATGGCGGCCCTCTTCGGTGGCAATGGCCCTGGCCCAGGCGATCAGCCCGGCCTTGGCCGCCGAATAGGCCGGGTTGCCGAAATGCGCCAGCCCATTGACCGAGGCCACGAAGACCATCGCGCCGCCGGCATCCCGCATCGCAGGCAGCAGGGCGCGGCTGAACTGCGCCGCCCCGGTGAAATTCAGCGACAGGTCGAAGTCGATGGCGGCGCGGTCCGTGGCTTCCATGGTCTCGACCCGGGTGCCCCCGGCGTTCGAGATCAGCACGTCGACGGGCCGGGCCAAGATGCGCGCGGCGGCGGCGGCGATCTCATCGGCGTCGGTGATGTCGAACAGCTCGACCTCGGCGGCGCCGGTGATCCCGGTGCCCGAGCGATCACAGGCGACCACATGCGCCCCGGCCTCGTTCAGCGCCCGCAGCATGGCCGAGCCGATGCCACCGCCCGCGCCGGTCAGCACGACGCGCTTGCCTGCCAGGTTGATCATCGGGCTTCCTCTTCTGCCGTGTCGCGCGCATCCAGCCCCAGCGGGTCCTCGACCTTGGGCCAGAAATCGCGGCCCGCCTTCTGGTAGAGCGTCGCCGCCGGGTTGGTCGGATAGCTGGACGGGCTGTCGACATGGATGATCCGCGACGAGACCGGATCGAAGCCCGCGTGAAAATGGTTGGTGGATTTCACCAGCAGGATCTCCTTGCCGGCGAAATCGACCCCGTGGTTGGAGAACAGCGAGGGCTCGTAGGTCTGCGAGCGGGACGAGATCAGCACCACGTCGATCTCGGTTCCGGCAATGCGCACCACCGCCGTGCGCCCCAGGGTGACCCGGCTGGCGCGGAAGCTCTGCCAGCCCTCGGCGGCCACATGGCGCACGATGACCTCGGCGTCGATGGGCGGGCCGGCCTCGGCGCCAGCCTTGCCGCCGAAGCGCAGGCGCAGCGTCGCGCCCTCGCCCGCCGCATGGCAGAAGCTGACCGCGATCGGATCCCAGATGGCACCGCAAGCCACGCGGTCCACGCCGCGCTTCATCAGCGACAGCAGCACATGGGTGCCGTCACCCGCGCAGCCGCCGCCCGGATTGTCCCAGGTATCGGCGATGGTGACGGGCTTCGAGGTATCCTTGGCGCGGGTTTCCAGCGCCGCGTCGATCCCGGCCTCGAAATCGAGGATCGGCATCGCGGTCTGCCCGCGCAGGCGGTACAGCTCTTCCCCCAGCCGCCGGGCCAGCGCCGCGCCCTCCTCCGGGGCCGCATCGGTGACGACGAGGATCTTCGTCCCCATCTCGGGCACATCGCCTGCCATGAAGCCATGCACGACAGAGGCCGAGAGCACCCGGCCCTGCCCCTCCAGCGCCTTCATCCGGTCGACGAAACCGCGCATCGGCTGCTGGCTGGTCGGGTAGATGCCGATCATCCTGCAGTCGAAGGTCGATATGACGGGCCGGATCTCTCCGCGCAGGGCACGCAGGGCCAGGTCGACCACATGCTCGCCGCGCTCCTGGAAATCGGTGTGCGGGAATTCGAGGAACATGGCCGCGATGTCCAGCTGCGCCACGCGGCGGCGGGTCAGATGGCTGTGCGGGTCGAACTCGGCCGCGACCAGCACCTCGGCGCCGACGATCTGGCGGACACGCTCCAGCAGGTCGCCTTCGCAATCGTCATAGCCCTGGGCAACCATGGCGCCATGCAGGCCCAGCACCACGCCATCGACAGGCAGCGCGGCGCGCAATTGGTCCAGGATCTCGTCGCGCAGCTCTTCGTAGGTCTCGCGCTTGATCAGCCCGGCGGGCTCGGCCCAGGAGGCACTGCCCTCGATCACCGTGAACCCCTCGGCCCGCCCGCGCCGCCGCAGGATCGGCACCGGAGAGGAACAGAGCGTCGGCGTCTCCGGGTGCTGCCCCGGACCAGCGTAGAAGGCGGCCTCGAAGGCGGCACGGTCGGTGGGCAGAGGCGAGAAGGTATTGGTCTCGGTCGCCAGCGAAGCGGTGAAGATCCTCACGCGGTGTCCTTCCTTGCGAATGCGCGGGCGGCAGGTTCAGGCAGCACTGCGCTGGCCCTCCTGCAGAGCGAGAATGGCGGCGCCGATCAGCCCCGGTTCGGTCTGGCACTGGGCGCGGACGACCAGCGGGTCGTCCTGTTTCGCCAGCGTCAGGGGCCGGGTCGCCGCATCCAGCGCCTGCATCAGGGCCACGTCGTTGGACAGCCCGCCGCCGACCGGCACCACGGTGGCCCCGGTCATGTTGATCACCATGGCCAACGGCCCCGAGAGCACCTCGAGCCAGGCTTCCACGGTCTTGCCCGCCAGCGCCTCGCCCGCGTGCCAGCGCGCAAGCACCTCGGTCGAGGGCAGCTCGGCCCCGGCGATATGGCGATAGAGCCGCTCGATCCCGCGCGCCGAGCAGGTGGCGTCGAGGCAGCCCTTCAACCCGCAGCCGCACTGGAAGGCCGGCAGCGGCTCGGGCAGGCAGTCGAGCAGGCGGCGCGCGACGGGGCCGTGGCCCCATTCGCCCGCATAGCCGCCGCCCGAGGCGACCAGCCGACCGTCCGCGACCAGCCCGCCACCGATGCCGGTGCCGATGATGGCGCCGAAGACGACAGCGTGCCCGCGTCCCGCGCCCACCACGGCCTCGGCCAGGGCGAAGCAGTCGGCGTCATTGGCGATGCGCACCGGCAGGCCAAGCGCGGCTTCCAGGTCGGCGGCCATGGGGCGACCGTCGAGGCAGGGAATATTGGCGACGATGGCCCGCCCGCCGCGCGGCTCGATCACCCCGGCGATCGAGATCGCCACCGCCTCGGGCCGCGCGCCCGCTTCGGCGATGCCCTCCCTGAGGGCGGCCACGAAGGCGTCGAAGTCATCGACCGGGGTCGGGCGCCGCGACAGGGCACGCACGTTGCTGGCCGTGCTGGCCACCGCCCCCTTTATGGCCGAGCCGCCGATATCGAAACAGACGATCATGCCGCCCACCTTTCCTTGCCTGCCACCCAGAGGGAGGTCAGGCGCAAATCCTTGTCCATCAGCAGAAAGTCCGCATCCGCACCGCGCCCCAGATGACCCTTGCCCGCCAGCCCCGCCGCCTCGGCCGGGTAGAGCGCCGCCATCCGCAGCGCCTCGTCCAGCGCCAGCCCGAGCTGGTAATGGCAGTAGCGCACCGCGTCGAGCAGGGTGATATCCGCCCCCGCCAGCGTGCCGTCGGCCAGCGTCAGCCGCCCGCCCGCGCGGTGGATGGTGCGCCCGTTCAGCGTGATCTGCGTCAGCTCCGAGCCGGTCGCGGCCATGGCATCCGAAACGAGGAACACCCGCCCCGGTCCCGCCTTGCCGCGCAGGGCGACCTGCATGGCGATATCGGCGACATGGAAGCCGTCGGCGATCAGCCCGACATGGACCGAGGGCGCCGCCAGCGCCGCCCCGACAAGGCCGGGGGCGCGGTGGCCAAGCTGGCTCATGGCGTTGAAGAGGTGGGTGACCATCGAAGCACCTGCCGCGAAGGCAAGCGAGGCCTCTTCGGCGGTGCAATCGCTGTGGCCGAGGCTGACCTGAACGCCGCCCGCGACCAGCGCCGCGATCTGCTGCGCCGTCGCGGCCTCGGGCGCCAGGGTCACCAGCAGGTGCCCGCAGTCGGGCGCCGCGGCCAGGATGGCGTCGAGATCGCCCTGCTCCATCGGGCGGATCAGCCCGGGCGCATGGGTGCCCTTGCGGCGCGGGTCGAGATGTGGGCCTTCGAGGTGCAGCCCTGCCAGCCCCTCCTGCCCGGCGGCGCGTGCGGCGCGGGTGGCGGCGATGGCCGCTGCGGTTATCCCGGGGGTGTCGGTGATCAGCGTCGCCAGCAGCGCGGTTGTGCCCCCGGCACGATGCGCCTCGACGATCTGCGCCAGCGCCTCGGGCGTGGGCGCCTCGTTGAACTGTACCCCGCCGCCGCCGTTGACCTGCAGATCGACGAATCCGGGCACCAGCATATCGACCTGCGGATCGGCGGCGGGACATACCTCGACGACCCGCCCCGCCTCGATCCGCAGCGCCGCATTCTCATGCCAGTGCTGCCCGTCGAACAGCCGCGCTGCGCCAGGAGAAACAACGTCATTCATGACCGCATACCCGCCCACGACAGGCACGCGCCTGCCACCTGTCGGATTTCATGCCTCTTGCCCGGGCAGTTGTTGAAAAGGAATTTCATCGTCGCTGCTGTGTTTCTCATTTTTGTATTGACTGCCATGAATCTCCGCCGCAGTCTACGAAAATAAATTTCGTAATTCGGGGCAGAGTCGGCAGGACCGGCGCTGCGAAAACCCGAGAAAAC
>NZ_AFPM01000187.1 GCF_000220565.1 Oceanicola sp. S124 | reverse complement strand
CCGCCGGGCGGCCTCGGCGTCGCCCTCGTCCATGTGCAGGGTCGTCGTCAGCTGACCCTCCAAGCCGCTGGCAAGGCACAGCATTTCTTCGAGATCCGCGACGCGGACGACCAGGCCGAGCGGGCCGACCTCCTCGCCCAGGGCCTGGTCCTGCAGGTAGGCGGCGGCGTCGGTCTCGTAGAAATTGGGGCTGGCCTCACGGCCCGGGCTGTCGCTCTGCACCAGCGGCGCCACCGCATTGCGGCCATCGAAGCGCTGCTTACCCTTTCTATACGCTTCCGCGATACCCTGGGTGAGCATCATCTGGGGGCCAACCCCCTGCAGCGCCTCGGCCGCGGCGCTGACGAAGGCGTCGCCTGCGGCGCCCCTACAGCGGGCGCCGGCCTGCCTCCTTTAGGTGTCGCTGCGATGCGTGGCGAGCGGTGCATGGCCATCGGCGCGGACAGCTCAGTGAATTCCCATTGGCGCCTGCCAAGGTCCGATGACGCCCTTGCGGGACTGCTCCGTGATGGTCGCCCGGCATCCGGCGGCAGGCCCGCCGACCGGTCGCGACGATCGGAGGAGACACAGGACATGGCGACGTCGGAGTTCGATCACTATGCCGCCCCCATGGGCGCCCACCGGCTGCTCGGCCAGACGCCGCAGGGGTTTCTGGACGGGATGTCCGACCATCGCTGGGCACGGCGTGTCGAGAAGGTGGAGGTCATCGCAGCCGCGCCCTCTCGCGGGATCATCGCCGATGGCGCGGTCACTCCGGGGCTCTAGACCCTGCGCGGCGAAGGCGCCGACGGGACAGATTCTTGAGCGGGTCAGCCAGCTTCTGGCCCTGCTCAGCCCCGAGCCGTGGGCGGCCACCCTGCTGCCCATCGACTCGATCAAAAGCACGGCTGGCAGACCGGCATTCCCGGCTTCGGTCGCCATGGCTTCCGTCTCGAAGAGGTGCCGGTGATGGTGCGCGACGCGGCGCGGGCTCTGCTGCGGGCCAACCTCAGCCCGGCGGGCTACGAGCGGGCGCGTGACCTGATGCGGCTCAATGGCTGCCTGGGCGAGCTGGCCGGCGCCCCGACGCTGCTGGGAGAGTTCTGCTATCGGGTGCATTTCTTCGGCCGCCCCTCGTTGGCCGAGCCCTGGGGCTGGCAGTTCTCGGGGCACCGCCTGTGCATCATCTTCTTCGTCCCTGGCGGGCGGATGTTGATGACGCCGGTCTTCATGGGGATGCGAGCCGAATGCCTGCGACGAGGGCCAGTTCGCGGTGCCACGGCCTTCCAGGACGAGGAAGACAAGGGGCGTCTGCCGGGCCGACGGGATCGAGAAGCGCTCGGTCGTCCATTCCCGCATCCAGAGTCCGGACACGATGACCGAACTTTCCCACAACCGGGGCGTGGTGCCGGACAATCCGCGCCCCGAGCGCTTCCACATCGGCACCACGGTGCGGACACCGAACGGCAGTCACTTCGGTCTCGACCTGTTGCGCCTGCACCTGCAGGCCTCGCGCCATCATGGCGAGGGTGAGGGGCCTGACTACGGGCACGCCCATGCGCTCGGGCCAGAACATGATCGAGCCCACGAACGCGGGCATTCCCACGCTCATGGGCATGATCAAGACCTTGGAAACGGGGCCCAGGGCACCGACGCGGCTGACAGGGCGACCCCCGCAAGGAGGTTGTGGCAACACTGGTTCCGGCGGAGCTGGCCGCGTTTCCGGCCGCGTTTCCGGCCGCGACGCCGGCATCGACCCAGGGCGGCACCTGCATCCGCATGGCTTGGAGGTTCCGCTTCTTCTGGGCGGCTGCGTCGACGGCGGACCACGGGCGGCGCTGGGCAGACCTCAGGGATGGGGCGCTGCGGAGACCTGCTCCAGCGCCCGCGCGGCGCCGAACAGCCGGGGCAGCAGGGCCGCGAGGACGGCAAGCAGCACCAGGCTGGACAGCAGGGCCGAGAGGCCCAGCCCGATCGCGCCGATCGCCGGGCTGCCCCGCGCCACCAGTCCGAAGACGCCAAGCGCCCGCCCGCGAAGGGCGTCGGGGGGATCAGCTGGATGAAGGTCTGGGTGCAGACCAGTCCACGGGTGATGGCCGCGCCCTGGGTGACGGCCGCCAGCATCGCCACCCAGGCGCTGCCTGCCTGGGTCAGTGCCAGGCTGCTGAGCCCTCCGGGCGCCCACCAGGCCGGGGCCGCGCGCAACAGGCCGGGGCGGCTGATCCCGCCCACCGTGATCCCCGAGGCGATGGCCGCGACCGCCGCGGATCCGGTCAGCGTGGCAAGCCCGCCGATGCCGCTGCTGACGGCCTGGTGGGCCGCGCCCACGGCAAAGAGGCGCTGTCACAGCACTGGTCGGCGACCTGCAACGACCGGATTGCCCGGGTCTGCACGCCTTGTCCCGATGAGGTCGCGCCGGTCGGCCAGCTGCCGCAATCGGGGGGGGGCGCCCTCGGGCTGCATCGCCGAGATGGAGCGCTGCGTCGACATGGCTTTGTCGGCGTCAAGCTGACCCCCGATCCGACGGGCGGCGTCTGGACCGAACCGCTGCTGACCGATGAGCAGTGGTTCCCCCGCTCCGAGAAAATGTGCGAGCTGCAGGTGCCGGCGATGATCCATGTCCCGGGCTCGGCGACGCCCTCGGTCCATGGCGCCGGAGCCTAGGCAATACCGTGGCCTTCATACTGCTGCGGATGGGCGACCTGTTCAGCCGCGTCCCGGACCGGCGGTTAATCATCCCTCATGGCGATGGCTCGGTGCCCTACTACCGTGGCCTGGCCTCGGCGGATGAGCTGACCAGGGACGACATCCTGTTCGACACCTGCGTCCACTACCAGCCCGGCATGGACCTGCTGGCCGAGACCGTCCCCGCCGAGACCATCATCTTCAGTTCGGACATGATCGGGCGGTGCGCGGGATCGACCCGGAAACCGGGACCTACTACGATGACACTCCGCGCTTCGTGAAAGCGCTCGATATCAGCGACGCGGACCGCGAGGCGATCTTCGAGGGCAATGCCCGTCGCATCTGCCCGCGTCTCGACGCCCGTCTGAAAGCCATGGAGGCCGCCTGATGACCATTTCCCGTTCCGCCGCCCGTATCCTGGTCGACCAGCTGGTCATCCAGGGGGTCGACCGTGTCTTCTGCGTGCCTGGGGAAAGCTTCCTTGCCGTGCTGGACGCGCTCTCCGACACGCCCCAGATCGAGCTGGTGACCTGCCGGCACGAGGGCGGGGCGGCGATGATGGCCGAAGCCTGGGGCAAGTTGACCGGGCGGCCGGGGATCCTGTTCTGCTCGCGCGGGCCGGGGGCCACGAATGCCTCGTCCGGGCTGCATGTGGCCAGCCAGGACAGCACGCCGATGATCATGTTCATCGGGCAGAATCCGCGCGACGTGCTGACCCGCGAAGCCTTCCAGGAGGTCGATTATCGCCACATGTTCGGCACCCAGGCCAAGGCGGTGCTGCAACTGGACGACGCGGCGCGGACTTCTGAATACGTGACCCGCGCCTTCCAGCTTGCGTTGTCGGGGCGGCCCGGGCCGGTGGTGATCCCGCTGCCCGAGGACATGCTGCACGACGAAGTCGTGGTGGCCGACGGCCGCCCCGCCGTCGCCCCCGAAAACGGCCCCTCCCCCGAGGTGATCGAGACCGTGCGCGCCGCGCTGGCCGGGGCCGAGCGCCCGGTGGTGCTGCTTGGCGGCTCGGGCTGGAGCGAAGAGGCGGTGGCCAGGTTCCGGGCCTTTGCCGAGGCCAGCGACCTGGCCGTCACCGCCTCGTTCCGGCGCCAGCACCTGATGGACAACGCAAGCCCCAACTACATCGGCGAGGTTGGCCTTGGGGCCAATCCGAAGCTGGTGGCGCGGGTGCAGCAGGCCGACGTGCTGCTGGTCATCGGCGCCCGGCTGGGAGAGATCGGCACCGCCGGCTACACGATCATGGACAGCCCGCAGCCGAAGCAGCGCCTGATTCATGTCTACCCCGGCGCCGACGAGATCGGCCATGTCTACCAGCCCGAGCTGGGCGTGGTCAGCAGCCCTGTGGCCTTCGTCAGGGCGCTGGCCGCTGCCGGGCCGCTGCCCGGCTGCCCTGCTGCCTTCCGCGCCGATGCCCGCGCCGATTACGAAGCCTGGACCGCGCCGAAGGTCAGCCCCGGTGACATCCAGATGTGCGAGATCATGGCCTGGATCGACGCCAACCTGCCCGAGGACACGATCTTTACCAACGGCGCGGGCAACTTCGCCGTCTGGCTGCACCGCTTCCACCGCTACCGCCGGTTCGGCACCCAGGTGGCGCCGGTCTGCGGCTCGATGGGCTACGGCGTGCCGGCGGCTCTGGCGGCGGCCTTCGCCCGGCCTGAGGCGACGGTGGTCTGCATTGCCGGGGACGGCGACTTCCAGATGACCTGCACCGAGCTGGCGACGGCGAAGGCGCATGGCCTGAAGATCCGGGTGCTGATCCTCAACAACGGGATGCTGGCGACGATCCGGATGCACCAGGAAAAGAACTACCCCGGCCGCGTTTCGGGCACAGACCTCAGCGCCGGCAATCCCGACTTCACCGCCCTGGCCAAGGCCTATGGCGCCTATGGCGAGCGGGTCGAAAAGACCGGGGATTTCGCCGCCGCCTGGGCCCGCGCCGATGCCCATGAGGGCCCTGCGGTGCTGGAGATCATGATCGACCCCGAGGCGATGACCCCGGCCATGACCCTCAGCCAGATCCGCGCCGCGGCGCAGAAGGGCTGAGCCTTGCCGGACGCGCGATCACTTGTTCCGCTAGGGCCATCAGATTTGCGTCCGGCCCTGTTCCTGCAAAGCGGCATCGACGCCTGAGCGTCCGCGCAAACAGGACAAACCTGTGGCGACGGGCGCCTGTCGCCCCCCAGCAGACGACCCGCCAGAGAGGGCCCGGGACATGAGCGTGAAGATCATCGACATCCCCCCGCACATGATCGCGCCGGACACCGGCGGTTTCCCATAGCCCGCTTGGCGGCATCCGCTCTGACGGGTGGGCGGAACGCCCCTTGCCGATCGAGCGGTACATCGCGGGAATGCGCGATGCCGGGGTCTCGGAGGCCGCGATGGTGCTGTCGGCGCCCACCTGCGGCTATGCCAACCACTGCGTCGCCGACAGCGCGGCGGCCTTCCCCGCAAAGATCGTCGGCATCTGCACCGTCGATGTCGGCGCCCCTGCTGCGGTGGCCGTGATCGGCGCCTGGGGGCAGCGCGGCATGGCGCGGCAGCGCCTCTCCGGCGCGGGCCCGACCCTGCAGTCCAGCGGCGAGTGGATGATCGCCCCGAGACCTTCCCGGTCTGGGAACACATGGCCGAGATCGACATGCCGGTCTGCAACCAGGCCACGAGGATCTGCCTGCCGGTGGTGGAAGAGATTCAGGCCAGCTATCCCAAGGTGAACATCCGCCTCGACCACCTGGGCCGTCCCGATCTGACCGACGGCGCGCCCTGTGCCAATGCCGCGCCGCTGCGGAAGCTGGCGCGCTTTGCCAGCCTCTTTCTCAAGGTCACGCCGCGCTCCGTCTCATGGAAGACGAGGCGCCTGCCGACGGGTGAGAACTTCGGCGTGCCGAGGGCATGGCCCTCCTTCCTGACGATCTGGCGGAAGCCGGTGCCATCGGGGCGGATGGCGCAGATCCCGGTCACCTGCGTATGTTCCCAGCCGCAGCCCTTGTGCTGGCCGTGTCAGGCCGTGTTGCCATTCGAGGAGAGGACCAGCCATTGCCCGTCCGGCGACCAGGCGGGCCGGAAACAGCCGTCGGGGCTGTCGGGATAGCCCGCCACCCCGGGCACAGCGGTCAGGGCGCGCCGCGCGCCGGTGGCCAGTTCGATCGCTCAGCGGCTCGCCTTGCCGCCCTCGGCAGTCGAGACATAGGCCCCATGGTCCCGTCGGGCGACAGGATCAACGCGTCCTCGCCGGCGGCGGAGGCGACGACCCGTTGCAGGTTGCTGCCATCCGGGCAGCATCGGAAGACATTGGCATTGCCGTCGCCATTGCGCTCGCTGGCGAAGGTGATCCATTCGCCATCCGGCGAGAAGCTGGCGCGATAGTCGAAATCGCTGCCGGTCGGCAGCAGCTGCTCGTCCGAGCCATTGGCGTTGGCGACATGGAACTGCGCGCTGGAGGGGCCTATGTGGTTCGTCCAGCGAACCCTTCTTGCCGGTCGCGGCCGGGCCCACTTCGAAGGTCATCGGCTTGTTCCTGGTATCCTCCCGAAGGCCGCAGGGGGGGGGCATCGGAGCGCCGCAGCCATCGCGGCGGCGCCCCTTCCAGTTCCCTGACTGGCTAGCATGTGGCCCAGAGGGCGACCCGATAAGGCCTGCCACCGGGTCCAGAAGACATCAGTCCAGGGACTTGTCGCTGGCGGCCGCGTCGCCACTGATCCAGTAGCCTGCGGCCTTCATCTCCTCGCGCGGGTGGCCGCGCTCGAGCAGGTGATCGCGCAGCGCCCGCGCGACCCCGGCTTCGGCGGCGATCCAGGCGAAACCGCGCCCCTCGGGCAGGGGCAGATCGCGCAGCGGACGCAGCAGCGGTGCGGGATCGGTGGCCAGGGCCTCGGGGCGGTGAACCCAGTGGCTTTCCAGCGCGGCCTGCGTCTGGAAGTGCTGTTCGTCCTCGGGGCCGGGCACGGCTGCCAGGGTGATCACGCGGGTGCCCGCGCCCAGTTCCTCGGCACGGCGGCCGATGGCGGGCAGGGCGGTCTCGTCACCGATCAGCAGCCACCAGTCGAAGACCGGCGCCACCACGGCCGAGCCGCGCGGGCCGCCGATCTGCAGGCTGTCGCCGGGCCTGGCGGCAATCGCCCAGTCCGTGGCGGGTCCGGCCTGGTGGACGGCGAAGTCCAGCGTCAGGGTGCGGGCCTCTGTATCATAGGCGCGCGGGGTGTAGTCGCGCATCTCGGGCGCTTCGCCGGTGCCGGGAAAGAACAGCTTCACGTGGTCGTCGGCGCCGAGGCTGATGAAATCCGCCAGCTCCTCGCCGCCCAGCACGATGCGGATCATGTGCGGGGTCAGGCGGTAGGCCTCCTGCACGGTCAGCAGGCGGCGGCGGGTTTCGAAGCGGTGGCGGGTGATGATCGGGGCGGCCTCCTGTGGCGGCGATTCAGGAGCCGCTTCGGGGCCGGCATCGGGGCGGGACAGCGGCGGCAGCGCGGCGACCTGGCGGGCGGCTGCCTCGATCCGGGCGGATATCGCCGCAAGGTCGGCACGGTCGTCATGCTGGGCCAGCTGGCTGCGGATCGCCTCTTTCAGCCCGTCCATGGCGGCCAGGATCGGGCGCGGCGCATCGCGGCGGTAGTCGCGGCGCTTGCGGGTCCAGATATCCTCGATATTGCCGGCGTTTGCCTGCAGGAACTCGCGCCCGGCCTCGGTGATCTGCGCCAGCTTGCGGCGTCCGTCCTGCTGCTCCAGCGTCGCCAGCCCCATGTCCTCGAGCCAGGTCAGCGTGGGGTAGATCGCGCCGGGGCTGGGGGCGTAATGGCCGCCGAACTTCTGTTCGATCAGCTTGATCAGCTCGTAACCGTGGCGCGGGGCTTCGGCGATCAGCGCCAGCACCATCAGCCGCAGGTCCCCGTAGTCGAACGGGCGTCTGCCCTTCCGTCCACCGGGCCTGCGCCCCCCGGGACCCCTGTCGGGCCTGGCGCCGTTGTCGCCCTCCCGTTCTTCGCCGCCACGGCGTTTCCGGCCGCGCTCGGGGGTCTCATCTCTCATCTGGGTCACCTCTGGCGGTGTCGGGCCGCTGTTTGTTTCGTTATATCTAATATTCCGATATAACGAAATACGGATCGCGGTCAAGGCGGCAGCACAGGCGCGCACTGGCGCGCACAGGCGCTTCGGCGGCAAAGGAACATTCTCAACGCCGGGTGGATCGCCTATACAGGCCGGACCGGCCGCCTGCCCCAGGGGCGCGGCCCCGGGGAACCGTCAGCAGGATAGGCGCCGCATGAGCAGAACCGAGATCGCCGAGGCGGGCCTGAGCAACCTTCAGGCCGAGATCGCCCACAAGGTGCTGTCGCTGGCGCAGGAGGGACACTGGCACAAGGGCGATCACGTGTCGGAGGTGCCGCTGGCCGCGACGCTGGGCACCTCGCGGACCCCGGTGCGCCGGGTGCTCGAGGTGCTCGAGGCGCGGGGGATCTTCACCAAGGTGCCGAATGTCGGCTTTCTTTTCGAGGGCCTGCCCGAGGAAGGCCCGCGCCTGGAAGAGCTGCTGCCGCGGTCGGAAACCGATGTGCTCTACGAGAAGCTGATGGTGGCGCGCGGGCGCGGCGAGGTGCGCGGCGAGGTCTCCGAGGCAGAGCTTGCCGAGCAGTTCGCCTGCACCCGTGGCATGATCCGCCGGGTGCTGATGCGCTTCGCCAATGCGGGGCTGGCCGAGCGCCGCACCGGCCACGGCTGGCGCTTCGCCGAGACGCTGGACAATCCGCAGGCGATCAACGCCAGCTACGGCTTCCGGATCATCATCGAATGCGGCGCGCTGCGCGATCCGGGCTTCGCCGCCGATCCCGTCCAGCTGGCCGAGCTGCGCGCCCAGCAGAGCCGCCTCAGCGACACGCCGGTCGACCGGATCAAGGGCGGCGAATGGTTCGAGGCCAACGCGAATTTCCACGCCACGCTGGTGTCCTGGGCGGGCAACCGCTTTCTCAGCGAGGCCATAGAGCGGCAGAACGGGCTGCGCCGGATGACCGAGGTCGCCGAGTTCACCGAGCTGAGCACCGCGCGCATCCGCAAGGCGGCGCGCGATCACCTGGCGATCCTCGATGCCATCGAGGCGGGCGACCGAGAGGGCGCGGCGACGATCCTCTATCGCCATCTTAGCCGCAACCCCGAGGCCCCGGGCAAGCTGGACTAGCCCGCCAGCACCCGGGCGAAGAAGTCCTTCACCGCCGGTTGCAGCCCGGTGCCCAGATGCGCGACGCCCGGCACGTCCTGCCGTTCGGGGCTGGCGCCGATGCCGCGCAGGGCGGTCTCCAGCGCGTCCAGCCTCTCGACACGGGTCGCCCCGGCCTCATTGGCCCCTGCCGTCCAGAAGTCAGAGCCCTCGCGGATCGTCACCCCCTCGGGGCTGGTGTCCTCGGCGCCGATCAGCAGCTGGATCGGCAGCGCGCGCAGCGGCTCGGAGCGGAAGGGCGCGCCGAGGGCGGTCTCCATGTCGCCGGTGCCGGGCCACCAGGGGCGGGGATCGCCGGGCAGGGTCACGGTGCCGGGCGCGGCAATCGAGACGGCACGCAGCCGCTCGGGGTGGCGCAGCATGAAGCGGTGCGCGAATTGCCCGCCGCCCGAGAAGCCATGCATCAGCACCCGGTCGCTGTGCAGGCGGAAGACCTCGGCCAGCTCGTCGATCATGCCCAGCAGGATCTCGTCGTAGGCAATGCCCCCGTGCCGCAGAAGCTTGTAGTTGTTGAAGTCGTCCGGCCCGTTGATGCCGCAGGGAAACAGCGGCGCCAGCAGGGCGCATTGATGCGCCTCGGCGAAGTCGATGAACTGGTCGCGCAGCGCCTGGGCGTCGCGCAGGCTGTGGTGGATCAGCACCGCCAGAGGATAGCGCCGGTCCCCCGCCGGGTCGTAGCCTTCGGGCATGTAGCTGCAATAGTGGAAGCGCGGATCGGTGCGGGCGGCGAACATGGCGCTTGCCGGCAGGCGGTAGAAGTTCAGCTTTGCCATCAGCCGGCCCTGCCGCTTTCGCTGCGGACATGGTCGGCGACCTTCGCCACGACCCGCGTCATCGCTGCCTTGAAGGCCGGGTAGTCGGCGCTGCGCTCGCGGGTGCCCTCGTCCATGTAGAGCCGCCGGTTGATCTCCAGCTGCACGCTGTGGCGGTTGATGGCGGGGTTGGCATAGGCCTCGGTCAGCTCGGCGCCCTTGAAGGGCTTGTTCATGGCGACCGAGAAACCCTCGGCGCCGATCGCCTCGCGCAGCAGGGCAGTGAACCCGGGGCCCGCCGAGGCGCCATGCATGTCGCCGATGCAGATATCGGCGCGGCTGGTGCCCGGCCCGTCCGAGGACATGGCATGGCCGGCATCGGTCATCGAGTGGCAGTTGAGGTGCCAGACGCAGCGGTGCTGGGCGAAGGCGCCATCCAGCAATTGACGCAGCGCGGCGTGGTAGGGGATCCAGTAGCGCCGGATCCGCGCCTCGGCCTCCTCGACCGAAAGGGGGGCGGCGTACATGGGCTGATCGCCCCAGGCCTTGCGCCAGATCAGCCCCATGCCGCGCCGGGCGGTGTTGCTGTCGCGCACCGGATGCGGCCAGTCGCCGGCCACCATCTGCGCATCCATGTCAGACAGCGAGCGGTTGGGGTCGAGGAAACTGCGCGGGAAGAGCGCGCGCAGCAGCGGCGCGCCCTCGTCGGGGGCGGCTGCGAAGATGTCATCGACATGGGTGTCGGCCGAGACGCGCACGGTGGCGGCATCGACGGCGGGGTGGAAGTCGTCCGGCAGGTCGGTGCCGCTGTGCGGGCTGTCCAGCACCAGCGGGATCGCGGGCGCGCGCGGCGCGGTGACATCCAGCACGCCGGGCAGCGGTTGCGGCAGCGGCACGAGGGCGGGTCGGGTCATGGTCATTGGTCCTTCTCGGGGTCTTGCAGCGAGGCGATCCGGGCATTGACCCCGGTGATGTCGCCCAGCTTCTCGCCATCGGCGAGGCGGCTCATGGTGCGGGCCACGCGGATCTCGCGGGCCTGTCCGGCGGCGGCTTCCTCGGCGGCCTCCTCGGCGGGGATCACCACCACGCCCGAGGCATCGCCCAGCACGATGTCGCCGGGCAGCACCGGCACCCCGCCGCAGGAGACGGGCCGGTTGAAGGTCCCGCCCAGCTCCAGCCGCCGGGTGGTGAGGGAGGTCACGCCGCGACACCAGACCGGCAGCCCCTCGGCGAGGATCTCGGCGGCATCTGTGACGGGGCCGTCCAGCACGATGCCCGCCGCGCCGGCCATGCGGGCCGCCCGTGCAACAGCGCCGCCGAGGCAGGCGAACCGGTCATCGCCCAGCCGGTCGACGACCAGCATGTCGCCGGGGCGCAGCTGGCTGACGGCATGGTGCATCAGGGTCGAGCACATGGCGGGCAGGGCCAGCGTCACCGCCACCCCGGCGCGGGCCGTCTGCGCCGGATCCAGCGCGGCGACGCGGCGGTCGACCATGCCGGTCAGGCGCACATGGCCAAGGGTCGCGGTCTCGATCTTCTCCATCTCGGCCAGCAGCGCCGGGTCGGCTGCAGCGGGCATGGGCGCGATGCGGTAACGGCTCATCTCGGGGTCTCCTCGGGCGGGGTCGGGGCGGCTTCTGCTGTCTGCGCGCTTTGCAGGTGGGTGACCAGAGCGGCGAGGCGCGCCACAAGGTCGGCGGTGATCGCCGCGCCCGCCCCGGCGCTGGCGCGGGAGGCATCGCCGCCAAGGCGACCATCGGGTGCGATCTCGGCAGCCGTCACCGGCAGGTTTACCCGCAGCCCTTCGAAATCGGCGCCCGAGACGCCACGCAGGGGCAGGTCCAGCAGGCGTCCGGGTCGGGCGCGCGGGCTGTCGGGCAGGGCGCGCACCTCGCCCGGCAGTAGGTGCATCATGACAGAGGTCACCGGCTCGGCGCCATGGCCGCGCACCGGGGCCTCGCCGAAGAGGCGGCGCATCAGGGGCGCGGGGACCGAGGGCCAGAGATCGACCGAGGCCAAGGCCACGCCGCTCTGTCGACGGATCTGCCGGGTCACCTGCGAGATCAGTGGCGCATTGGTGGTATGGCCGTTGAGGATCAGCAGCCGGGTCAGCCCGTGTTCGACCAGCCCGTTCAGCATGTCGGTGAGCACCGCGGTAAAGGTCTCGGGGCGCAGCTGGAGGCCGCCGGGGTAGTCACGGAAGAAATCCGCGTGCCCGAAGGGCAGCACCGGCGCCGCCAGCGCCCCGGTCCGCTGCGCCACCAGGTCGGCGATCTTCGCCGACAGGCGGAAGTCGCCCATCGGGCAATGCGGCCCCTGCCCCTCCTGCGAGCCGAGCGGCAGCAGGATCACCGGATCCTCGGCCAGCAGCGCGGCGAAGTCGGACTGGGTCAGCTCTTCCAGCCTGTGGGGCCTCATGAGGCGACCTCGCGCGCGCGTTCACCGGTCAGCACCGGCAGGCTGCGGATCGACGAGTTGACATTGACCGAGCGTTCCAGCCGCAGCGCGCCGTCGCGCAGGAAGATCCGCAGGGTGTCGCGGAAGGCCATCTCGACGAAGGCCCAGTCGAGGGTCAGGCAGGACCAGCCCTCGGCGTCGGGGGCGGACCAATGGGCCCAGGCCGAGACGCGGAAGCCCTCGGGCCCGGCCTCGTAGGCGTGGTGCAGCCGTGCGCCGGTCATCGAGGTCACGCCCTCGTGCCGCACGCCCATCCCGGCCAGCACCGCATGGGTGCCGCGCCCGTCGCTCAGGCCGAAGTGCAGCAAATTGCCCTCGCGCCGCAGGGTGATCCGTTCGACACCCTGGTCATTCGCGGCCACGGCGTAGCTGCCCTGCCAGCCCACGGGCGCGGCGTCCCAGCTTTCGGGCGGCGCGGGCTTCAGCTTCAGCGCGGCAAGGCGGGCGGGCAGGTCGGCGCCGCGCCATTGGCCAAGGGCCGGGCGCAGGTGGTTGTGGATCAGGTCGGTCAGGCGGCGGTCCTCGTCCTCCATCCCGGCGGTGACGGCGATCACCGCGCGCTCGTTCTCGAAGACGTAGCAGTTCTGTCCGAACAACCCATTGGCCGAGAAGCTGTCGTTGGGGCCGCGCCACCACTGGTAGCCATAGCCCTCGCGGCGCTCGGCGGCGGCGCCCTCGTGGCTTTCGTCGGGGCCCAGGTAGACCTCGCCGGTCAGTACACCAAGGGAGATGTCGCGCAGCTGCATCCCGCGCGCCGCGCGCACCCAGTCGGCCGACAGAAGCTGCTGCCCCTGCCAGCGGCCCTCTTCCAGGTGCAGGATGCCAAGGCGCAGCAGGTCCGCGCTGCGGCACCACAGCCCGTTGCCGCCGCTGCAGATGCCCTCGGGGCTGCGATCCCAGCGGAGGTCCGGCGACATGCCCATGGGCTCGAGCACCCGGGGGCGCAGGTAGTCGTGGCAGGTCTGCCCCGTCACCCGCTGCACGATGGCCGAAAGCATGTAGCTGCAGGCGCTGTCGTAGACGAAGACGGCGCCCGGCTCATGGTCCAGCGGCTGGCGCAGGAAATCCGCCACCCAGCTGGTCGTCAGCTTGCGCCAGGCCCCGCCCGAGATGCCGCGACCGTGGCCGCTGGTCATCGTCAGCAGGTGGCGCAGGCGCATCGCCCCGATGCCCGCCGGCGCGATGGCGCGATGCTCGGGGAAGAAGTCGATCACCGGGGTGTCGAGATCCAGCAACCCGTCGTCGAAGGCCAGCCCGACCGCCATCGAGGTGAAGCTCTTCGTCACCGAATGCATCATGTGCAGCCGCTCGGGGCCGTAGGGGTGCCAGTAGGCCTCCTGGATCAGGGCGCCCTCGCGCCAGATCAGCAGGCTGTGTACCTCAAGGCCGCTCTCGGCGATCTGGTCGAGCAGGTCGACCAGCACGGCGGGATCGGTGCCGTGGTCTTCGGGGCGGGCACGGGTCAGACCGTCGGGGCCGCTCATGCGCCCGCCTCCGGGGCGTCGAAGCGCCAGCTCAGCTCGACCCCGGTGACGGTGCGCTTAAGGGTCGGAATGGCCGAGAGCAGGGCGCGGGTGTAGTCGCTTTCCGGGGCGTCGAAGATGCGGTTGCGCGGGCCTTCCTCGACGATGCCGCCGTCGCGCATGACGATGACGCGGTCGGCCAGCTGTTCCACCACGCCAAGGTCATGGCTGATGAACAGGCACGAGAACCCGTGCCGCTGCTGCAGGTCGGCCAGCAGGTCCAGCACCTGCGCCCGCACGGTGACATCCAGCGCCGAGACCGCCTCGTCCGCGATGACGAAATCGGGTTCCGAGATGATCGCCCGGGCGATGGCGACGCGCTGGCGCTGGCCGCCGGACATCTCGTGCGGCAACCGGTCGAGGTGGATTTCCTCCAGCCCGACCTCGGTTATGGCGCGGCGGATGCGGGCGTCCTTCTCGGCGGGGGCGATGTCCTGCCGGTGATAGAGCGCCTCGGACAGCGCCCGGCGGATGGTGAAGCGCGGATCGAGCGAGCCATAGGGATCCTGGAAGATCATCTGGCAGTTCAGGCGGAAATCCATCCAGCCCTTGCCGCGCGGGGTGACGGGGGTGCCGCGGAACAGGATCTCTCCGCCGCTCGGGGCGATCAGGTGGGCGATGGCCCGGCCCAGGGTCGTCTTGCCGGAGCCCGAGGCGCCGACCACGGCCACCACCTCCCCGCGCCGCACCGACAGGCTGACCCCGTCGAGCGCCCGCTTGCGCCGGGACCGCGACAGCAGCCCGCCGCGCGAGACATAGTCGACGCAGAGGTCGCGGACCTCGAGCAGCGGCACCTCCTGGTCGTCGAAGCTGCGCAGGGGGCCGCGTTCCGGCATCGCGGCCAGCAACTTGCGGGTGTACTCATGCGCCGGGGCGGTGAGGATGTCGGCGGTCGGGCCCTGTTCGACCAGCTCGCCCTGGCGCATGACCATGACGCGTTCGCAGTAGCGCGCGACCATGGGCAGGTCGTGGCTGATCAGGATCAGCGCCGTGCCGTTCTCGCGGGTCATCTCGACCATCAGCTCCAGCACCTCGCGCTGCACCAGTGCATCCAGCGCCGTCGTCGGCTCGTCCGCGATCAGCAGCTTGGGGCGCAGCAGCATGGCCGAGGCCAGCATGATCCGCTGGCGCATCCCGCCCGAGAACTCGTGCGGGTAGTCCTTCAGCCGGTTCTCGGGCGCGGGGATGCCGACACGGGTCATCATCTCGAGGATCCGCGCGCGACGCTCGGGGGCGGCCATGTCGGAATGGCTGCGCAGCGGCTCGTCCAGCTGGTCGCCGATGGTCATCGAGGGGTTGAGAGAGGTCATCGGCTCCTGGAAGACGATCGAGATCTCTTGGCCACGCAGGCGGCGCATCTCGCGCGCAGAGAGCTGCGACAGCTCGCGGTCGCGGTAGAGGATGGCGCCGCCACGGCGCTCGATGGCGCCGGGCTGCAGGCCGATGATGGCGCGCCCCAGCATGGTCTTGCCAGAGCCCGACTCGCCCACCAGTCCGACCATCTCGCCGGGACGGATCAGGAAGCTGGCGCCCTTGACGATGCCCGCTTCGGGGCGGCCGGCAAGGCCCAGCTCAAGCCCCTCGACGCGCAGCAGTTCGCTTTCTTCGCTCATCTTCAAAGTCCCTTCATGCGCGGATCGAAACGGTCGCGGACGTAGTCGCCGAAGAGGTTGATCCCCAGCAGTGTCAGCGCGATGCAGAGGCCCGGGAAGATCCCCAGCCAGTGGGCCTGCGCCATGTAGGGGCGCGCGCCGGCCAGCATGTTGCCCCAGGTGGGGGCTGGTGGCGGCACGCCGAGGCCGAGGAAGGACAGCGCGCTTTCCGTCAGCAGGACAGAGCCGAACATCGAGGTGGCGATGACGATCACCGGCGCCAGGCAGTTGGGGATGACATGGGCGCGCAGGGTGTAGCCGACGGGATGGCCCATCAGGCGCGAGGCCTCGATGAACTCCTGCTCACGCAGCGACATCACGGCGCCGCGCACGACGCGGGTGACCGTGGGCATGTAGGCCAGGCCCAGGGCCAGGATCACGCCCCAGATGTTGGCGCCCAGGATCGACAGCAGCGCCAGCGCCAGCAGGATCGAGGGGAAGGCCAGCAGCGTGTCGGTGAACAGCATCACCAGCCGGTCCACCCAGCCCCGCGCATAGCCCGCGACCGATCCGAGTACGATGCCGAAGGTCACCGCGAAACCGACCGTCAGGGCCGAGATGGTGACCGAGGTCCGCGCCGCCGCCATCAGCCGAGACATCACGTCCCGGCCGTATTCGTCGGTGCCCAGCCAGTGCCCGGCGCCCGGCGGGGCGAGGCGGGCGCGCAGGTCCAGCGCCAGCGGGTCATAGGGGGTCCAGAGCCAGCCCAGCAGGGCCGAGAGCAGGAAGAAGGCGATCAGCAGACCGCCGAGATACTTGTTGGTGCGGCCCAGGTTCATGTGGTTTTCACCCTCGGGTCAAAGAGCGGATAGCAGAGGTCGACGATCAGGTTGACGACCACGTAGGTGACGGCAACGAACAGCAGGCAGCCCTGCAGCACCGGGTAGTCGCGGCCATAGATCGACTCGACGATCAGGCGGCCGAGACCGGGGATGGTGAAGACCGTCTCGACTACTGCGACACCGCCTAGCAGGTTGCCCAGGATCAGGCCCAGCAGGGTCCATGTGGGCCCGAAGGCATTGCGGAAGACGTGGCGGCGCAGCACCTGGCCCTCGGTCAGGCCCTTGGCGCGGGCGTGGGTGACGTAGTCCAGCCGCAGCACGTCCAGCGTCGAGGCCCGCGCCATGCGGACCAGGATGCCGCATTCATGCAGCACCAGCGCGGCGACGGGCATGATGAGGTAGAGCGCCCCCGCCCCGAAGTCCTCGAAGGGCGAGACATAGCCAAGCACCGGCAACCAGCCGAGTTGCAGGCCGAAGAACAGCAGCAACATCAGGCCCATCCAGAAGGTCGGGATCGACATCAGCGCCGTGGCGCCGACCACGACGCCCAGGTCGAAGGCCGAGTTCTGCCGCCAGGCCGCCAGCATGCCCAGAGGCACCGCCAGCAGCGTCGCCAGCCCGACCGCCACCAGCACCAGCTGCGCGGTGATCGCGAAGCGTTGCAGCACCAGCGGCAGCACCGGCTGGCCGGTGGTGATCGACCGCCCCAGGTCGCCCTGGAACACGCCCTGAAGCCAGAGCAGGAACTGGACCGGGATCGGCCGGTCCAGTCCAAGTTGGTGACTCATCGCCTCGTAGGCGGTGTCGTCGATGTTGTCGCCCAGCATCAGGCTGACGGGGTCCCCCGGAATCAGGCGGATCAGGGTGAAGACCGCCAGCGAAACGAGGAAGAGAGTGGGTATCGCGGAAATCAGCCGCGACAGTACAAATCTGGTCATTCAGGTCCCCCGGGGGCCTCCGTTCATCTGATGCTCAGCGGTCGACGCTCACGCCCCAGAAGCGGGCGAAGCCGTTCCAGGTGCTGTAGTCCTGCACGTAGCTGGCATTGACCGAGACGGTCAGGTTGTTGGCCAGCATGACGAAGGGCATCTGCTGCAGGTAGAGCTGGTGCAGCTCGTCGAAGATCGCCTGGCGCGCCTCGCCGTCCGGGGTGCTGGTCGCCTCGGCCACCAGCTCGATGGCGCGGGGGTCGTCCCAGATGGCGCTGCCGCGGTCTTCCTTGCTGGCGGTGACGGCGCTGTAGGCCAGCACCGGGTCGGCGCGGTTCGAGTAGTTGAAGGCCGACATCTGGAAGCTGCCCGAGCGGAAGCGATCCAGCTGGGTAGCCCATTCCAGCACCTCGATCCGGGAGTTGATGCCCGCCATCTGCAACATCGCCTGCGACAGCACGGCGACGTTCTCGTTGATCGGGTTGCGGCGGTTGGTCTGGATCACCAGCTCTTGGCCGTCATAGCCGGCGGCTTCCAGCAGGGCGGGCACCTCGTCGGGGGCATAGGCGATACCCTCGTCATGCACGGCGCTGTGATAGACCGAGCCCTCGGGCACCAGCGAGGCATTGGGCGTGCCCAGCCCGTCGGTGGCGACCTCGACCAGCTGCGGGATGTCGAGCGCCTTGGCCACCGCCATGCGCATCTCGGTCGACGAGAGCACCGGGTCGGCGGTCTGCATCAGCAGGGTGATCATGCCGCCATGGGGCGAGGACTTGACCTCGAAGTCGGGGTCGGCGGTCAGCTCGGCGGCTTCCGAGGTCGACAGGAAGGGCACCACGTCCAGGTCACCGCTGCGCAGCGCCGCGATGGCAGTGGCGCGGTCGGGGGTGACGACGAGGTTCACGGTATCGACCAGAGCTTCCTTGTGGCCGCCAAAGCCGTCGATGCCGCCGTCCAGCGGCTGGTAGTCGGCGTATTTCTCAAGCACCACCGACTGGCCGCGCCGCCACTCGCCGAAGGTGAAGGGGCCGGTGCCCACGGGATGATCCCAGGTGCCGTCCGCCGCGAAGCTGTCGGGGTGGGTGATCGCCATGCCGCCGCACTGCGACTGGGCGGTGTTCTTCAGGAACATCGCCTCGGGCTGGTCCAGGGTGATGACCACGGTGCGCGCGTCGGGCGCCTCGATGCCCGTCACCCTGGCCCCACGGGTGCCGTCGAAGAAGCCGGCGCAGTTGAACTCGGGCGCGGCCATGGTGGCTTCCCAGCTTTGCTTGACCAGCTCGGCCGTCACCTCGGCGCCGTTGTGGAAGGTACGGCCCTCGCGCAGCGTGAAGGTGTAGACGGTGCCGTCTTCCGAGACGGTCCAGCTTTCGGCCAGCATCGGAAGGATGTTGCCGCCCTCACCGAAGGCCACGAGGCCCTCGCCGACGCTCAGCGCCACGTTGTCCGACAGCGCGTCGCGGTTCACCCCGGGACGCGAGCTGCGGATATCCGAAGCCAGCTGGACATTCAGCGTTTCCGCCACCGCGCCACCGGCGCCGAGGGCACAGGCCAAGGCCAGCAGCGGAAGGGCCAGTCGTTGTGTCGAGATCATGAGAGAACTCCCTGTCGTTGGTCTCTGGTTGTCGAGATATTGTTTTTTGTAAATGTATAATACAATATGGGATGAGGCCCGCAGGTCAAACAAAAACTTCTCCCCGGATTTCAGCGCCTTGCGGCGCGATGACCGGGACAGGGGCTGTCACGCGGGGTTTCGAAACACAACCGGGCCGCCTTCCGGGGCGGTCGCAACAGACGAGGATTCTCATGAAGATCGCGATGCTTCAGCTCAACTCGCGTACCGACAAGGCGGCGAACCTGGCCGAGATCGTCCGGCTCTTTTCCGAGCGGATCGCCGGCAGCGGTGCCGAGTTGGTCGTGGCGCCGGAATATGCGCCCTGCCTCGGCGGCAGCCGGGACGCACAACGGCAGGCCGCCGAGACCTTCCCCGAGGGAGAGGCTTACCGCACCCTGCAGCGGCTGGCGCGCGAACACGGCGTGACCTTCCACGCAGGCTCGATGCTGGAAAGGGACGGTGACAGCATCTTCAACACCAGCGTCGTCTTCGGTCCCGACGGCGCAGAGCGCGCCCGCTACCGCAAGATCCACCTCTTCGACGTCGAGACGCCGCAGGGCCATGTCTTCCGCGAATCCGACGTGATCTCGCGCGGGTCCGAGGTGGTGCAGTTTGACCACGCCGGGCGGCGTTTCGGCCTGGCGATCTGCTATGACCTGCGCTTCGCCGAACTGTTCCTGGCCCATATGCGCGCCGGCTGCGATGCGCTCATCCTGCCCGCCGCCTTCAACATGGAGACCGGCAAGGACCACTGGGAATGCATGCTGCGCACCCGCGCCATCGAGACGCAATCCTGGGTCATCGCACCCGGCCAGATCGGGCTGCACCCCGAACCGGCGGGCGAACGCGCCTGCTACGGCAACTCGCTGGTGATCGACCCCTGGGGTGCCGTCACCGCCCGCGCCTCAGGCACGACCGGCGTCACCTTCGCCGAGCTGGACTTCGACTATCTCGACCGGGTGCGCGCCACCCTTCCCTCCAACCGGCATCACGTATTGGCATGACCATGGATACTCTCGCTTTCTGGATGAGCACCCCGAACCTCGACCTGCTGGAGATGGCCGCCCAGGCCGGGTTCCGGCGCGTGGTGCTGGATATCGAACACAACGGCTTTGACGCCGACCGGCGCGAGGCGCTGGTGGTTGCGGCCCGCGCCCTGGGCGTCGCGGTCTGCGCCAAGATCGAAGCGCCCGAGCCGGTCTGGGTGCAGCGCGCTGTCGACCTTGGCGTCGATGCGGTGATCCTGCCCCACGTCGGCACCCTGGCCCAGGCCGAGGCGGCGCTGGCCACCTGCAAGTTTCCGCCACTCGGCACCCGCAGCTACGCGGCCGGGCGCTCGGCCCGGTTCCGGGCGCCGGATGCGGACTACTTCGCCCGGCAGAACCGCGAGGTGCTCTGCCTGCCGATGATCGAGACCGCCGAGGCCTTCGGGGATGTCGAGGCGCTGCTGGCCAGCCCGCTGGTGGATGGCATCTTCATCGGGCCCTTCGACCTGGCGCTGACCCGTGGCCGCGCGGGCTATGGCTTCGGTGATGCGGATCGTGCCGATATCGCCCGGCTGGCGGCGGCGGCGAAGGCGGCGGGAAAACCCTGGTGGATCCCCGCCTGGCGTCGCGAGGAACAGGCCTTCGCCCGCGACAACGGCGCCGGGGTGCGGGTCATCGCCGCCGAGCACCAGTTGCTGACCCTGGGTCTGCAACGCGTGCTGGAGACCTGCCCGCGCTGAGGCGGGCGGGCCGGGCGGCGGTGCGGCCCGGCCCCTTCACCTGTCCAGCAGGGGCGAGGTCAGCACCCGCTGCGCGAAGGGATCGACCAGCCCCACGTCGCTGAGACGCGGCCCGGGGTTGCAGACCAGCGAGGCGCCGAACAGGGCCTTGAAGACCAGGTAGGGCGGCTGCCAGTCGACCAGCTTGTCTATGGCCTCCC
>NZ_AFPM01000188.1 GCF_000220565.1 Oceanicola sp. S124 | reverse complement strand
AGGGCCTCGTCCGCCAGCAGTTGGGAGATGTCGGCGGAACGGCTCATGGCTGCCCCCTGCGGTAGTCGCGGCAGTGCCGCAGCGCCTGGCCCATGTATTTCGCCACCATGCTTTCCGAGAGGCCGAGCGCCTCGGCGATCTGGCGGTGGGTCATGTCGAGACATCTGTTCATCAGCAGCACGGCGCGCGCCTTGTGCGGCAACGCCATCAGCGCCCGCACCAGCATCCGCAGCTCGTCGCGCGCGATCAGCACCTCTTCGGCGATCGGGGCGCTGTCGATCAGCCGTTCAAGCCGGGCGTCATCGCGCAGCTGGCCGGCGCCGTGGCGGCGTTCGCGGCGCAGCAGGTCGGTGGCGATATTGCCGGCGACGGTCAGCACATAGGCATGGGGGTTGGCGATCCCGGCCGCGGGGGCGCCGCTGCGGTCCAGCCGCAGCCAGGTTTCCTGCATCGCCTCTTCGGCCAGGTCGTGGCTGCCGAAGCGCCCGGCCAGCTTGATCCGCAGGACATGCCAGTCCCGCAGGTAGGTGCGCAGAAGATCTCGCTTGGCGTCTTGCTGTCTCACGTCGGCATCCCGCTCCAGTCGAGCGGCCCCCGGGCGGTGCGGAGGCCTGGCAGCTGGGATAACCTTGCTGAGGAAGTTCTGGGCCAGCTTGTCGCAACCGGGGCCGTCCGGCGCAAGGCGCGGCGCGGCGGGCCGGGGCGTTTCCCTTCGCGGCGTGGCTTCCGGGAAGCACCTGCGGCAGGGCACCCGGACTGCTGGGAACAGGGGCGACCGGCTGCGGGGGCTGGCCGGCAGAATTGCCTTGCCGGAACAGCTGGGCGTGGTTACTCCTGACCGGGCTTACGGTTCCGCCGCCGCGCGGAGCAATAGGGAACACGGTGCGGGCCTTCGGGCCCAAGGCCGGGGCTGCCCTCGCAACTGTAAGCGGCGAGCGTTCCGTCCAGACCACTGGCCCCCGTGGGCCGGGAAGGGGAGGGGGCGCGCCGGAGCCGCGAGCCAGGAGACCTGCCGCAAGCATGAAACCAATCGCCGGACGAGGTGTGCCGGCAGGGGGTGACCATGCACGCAGGCCCTGCGCCTGAAGCCTTCGCATCGCGTCCGCCTTCTCCCGTCGGGAGAGGGTGCGCGCGTGACTGACCTTCCGAACCGGCTTCGTTTCGATGTCGCGGGGCTGGCCCGTGGCGGTGCCCATGGCGATCACGCTGCCCTGATGCGGGTGGTCGAGCAGGCGGATGCGGCCGGCTTCGGCGGCATCTGGTTCAACGAGTTCCACTTCCACCGCCAGACGCTGCCCTATCCCCATACCCTGCTTCTGGGGGCCGAGATCCTCGCCCGGACGACGCGGCTGCGGTTCGGCACCTCGATCCTGGTGCTGCCGCTGCACCATCCGCTGATGCTGGCCGAGCAGATCGCCCAGCTGGATTTCCAGAGCGGCGGGCGCGTCGATGTCGGCATCGGGCGGGGCACCGAACCGGCGACCTTCGACGTGCTGGGCATCGACCGCGACAGCGCCCGCGCCCGCTTCGACGAGGCGCTGGCGATCCTGCTGCGCGTCTGGACAGAGCCGCGCCTGGCCTCCGATGGCCCCTGCTGGCCCTTCCCCGAAACCGAGGTCGGCCCGCCTCCGGTGCAGCGCCCGCATCCGCCGATCTACGTCGCCGGGGTGTCAGAAGAGACCGTGGCCCTGGCCGCGCGCCATGGCTTCCCGCTGCTGCTGAGCCTCGAACCCAACGAGGCGCGTCAGATCCCGGTGTTCCACGCGGCGCTGCGCCGGGTGGGGGCCGGGATGGCGCCCATGGCCGCCTCGTCCCTGTCGCGCTACGTGATCTGCGCCCCGCGCACCGAGCTGGCCGAAGCGGCGCTGGACCGGCTGACCGGGGTGCTGAACGCCCGCCGCGCCGCCCGCGCCGCCGCGCGCGGCCAGCCTGCCCCCGCCCCGCGCGACCGGGCCGAGATGCTGGCCGATTACACCATCGCCGGCACGCCTGAAGCCTGCCGCGCCCAGATCGCGGCGCTGATCGCCCGCACCGGCTGCGCCAACCTGCGCTGCCTCTTCGATGCCAACGGGCTGATCCCGCTGCCCGAGGCCGCCGCCTCGATGATGCTCTTCGGGACCGAGGTGCTGCCCGCCTTCGCGGACCTGCCGCTGCCCCCCGTCCCCTACCCCGTTCCAGAAAGGACCTGACCCGTGAAACAGACGCTCTTCCTCGGCTCGGCACTGGCCGTGCTGGCCTCTGCCGCCCTTGCCGAGGGGCATTACCCCTACACCGACGACAACTGCGGCGTGACCACCACCTACGAGGCCGCGCCGACCCATGCGGTCACCCTGTCCAACAACGCCACCGAGCTGATGCTGGCGCTTGGGCTGGAAGATCACATGGCAGGCACCTCCTACATGGCCAACCTGCGGATCAGCCCCGAATACGCGGCCGCCTACGACAGCATCCCGGTGCTCTCGCCGCTGGTCGCCACCACCGAACAGCTGATCGAGGCCGAGGCCGATTTCGTTTATGCCGGCTACCCCGACGGCTTCAGCGAAAGCCGCCACACCCGCGACCAGCTGCACGACCTCGGCATGAAGACGCGGCTGAACACCGAGGGCTGCAACCTCGGGCGCTACGGCTTCGACGAGCTCTATGCCGAGATCCGCTCGGTCGCCGGCATCTTCGGCGTGCCCGAGCGTGCCGAAGAGCTGGTTGCCGGGATCGAGGCGCGCGTGGCCGCCGTCGAGACGGCGCTGGAGGGGCGCGCGCCGGTGCCGGTCTTCATCTACAACGGTGGCGAGGACACCCCGCGTGCCGTTCTCGGCAATACCATGCTGAGCCATGTCGTCGACCGCGCCGGCGGGCACAACATCCTCGGCGATATCGACAACCGCTATGGCAGCACCTCCTGGGAGCAGCTGGTGGACCAGGCGCCCGAGTACATCGTGGTCTTCTATTCGGGCACCGCAAGCGGTCAGGTCGTCGAGGATCCCGGCGCCAGCATTGGCCAGGCGCGTATCGACCTGCTGGCAGCCCAGCCGGTGATCGCCGGAGTGCCGGCGGTGGCCAAGCGCAACTACGTGACCGTTTCCTCGGTGATCGGCCAGCCCGGCCCCAGCTCGGTCACCGCGCTGGAAACCCTCGCCCGGACCTTCCACCCCGAGGCCTTTGCCGAGTAGGCTGACCGGATGACACACCGCGATGACAGCGCCGCCGACCGGGCGGCGCTGCTAGCCATTCTCAGGCGGCCGCCGCCGTCGCGTGATCGGGCCGCTGATTTGGCCCAGAATCCGTGCCGCGATCGAAGCCACCGCTTTCCGGGCCCGAGGGCCGGGACCGGCGCTGCGGCGCGTGCCCGCTTCCTGCTGGTCACCGGGGCGATCATCACCCTGCTGCTGGCGGTGGCCCTGGCCGGACTGATGGTGGGCTCTGTCCGCATCCCGGCGACCGAGGCGCTGCGCATCGTCGGGCACTGGCTGTCGGGCGGCGGGCTGGGCACGCCGGACTGGCGTCCGGCCTACGAGATCATCATCACCCAGACCCGGATTCCCCGCGTCATCCTTGCCGCCGTGGTGGGCGCCAGCCTGGGCGTTGCGGGCATGGTCATCCAGGCCATCGTGCGCAACCCGCTGGCCGGGCCGTCGATCCTGGGTGTCTCGTCGGGGGCGGCGACCGGCGCGGTGGTGGTGATGCGTTTCGGCCTCGTCGTTCTCGGCGCCTTCACCCTGCATGTCGCGGCCTTCCTCGGCGGGCTGGCGGCACTGACGCTGGTCTTCTGGATCGCCCGCACCGGGGGGCAGATGACCCCGACGCGCCTGGTGCTGGCAGGGGTCGCCATGGGCGCGGTGCTCGGCGCGCTCACCAGCCTGCTGGTGCTGACCTCGCCCGATCCGCAGCTGGCCGCGCGGGTGCTGTTCTGGACCCTCGGCGGCTTCGGCTCGGCGCAGTGGAAGCTGCTGCCGGTGCCGGTGATCGCCCTTGCCCTCGGGCTCTGCGTCATGCTGGCTCAGGCGCGGCGGCTGAACCTGCTGATGGCGGGGGACGAAAGCGCCGTGGCCCTCGGCCTGGATGTCGAGCGCTTCCGGCGCAGCATGTTCCTGCTGACCGCCGCCCTGACCGGGATCACCGTCGCCGTCTCGGGGGTGATCGGCTTCGTCGGGCTGATCATGCCCCATATCGTGCGCTTGCTGGTCGGTGCCGATCATCGCCGTGCCCTGCCGGCCGTGGCCCTTGCCAGCGCCGCCTTCACCATCGCTGCCGACCTCGTCGCGCGCTCGATCATCGCCCCGCTGGAACTGCCCGTGGGCATCGTCACCGCGCTGGTCGGCGGGCCCTTCTTCATCTGGCTGCTGCGCCGCGACGCCCGTGCCCTTGGGGCCGCCCGATGAGCGCGCCGCTGATCCCCCCCGCCCGTCTCGACATCGAGGGGGTCAGCCTGCGCGCCGGCGACACGGAGCTGGTCCGGGACATCTCGCTGCAGGTGGCGCCGGGTCAGATGCTGGGCCTGCTGGGCCCGAACGGGGCGGGCAAATCCTCGCTGCTGCGCACGGTCTACAGGATGAGCCGGCCTCACACCGGGCGGGTGCTGGTCAACGGCCAGGATGTCTGGCGGCGCCCCGCTGGCTGGGTGGCGCGTCATGTCGGCGCGGTGCTGCAGGACATGCCGGCCGAGTTTCCGCTGACGGTGCGCGACGTGGTGGCCATGGGGCGCTCGGCCCACAAGGCGCTGCTGGAACCGGACCTGCCCCATGATGCCGCGCTGATCGACGCGGCGCTGGCCCTGCAACGGCTGGGGCCCCTGCAGCACCGGCCCTTCCGCACCCTCTCGGGCGGCGAGCGCCAGCGCGTGCTGCTGGCGCGGGCGCTGGTGCAGCAGCCGCAGGTGCTGGTGCTGGACGAGCCCACGAACCACCTCGACCTGCGGCACCAGATTTCCCTGCTGCAGTTCCTGAAGGACAGCGGCATCACCGTGATCGCCGCCCTGCACGACCTGAACCTGGCGGCCATGTACTGCGATCGGCTCTGCCTGATGGATCAGGGCCGTCTGGTGGCCGAGGGGCGGCCCGAGGAGGTGCTGACGGCGGGGCGGATCCGCGCGGTCTACGGCATCGAGCCGCTGATTGCCCGCCATCCGAAGACCGGCTCGGTCTGGGTGCTGCCGGGCTGAGGCGCCCTGCAGGAGGCTTGGCCCGCCAGCCCTTCCAACAGCGCTTCCGGCAGGTTCTGGAAGCAGACGGGGCGCAGGAACCGGCGGATCGACAGGGTGCCGACCGAGGTCGCGCCGACGTTGGTCGACGCCGGGTAAGGGCCGCTGTGGACCATCGCGGCGCAGACCTCGACGCCGGTCGGGAAGCCATTGGCCAGCACCCGGCCCGCCTTACGCTCGAGGATCGGCAAAAG
>NZ_AFPM01000189.1 GCF_000220565.1 Oceanicola sp. S124 | reverse complement strand
GGTTGCGCGGCCCGGGCCCATAGGCGATGTCGAAGGAGGCATTCGAGGCGGCTTCGCGGAAGGCCCTTGCGTCCTCGCTGCCCTGGCGCAGCATCTCGGCGGCGCCTGGCACATGGCCCATGTTGTCGAAGGCGTCCGCCCAGTCGATACCCGCATCGCCCGCCGGGTCCTGCCCGGCGTCGCCCGCTACCAGTTCACTCATCACCAATCCTCTGCCCGGGGTCGTTACGACTCTCGAGCGGCAGACTGGCTGCGGGACGGGGGGAAGTAAACCACCTCCCCCCGGTTGCTGCGCTACTCGGCCGGCAGGGCGTTGGCGGCGGGGACGTCGTGCAGGGCTTCGGGTGTGGTGCCGGTCCAGCGGGCGTGGATCACCCGCCAAAGGGCGACCACCGGCGGCGGGCTGCTTTCTTCCGGCGTGCGGAACAGCCAGCCTTCAAGCGGTTGCGAGCTGGCCCAGATCAGCACCGGCGCCAGCAGCATCGGGCCGCAGACCGGTAGCAGCCAGAGGCTGAGCTGAGGCGCGACCCAGGTGACGACACCCAGACCGGCGGCGCCGATCAGGCTGATCCAACCACCCGCAGCCAAGCTGTCACCCGGGGTCAGGCGGCCTTCGCCGCGCTGGTTGGCAGGCCAGCCGCCATCGGCGCCCGACAGCACCTGGATCACCGCCTTGCTCTGGTAGGCCAGCAGCAGCGGCGCCAGGATCGAGGACAGCAGCAGCTCGGCCAGCACCGAGGGCGCGGCACGCCAGCCGCCAAAGCCACGACCGGCCCGCCCCGAGATCAGCCCGCCCAGCAGGATCGCCGCCTTGGGCAACACCAGCAGGCCGAGGATGCCGAGACCAAGCGCCAGGATCTGCCGGGTGCGGTCATCGGGGAACGAGGGGAACATCTGATGCGGCTCGGGGAAGTAATCCGGCGCGGGCGCCCAGACAGCCGCCGCCACCGAGGCCAGCAGGAACAGGCCCCAGACCAGCGAGACGAGATAGCTGAAAATGCCCTGCAGGAAGGTGAAGCGGCTCCAGCCCTTCAGCCCCGGCGCGGTCAGCAGGCGCATGTGCTGCAGGTTGCCCTGGCACCAGCGCCGGTCGCGGCGGGCGAAGGACAGAAGGTTGTCGGGGCCTTCCTCGTAAGAGCCGGGCAGCGTCTCGTCCAGGGTCACCCGCCAGCCCGCGCGCGCCAGCAGGGCGGCCTCCACGTAGTCATGGCTGAGGATGTCGCCGCCAAAGGGCGGACGTCCCGAGAGTGGCGGCAGGGCGCAGCTTTCGGCGAAGGCACGGATGCGGATCATCGCGTTATGGCCCCAGAACGGGCCCGTCCGGCCCTGCAACCGCGCCAGACCGCGCGCGAAGACCGGAGAGAAGAAGCTGGCCGAGAACTGCAGGGCCCGCCCGAAGACCGAGCGCGCCGAATGCAGCTGCGGCAGGGTCTGAAGCAGGCCAAGGTCAGGCTCGGCGCGCATCTTCTCGACCATGGCGCGGATCGCCTGGCCCTCCATCAGGCTGTCGGCATCCAGCACCAGCGCGTAGTCCCAGTTGCCGCCCGAGCGACGGATGAAATCCTCGACGTTGCCGGCCTTGCGGCCCCGGTTGTCCTCGCGGCGGCGGTAGAAGATGCGCTCCTGACCGCCGGTCTCCTGCACCAGCCGGGCGAAGGCGCGCAGCTCGGCCTCGGCGGCGGCCGGATCGCGGGTGTCCGAGAGGACGGCGATATCGGCACGCAGCTCGGCCCGCGCCATCGAGAGGTCCATCGCGGCGATGCGGGCGAAGGTGGCGACGGGATCCTCGTTGCAGATCGGGATCAGCAGCACGAGGTCGGGACGGGCCGCCGCCCCGCCGTTCAGCGACGGCATGGCGAAGGACCCCGCCGCCAGCGTGGCGGGGCCGGAGGCGACCGGCGCCTGCGGCCGGTTGCGCCGGCGCAGGTAGGGCGGCAGGCCGACCAGCGCCTGAGCCACGCCCCAGGCAAGCCAGGCGGTGGTGACGCAAACCAGCAGGCTGCGCAGCACGTCGAGCCAGCCGAAGCCATCAGCCAGCGCCGCATCCGCCATGAACCCGGTCGCCACCAGGGCACAGGCCCCGGCGAAAGCCAGGGCAAGCGTGCGCAGAAGCACGGGCGTCCTGACGGGAGGAATGCTGACAGGGTTCCCCGCCCCCCTTGGATCGCTCATGACACTCAGGCCGCCGTCTGACGGAAGCCTGCGAACAGGCCGAAGCGACGCCTTGCGCTTCCCTCGCGCTCGAGCTGCTGACGGGGCATCGCCAGCGGGGCCTCGGGCGGCGCCCAACTGGCGGGCTGCGCTTCGGCCTCGGCGTTCATCGGGGTGACGGCGGGTTCAATCGTCGCTGCGTGAAATTCGCTCTGAGAATGCTGTGTCATGCCTCTCTCAATCATTTTCGGGCCCCATCCACTGGTAGGCCCAGGTTTCGGACAGCACCTGGCCGTAGCCCTCGAGGTGTGCCGCAATCTCCACGATCTCGTCCCCCTTGGCCGAGATCTCGGTGACCAGGCGCCAGGTACGTGTCCCTTCGATGGGCGACAGGATGGCTTCCAGAACCTCCCCCCTGGCAGCGGTCACGAGGGGCGTAACCTCTGCTCCGGCAGGAAGTTCCCCCAGACGGCCACCTTCGAAGTCGATGACGAACTTTCGGCGGTCCTTCGCCGGTTCCGCGCCCGCATTGCCGCCATGACCGGCAAGGCTCCGCCGCACTGCGGCAAGATCGCCTCCGGCCAGTGCGCGGGCCTCGCCCGGCCCGGTGCCCCATTCCATGTCGTAGGCCACGCTGATTTCCTGACCGGCAGCGAAGCCGGTCTCGGGCACCCAGAAGGCGACGATATTGTCGTTGGTCTCGAGATCCGTCGGGATCTCGACCAGCCGCAGCCGGCCCCGGCCCCAGTCGCCACGCGGACGGATCACCAGCGAGGGCCGCAGATCGTAGCGCGCCTCGGCGTCCAGGTAGGCCTCGAAGCCGCGCGTCCGCTGCACCAGGCCGAAGGCGCGCGGGTTCTCCAGCGCGAAGTACGAGTTGCCCAGACGCGACGGGTTCTTCAGCGGCCGCCAGATCTTCTGCCCGCCGCTCTCGATGTAGAGACCTTCGCTGTCATGCACCGCCGGGCGGTAATCATCGTAGTCGCCCTGGTCCTGCGGTCCGTAGAGATACATCGAGGTCAGCGGCGCCAAGCCGATCTGCGCCACGTCGCGACGCAGGAACAGGTGCGCCTCGACGCCGATGCGGGTCGGATCCCCCGGGCGCACGGTCATGCGGAAGGCGCCGGTGACGCTTTCACTGCCAAGCGCGGCGCAGACCACCACCTCGTTGGAGGTCGCCGAAGGACGCTCCAGCCAGAAGGCCTCGAAGCGGGGGAACTCCTCGCCCTCGGGCAGGCCGGTGTTCACCGCCAGGCCGCGTGCCGAAAGGCCATAGCGGTTGCCCACGCCCAGGGCACGGAAATAGGAGGCACCAAGGAAGGCAACCACCTCGTCGAAGCGCCCCGCCTGGTTCAGCGGCGCATTCAGGCGGAAGCCGGCAACGCCCGGCATCTGCGTGTGTTCGGGGACATCGACGCCCAGCGGCTGGTGGTAGATGAAATCATCGGTCGAGAAGGCCATCGGCTGCGCCTGCCCCTGCGAGACCTCGTGCAGCGCCACCGGCTCGGCGAACAGCCAGCCGAGGTGGAAGGCATTGACACGGAAGCGCCCCTCGTCGGCCCAGCGTGCCCGCTCGGGGTCGAACTGGATGCGCTGGAAGCCGTCGTAGTCGAGCGCGCGGAAGAAGCCCTCGGCCTTCTGCGGCGCCAGCCATGGTTCGGCGGCCCGCTGACGCATGGTTTCGACCAGGGCTTCGAAGCTGAACGGCGAGGCCATGTCGCCGCTGCCCTCCTGCGCGCGCAGCGCGGCAGGCAGGGTCACCGCAAGCGCCGTCGAGCCCGCCAGCATCGCCAGCAGACGGCGACGGGAGGGATCGGCAGGCAGGTGGCGGGCGGCGGTTTCAGCGGCAGGTCGGTCGAGCAGGGCAGATCGTTCGGAGGCGGTGTTTCGGTTTGGCAGCATTCTTGGTCCCTTGTGATGCGCGCCCGGCAGGGGCGCGGCAACGTCTCTTGATCCTGAGCCGATCAGCGGCGCAGGCAATGGCACTCGCCGGGCCCGGCAGAGCTTCGCCAAGGGCCTGATGCGGCAACGCGGAAAACCCGCCGATGGTTCAATCCAACGGCAGGCGGAAGCAGCGTGAAAGGTAGAAAAAGATGGGCGGACAGGGCGAGTGACCCGGATAAACCCTTTGAGGGGAGGAACTTGCAGCTCGGCAATTTATCGCCTCTCCCCCCTGTCGCGCCAGAGGGATTCCGCGTGAGGCCTCGCGCGATCGGCGGAAAAGCGCCGACTTTTGCCGCGCCGCGGCATGAAATCGGGCGATGCTAGTAACAGGCGGAGCAGCCACGCAGATCCCCGCCACCCGGGCGCCCCTGAAGCGGCGGGGAAACGCGCGGAAAGCGGCAGGGCCAGGCGCCCAATTCCGCCCCCCTGCCCTGCCCGGAAACGCAAATCGCGCTGCCCTACGGCGACGCGATTCCCGCAAGCGAGGGTGAGGGGCGTTACATCAGCGCTTCGGCGCGCGCCCAGTCCAGAGTGCGGTCCAGGGCGCGGCCCATGCGCTCGATGATCCGGGCGATATCGGCCTCGGTGACGATCAGCGGCGGGCAGAGCGCCATGGTATCGCCCACGGCGCGGCTGATCAGCCCCTCTTCAGCGCAGAGGTCGGCACATTTCGCGCCCACCTTGGCGGCGGGATCAAAGGCGCTGGCGGCGGTCTTGCCGGCCACCAGCTCCAGCCCGGCGATCAGGCCGATGCCACGCACCTCGCCGACCAGCGGATGAGCGTCGAAGGCCGCGTGCAGGCCGCCGATGAAGGCCTCTTCCAGCGCGGCGGCATTGGCGACAAGGCCGCGCTCCTCGATGATCTTCACGTTCTCGAGGCCGACGGCGGTGGCGACGGGATGGCCCGAGCCGGTGTAGCCATGGCCGAAGGTGCCGATCTTGGCCGAATTGTCCGCGATCGCGCCATAGACCGCATCCGAGACCATGACCGCTGCCAGCGGCATGTAGGACGAGCTGATCTGCTTGGACAGCACCAGGATGTCGGGCTGGAAGCCGAACTTCTCGCAGGCGAAGGTGGTGCCGCAGCGCCCGAATCCGCAGATCACCTCGTCGGCGACCAGCAGCACGTCGTACTTCCGGCAGATCGCCGCGACGCCTTCCCAGTAGCCCGGCGGCGGCACCATGACGCCCCCGGCGCCCATGACGGGCTCGCCGATGAAGGCGGCGACGGTCTCGGGGCCCTCGGCCAGGATGGTGTCCTCGATCTCCTTCAGCAGGCGGGCGCAGAAATCGGCCTCGCTCTCGCCAGCTTCGGCGAAGCGCCAGAAGTGCGGCGTGGTGACATGGGTGACCGGGATCGCCGGCAGGTCGAAGTCGCGGTGGTTGCCCGGCAGCCCGGTGAGCGAGCCCGAGGCCACGGTGATCCCGTGGTAGCCCTTGTTGCGGGCGATGAACTTCTTCTTCCCGGGCCGGCCGAGGGCGTTGTTCATGTACCAGACCATCTTCACCACCGTGTCGTTGGCCTCGGAGCCCGAGTTGGTGAAGAAGCAGTGGTTCAGATCGCCCGGGGTCATCTCGGCCAGCTTCTCGGCCAGGCGGATCGAAGGCTCATGCGCCTTGTGGGCGAAGGTATGGTAGTAGGGCAGCGCCTCCATCTGCTTGATGGCGGCGTCTTTCAGGCGGGTCTCGGAGAAGCCGACGGCAACGGACCAAAGGCCAGCCATGCCCTCGATGTATTCCTTGCCCTTGTCGTCATAGACATGGACCCCCTCGCCCCGGGCGATGATCATTGGCCCCTGGGCCTCATGCGCGCGCATGTTGGTGTAGGGGTGCATCGAATGGGCGATGTCGGCCGCGACCAGAGAGTTCGAAATCTCGTTCATTGGGGATCCCTGTCAGGTTTGGAGGCCAGCGGGCTGGCCGAAGGAAAGAAAGGGGCGCGCACCGGATTCGCCCGTGACCCGCGCCTCGCTGCGCTCATTATATTGAGCGACTTCGGGTTTGAGAAGGGCAGAAGCGCGCCGGGCAGCGCGGCAGCGGACAGGGGCGATGCGGGCCGTTGGAAGGCGGTGCAAGGCGGCGGAGAGGCAGACCGGGTGCGAAGGGAGATCCCGACAAGGGGACGCGCCCCCGATCGCCGGAGGGAGGCCGGAGCGGGCGAGGAAGGGGGCGCTGCCCCCCTCTCCTGCGGAGAGACCCCCGGAGTATTTTCAGCCTGGTGATGATGCGGGGCGTGGCACGAGCGGGTGGCGGCCACCCCGGAGACCCCGAAGGCATCAGCCGCAGGCTGATAGCGGTGAGCGCCGGGAGGCGCGGCCGGTCAGTTGCCCGGTAACCGGGGCGTCCCCCGCGCCGCAGGCCGAATCTGCTGCTGGTTCGGTTCGCCGGAGCCTCCCCGTCTTTGCCCCTTCTCTGGCCCCTCGTCTCCGGCCCCCTTCTTTATTTCCGCGCGTCAGGGCGCCTTCAGAGAGGCGACATGCTCATGGCAATGGCAGCCGGTGAGATGGTCGTTGACCAGACCGCAGGCCTCCATGAAGGCATAGACGATGGTCGGCCCGACAAAGCGGAAGCCCGCGCGCTTGAGATCCTTCGAGACCCGCTCGGAGAGCGCCGTGCTGGGCGGCACCTCGGACTGCTGCGTGTAGCGCGGTTGCAGCGCGACGCCGTCGACGTATTTCCAGAGGAATTGATCGAACCCCTCGCGTGTCTCGATCTCGGCCCAGGCGCGGGCATTGCCGATGGTGGCCTCGATCTTGCCCCGGTGGCGGATGATGCCGGGATCCTGCAGCAGCGACACGACCCGATCCGGCCCCCATTCGGCGATCCGATGCGGATCGAAGCCGTCGAAGGCGGTGCGGAAATTGTCCCGCTTCTTCAGGATGGTAATCCAGCTCAACCCAGCCTGGAAGCCATCCAGCACCAGCTTTTCCCACAGCGCACGGCTGTCGCGTTCCGGCACCCCCCATTCCTCGTCGTGATAGGCAAGGTAGAGCGGCTCGGGCCCGGCCCAGGGGCAGCGGACGGGATCTGTAAACTTCACGGCTTAACCCCTTCTTGATCAGGACAGGGCACAAGGGCCCGGTCAGGAGGCAGGATGCCATGAGCAGAGGCAAGGTGAAATGGCAGGATGTCCCTTCGGGGATGGAAGACCCGCTGAGCTGGGCGGTCTCGACACGCGATGCGGAGGCGATGTCGATGGTTGCCCGCGCCCTCGATGCCGAGGAAGTCGCCCTGGCCTATCAGCCCGTGATGCGCGCCGGCAGTGGCCAGGTGGCCTTCTACGAGGGGCTGATCCGCATCTACGACCCCGCCGGGCGCATCATCCCCGCACGGGATTTCATCTCTTCCATCGAGGCGACGGAGCTGGGCCGCCGCGTCGACTGCGCCGCGCTCGACATGGGATTGCAGACCCTCGCCGACCACCCGGAGCTGCGCATCGCGATCAACATGTCGGCGCGCTCCATCGGCTATCCGCACTGGATGCAGGTGCTGACGCGGGGCCTTGACCGCGACCCGACCGCGGGCGAACGGCTGATCCTCGAGATCACCGAACATTCGGCCATGGTCCTGCCAGAGCTGGTGACATGCTTCATGCGCGACATCCAGGCCCGCGGCGTGGCCTTTGCCCTGGACGACTTCGGATCCGGGCACACCTCTTTCCGCCATCTCAGGGACTTCTTCTTCGATATCCTGAAGCTGGATGCGCTCTTTACCCGCGGCATCGCGGGCAACCCCGACAATCAGGTGCTGACCCAGGCGCTGCTGGTCATCGCCGAACAACTCGACATGTTCACCGTCGCCGAAGCCGTCGAAAGCGGCGAGGATGCCGCCTGGCTGGAAGCCAATGGGATAGAGTACCTGCAGGGCTACTACTATGGTGCGCCGACCATCCATCCGCCCTTGCATCGGGACGAAAGCTAGGCAACCGGCGGGGCCCTGCCACCCGCATCACGCCGTTGCGCGCAGCACAGTTGAGACACTGGGTCATTCGCGTTATCCAGATCCTAAGGGGCGTCACATGCCTCGCCAGGTGGAGGACCTAAATGACCAATGTCGTAATCGCATCCGCGGCCCGTACGCCCGTCGGATCCTTCCTCGGCTCTTTCGCCAGCACCCCCGCCCATGACCTGGGCGCCGCGGTCCTGGCCGAGATCGTCGCCCGCGCCGGGATCGACAAATCCGAGGTATCCGAAACCATCCTGGGCCAGGTGCTGACTGCGGGCCAGGGCCAGAACCCCGCCCGCCAGGCCCATGTCAACGCCGGCCTGCCGATCGAATCCGCCGCCTGGAGCATCAACCAGGTCTGCGGCTCGGGCCTGCGTGCCGTGGCACTTGGCGCGCAGCACATCATGCTGGGCGACGCCGCGGTGATCGCCGCCGGCGGCCAGGAAAACATGTCGCTGGCGCCCCATGTCGCCAACCTGCGCAACGGGCACAAGATGGGCGACGTCGCTTACATCGATTCGATGATCCGCGACGGCCTCTGGGACGCCTTCAATGGCTACCACATGGGCCAGACCGCCGAGAATGTCGCCAACCAGTGGAGCATCTCGCGCGAGCAGCAGGATGAATTCGCCGTCGCCAGCCAGAACAAGGCCGAGGCCGCGCAGAAGGCCGGCAAGTTCGCCGACGAGATCGTCCCCTTCACCGTGAAGACCCGCAAGGGCGAGATCGTCGTCGACCAGGACGAATACATCCGCCACGGCGCGACGCTGGAGGCCATGCAGAAGCTGCGCCCCGCCTTCACCAAGGACGGCTCTGTCACCGCGGCCAATGCCTCGGGCATCAACGACGGCGCCGCTGCCGTGCTGCTGATGAGCGCCGAGGACGCCGAGAAGCGCGGCATCGAGCCGCTGGCGCGCATCGTCTCCTATGCCACCGCCGGGCTGGACCCCTCGATCATGGGTGTCGGCCCGATCCATGCCTCGAAGAAGGCGCTGGAGAAGGCCGGCTGGAAAGCCACCGACCTGGACCTGGTCGAGGCGAACGAGGCCTTCGCCGCCCAGGCCTGCGCGGTGAACAAGGACATGGGCTGGGATCCGTCGATCGTGAACGTCAACGGCGGTGCCATCGCCATCGGCCACCCGATCGGCGCCTCGGGCTGCCGGGTGTTGAACACCCTGCTCTTCGAGATGAAGCGGCGAGGGGCGAAGAAGGGCCTCGCCACGCTCTGCATCGGCGGCGGCATGGGCGTTGCCATGTGCGTCGAACGCCCCTGACCGGAAAGAAAGGCGCCTTCGGGCGCCTTTCATAATTCTGTCAGCGGGTTACGCGAAGAAGGGGATGCCGGAAGGCATCTGTGGACTGAAATTGTTTTGGAAAGATTGTTGCTCAGAGGCAGGTATTTCAAGAACAATGCTGCCGAGCAATGGTGGGGAGGAAAGACATGGCTAGAACGGCTCTGGTAACCGGGGGCACCCGGGGAATCGGTGCGGCAATTTCCAAGGCGCTGAAGGCAGAGGGCTACCAGGTGGCCGCGACCTTCGCCGGCAACGAAGAAGCCGCTGCGGCCTTCACCGCGGAAACGGGCATTCACACCTACAAGTGGAACGTCGCCTCATACGAGGAGAGCAAGGCGGGGATCGAAAAGGTCGAGGCCGAGCTGGGCCCGATCGACACCGTCGTCGCCAATGCGGGCATCACCCGCGACGCGCCCTTCCACAAGATGACGCCCGAGCAGTGGAACGAGGTGATCGGCACCAACCTGACCGGCGTCTTCAACACGGTCCACCCGCTCTGGCCCGGGATGCGCGAGCGCAAGTTCGGGCGGGTCATCGTGATCTCGTCGATCAACGGCCAGAAGGGGCAGTTCGCCCAGGTCAACTATGCGGCCACCAAGGCCGGCGACCTCGGGATCATCAAGAGCCTTGCCCAGGAAGGCGCGCGCCACGGCATCACCGCCAATGCGATCTGCCCCGGCTACATCGCGACCGAGATGGTCATGGCGGTGCCCGAGAAGGTGCGTGACAGCATCGTCGCTCAGATCCCGGCGGGGCGTCTGGGCGAGCCGGAAGAGATCGCGCGCTGCGTGCTCTTCCTTGCCGCCGAGGATGCGACCTTCGTCAACGGCTCGACGATCTCGGCCAACGGCGGCCAGTTCTTCGTGTGACTTCCGCAACCTGCGGAGGCGACGCCGGGATCCGTCCCGGCGTTTCGCATATCCCCCACTGCCCTCAGCGATCAGGCAGGCCGGGACTGCGGTGCCGATCATGAAGAACGGGCGGCAGCCATCCTCTCTGCCGCCCGTTCCAGCCCGAAAGGCCTTTCGGGTATGTCCCTTCTGGAGGTGCGCCGGCTTGGCCGCCCGGCGCTGGCGGGGTCAGATCATGTGGTCCCTGGACCGGCGATCAATGCACGCCGGCAAGCCGGTTGATCTCTTCCTTGAGACGCAGTTTCTGCTTCTTCAGCGAGGTAATCTCGAGGTCGGAGACGCCGGGCGCGCGCTGCGCCTCGTCCACGGCCGCCGAGAGCGAGGCGTGTTTCTTCTTCAGTTCCTCAACGTGGGAAGACAAGCTCATCTTGGGGGACTCCTCTCTGGTTGTGGTGCCTTCAGTGCAGCACACTTTCGCAATTCTGTCACGTTCGTCCGTGAAGATTGCTTGCCCAGAGGTTTCCCAAGCGTAAATGCGCACAGGTTTCCGGGGGATTTCAGGCGAAAACGCGCGCCTTTCCGCCGAATCCGGCCCCGTCTATCACAAGTTCATCATCCGGTTACCCGAAGAGAAGCGGTCCGGCTTCGCGCAGGATGCGACTCGCCTCGGGCGTGTAGTCGTCCCGGTCGCGGTCATGGGCCATCCCCGCGTGCAGCAGCAGCCCGGCGTGCAAACGGAAGGCCGCCCGCCCGTTCTTGCGCCCGCGCAGCAGCACAAGCTGGCTTTCGCGACCCTGCCGCGGCAACAGCGGCTTCAGCTCGAGCGAGCCGAGGTGCGCCGCGAAGGCGGTCATCAGCTCGGGCAGCCTCTCGACCCTCTGGATGAAGGTGACATGGCCCCCGGGGTTGCAGCGCCGCGCCGCGACCTCGACCCAGGTGAAAAGGGGCGTTTCCTCGCCCAGGGCGCCCTCGCGCCCCGGTTCGGCGGCGGGGGTCGAGGCATCGCGCCGGAAGTAGGGTGGATTGGCGATGACATGATCAAACCGCTGCTGGCGCAGGGCCTCGGGCATCCGGGCCAGGTCGCCTTCGTGGACCTGCATCGCGAGGTCATTGGCCTCGGCGTTGCGCCGCGCCAGGTCGGCATAGTCCGGCTGGCGCTCCAGCCCCTGCAGCAGAAGGCCCGGTACCCGGCGCCCGGCACAGAGCGCCGCCGCCCCCGCGCCGCAGCCCAGGTCCAGCAGGCTGTCCCCGGCGCGCGCCACGACCGAGGCCGCCAGCAGCACCGGATCGACGCCCGCCCGATATCCCTTCAAAGGTTGATGCAGGACCAGCCGGCCGCCAAGGAACTGGTCGGCGCTCAGCGCCTCCCCCGGGGCGCTCACGGCGCCTCCGCCAGCCCGTTGTCGCGCATAACCTCTTGCGCGGCTTCGAAATCACCGTCGAGCACCATCAGGCGACGCGGGAAGATCCCGATCGAACCTTCGAGAACGCTCATGTTTACGTCCATTTCAAAGCAGTCTATATCCTCCCCCTGAAGAAGGGCCTTGGCAAAGGCCAGGCGGGTGGGATCGGTACTGCGCAGAAGCTCTCTCATGAGGCCAGCACTAGCCGAGCACCGCCCGGATTTCCAGATCCTTCGGCCGGCCCGTCCCGGCCCACAATAGGGGAGAGCCGGGTTGGACCAGGTTACAGCAAAACCGCATGACGCCCTGGCGACGCTTTTGCAGCCAGAGCTTGAGGCCACCGGCCAACTGATCCGGGCGCGGATGGAAAGCCGCTACGCGCCGCGCATTCCGCAGGTCACAGCGCATCTGGTCGATGCCGGCGGCAAGCGCCTGCGCCCGATGCTGACCCTCGCTGCCGCCAAGCTCTGCGGCTACCAGGGCCCCTACCATGTGCACCTGGCCGCCACGGTCGAGTTCATCCACACCGCGACCCTGCTGCACGACGACGTGGTCGACGAAAGCCAGCAACGGCGGGGCCGCCCGACGGCCAACCTGCTGTGGGACAACCAGTCTTCGGTGCTGGTCGGGGACTACCTCTTTGCCCGCGCCTTCCAGATGATGGTCGAACCGGGCAACCTGCGGGTGCTCGACATCCTGTCCTCTGCCGCCACCACCATCGCCGAGGGCGAGGTGCTGCAGCTGTCTGCCGCGCAGGACCTTGCGACCACGGAAGAGACCTACATAACCATCGTGCGCGGCAAGACCGCGGCGCTGTTCTCGGCGGCGACCGAGTCGGGCGCCGTTCTGGCCGAGGCGCCGGATGCCCATGTTCAGGCGCTGCTCACCTATGGTGACGCGCTTGGGATCGCCTTCCAGATGGCCGACGACCTGCTGGATTACCAGGGCGACAGCGGCCAGACCGGCAAGAACATCGGTGACGACTTCCGCGAGCGCAAGCTGACCCTGCCGGTGATCCGCGCCGTGGCCGCCGCCGACGAGGAAGAGCGCGCCTTCTGGCATCGCACCATCGGGCGCGGCAAGCAGGAAGAGGGTGACCTGGAGCAGGCCCTGGCGCTGTTTGCCAAGCACGGCACGCTGGAAAGCACCCGCCAGACCGCGCTGGACTGGTCCGCCAGGGCCCGCGACGCGCTGCAGGTCCTGCCTGAAAGCGAAATCCACGACCTGCTGGCCGATCTGGCCGCCTATGTCGTCGCCCGCCTGAACTGAGCTGTCGTGCCTGCCGCGCCATTCCGGCGCGGCGCGGCACGTCGTTGCCTCAGTCGAAGATTCCGGCGACCCGGCCCAGCAGCATGAAGGCCCGCGCGGTGCGGGTTTCCGACAGATCCTGGATTTCCTGGTCCGAGGCGATCTTCTCGAAGTCGACCAGCATCTTGTCGAAGCGTCGCAGGAAATGGTGCCCGGCATCGCGGAAGATCGGGTCCTGCTTCATCCGCCCCGCGGCCAGGGCCAGGGACGAGCGATCCCGGATCCCGCCAAGCGCCGCCACCTGGCGGCCTCTCTCGCCCCCGGCAAAGCGCCGCCAGATCTCCGAGCGCGCCATGTCGGGGCGCAGGTCGTCCATGTAGATTCCGTCCTGGCTGAGCAGGGTCAGCACGTCCTGTGCCGCCTGGATCAGCAAGGCCGTCTGGCGATCCTTCAGCGCCTTGCGCAGGGCGGCGAAGCCCTCTTCGTCCTCGGCGGTCTCGGGGAAGTTCAGGGCGCGGATGAAATCCTCGCGCGACAAGGGCGCGGTCTGGGCCCCCACCGGGGTTTCCAGCGGCAACGCCTCCTGGCCCTCGTCCACGGCGGGCGCGGCGGGGGACGGCACCACGGGGCGCGGCTCCTGCGCCACGGAATGCTCGCGGATCGAGCTGAAGGTCAGCAGCGCCGTCTCGGTCTTGCGCTGCGCCACCGCGATCTCGTCCAGCTTGCGCGCGATGGTGCTGTCGCCGCCCTTCTGGTTCTGGTTCACGTAGGCCTGGCGGATGGCGTCGATGGCGGTGCGCAGGCGGGCGCTTTCCTCGCGCATCACCCGGGCCGAGCGCGCAGCCATGGCCGCGACCCAGACCATGGTCACCGGCATCAGCACGGCGAAGACCGTCAGGACCAGCCGCAGCGACCCATCCGCGCCCGCATCGGCACCGTCATAGAGAAAGAGAAAATACACCGCCGCCCCGAGCAGCCAGAACAGGCTGAGGATCAGGGCGATTGCCTCGGCAGCGGTCAGTCCGCGCGCCCCGGCACTGTCATAAGCTCCGACCAGGGTCGGCTTGCTCTGCTGGCTTTCGTTCATTGCCGCGTTCTGCACCTTGCTTGCACCGCGCCGCTCTCGCCCGGCGGCGCCGCGCGCCTCGTGCCGGGGTGCCTCGGCCTCGAACCCGTCCAGCCGATAGGCCAGCCGGGCCTCGCCCGCGGGGATCGAGATCGGTCCCCCGGACCCTTCCCTCAGCGGCCGGGTCCGGGCCTGCCGGGGCTTTTCGCCGCCCGGCCGATGCCCCGATCCGCCAGGGTTGCCACCTGTCCTGCTGCTACCCAAGTTCCCGAGCCTTCCGACCGCGCGGAGATCCCGCGCGTCCTTCGTTCACCTTATTCGTAAACGATTTTGAGAACTTCGTAAGACTTTTCGCCACCCGGCGTGCGGACTTCGACGGAATCGCCTTCTTCCTTGCCGATCAGCGCCCGCGCGATCGGAGATTTGACGTTCAGCAGTCCGGCCTCGATGTTGGCCTCCTGCTCACCGACGATCTGCCAGGTCTTCTCTTCCTCGGTATCCTCGTCGACGAGAGTCACCTTCGCGCCGAACTTGATCGACCCCGACAGCGTCTTCGGGTCGATCACCTCGGCCAGGCCGATCAGGCTTTCCAGCTCCTTGATCCGGCCTTCGATGAAGCTCTGCTTCTCGCGGGCCGAATGGTATTCGGCATTTTCCGACAGGTCACCGTGCTCACGCGCCTCGGCAATCGCCCGGATGATCTCGGGACGTTCGACGGACTTGAGCTGCTTCAGCTCGGTTTCCAGCTTCTGGAAGCCGGCGCGGGTCATCGGTACTTTTTCCATCGGGCCCTCCTCAGGCACGTAGAAAGGGGCCGCCCGGGCCCCTTCCTTCATTCTCGTCAGTCCGGATACCTGACCCAAATACGAGGGTCATTGCAAGCGGTTTGCAACTGCCGTGGCGGTCACCGGCTCATCCCTGGTGCGAGGCGACTTCCCATTCGATCCCGTCATGGTCGAGGAAGTAGAAACGCCGTCCGGGGGCGTATTCCCCGTGATTGATCGGTTCGAAACCGGCCTGTTCCACCCGTGCCTCGACGGCGCCGATATCCTCGTCGGTGAAGACGGCAAGGTGGTTCAGACTGCCCTGGGTGCGGTAGCGCGCGGCGCGCGGCGCGTTCTGTCCGCCGTAGGTGAACAGGGCCACGTAGCTGTCGTCACCGCCGACATGGACCGTGCGCCCGGTCTGCATCCCGGCGCCCTGCCAGCGTACCTTCCAGCCGAAGACATCGCAGAGCCAGGCCGCCGTCGCTTCGGGATCGTTCACGGTGATATTCGCATGTTCCAGACGGATCATCGCTGTTGTCCTTCTCGTTGGTTTGGGTTGCGCCATCCTCGGGCCTCAAGCACACTTGAGGGCAAGGAGAAAGAAATGCCTGAAACCAGACCCTTGCGAAGACCCCTGCGACGAGACGGCCTGACCATCGGCCAGATTGCGGCGCGTACCGGCCTGTCGGTCTCGGCGATCCGCTACTACGAGACCGAGGGGCTGATCGCCCCCTGGCGCAATGATGCTGGCCAGCGGCGCTTCGAGAGGGCCGATATCCGGCGGCTGTCCTTCGTGCTGATCGCCCAGGGCCTTGGCGCCTCGATCGCCGAGATCCGCGCCCAGCTGTCCCGCCTGCCGAAGGGGCGCACCCCGACGGCGGCGGACTGGCGGCACCTGTCCGAGAGCTACCGCGCCGACCTCGACCGCCGGATCGCCCGGTTGCAGAAGCTGCGCGACAACCTCGATGGCTGCATCGGCTGCGGCTGCCTCTCGCTGGACCGCTGCGCGCTCTACAATCCCGGTGACCGCGCCGGGGCGGCAGGCCCCGGCCCGCGCTACCTGATGGGGGACAGCCCGGAGGCCGGCTGAGCAAGGCCGCGCGCCCGGCGCGGTTTCTGCCCGAACCTTCTGACGCATCGTTGCAATTGACCCTGCGGGGTGCGAAGCGATATCGAAGCGAAAGAAAATTGCCAAGCCATGCCGACGGGGAAGCCAACATGTCCGAGACGCAACGCGAGAAGATGGAATACGACGTGGTCATCGTCGGGGCGGGTCCCGCCGGTCTGTCTGCCGCCATCCGCCTGAAACAGCTTGATGCCGACCTCGAAGTGGTCGTGCTGGAAAAGGGCTCGGAAGTGGGCGCGCATATCCTGTCGGGCGCCGTGCTGGACCCCTGCGGCCTCGATGCGCTGATCCCCGACTGGAAGGCCAAGGGCGCGCCGCTGAACACGCCGGTCAAGGACGACAACTTCTACATGCTGGGCGAGGCGGGCGAGATCCGCGTGCCCAACTTCCCCATGCCGCCGCTGATGAACAACCACGGCAATTACATCGTCTCGATGGGCAATGTCTGCCGCTGGATGGCCGAACAGGCCGAAGAGCTGGGCGTCGAGATCTTCCCCGGCATGTCCTGCTCGCAGCTGATCTACGAGGGCGGCGTGGTGAAGGGCGTCGTCGCCGGTGAATTCGGCCGCGAGGCCGATGGCTCGGAAGGGCCCGGCTACGAGCCCGGCATGGAGCTCCACGGCAAGTATGTCTTCATCGCCGAGGGCGTGCGCGGCAGCCTCGCGAAAGAGCTGATCGGGAAGTACGAGCTGTCCAAGGGCCATGAGCCGCAGAAGTTCGGCCTGGGCATGAAGGAGATCTGGGAGATCGACCCGGCCAAGCACCGCGAAGGCTCGGTGACGCATACGATGGGCTGGCCGCTGAACTCGAACGCCGGAGGCGGGTCGTTCATCTACCACCTCGAGAACAATCAGGTCTACGTCGGCTTCGTGGTTCACCTGAACTACAAGAACCCGCACCTCTACCCCTACATGGAATTCCAGCGCTTCAAGCACCATCCGATGGTCAAGGACCTGCTGGAGGGCGGCAAGCGCGTGGCCTACGGCGCCCGTGCGATTTCCGAGGGCGGTTACCAGTCCATGCCCAAGATGACCGTACCCGGCGCGGCCCTGCTGGGCTGCTCGGTCGGCATGGTCAACGTGCCGCGCATCAAGGGCAACCACAACGCCATGCTCTCGGGCAAGGCGGCAGCCGAGGCCGCCTATGCGGCGCTGCAGGCCGGGCGCTCGGGCGACGAGCTGACCGACTACGAGACCGAGGTGCGCAAGGGCGCCATCGGCAAGGACCTGAAGAAGGTCCGCAACGTGAAGCCGCTGTGGTCGAAGTACGGCCTGACCGCCTCTCTGGCGCTTGGCGGCTTCGACATGTGGACGAACACCTTCGGCTTCTCCCTGCTGGGCACGCTGAAGCACGGCAAGACCGACGCCGAGGCGACCGAGCCGGCCGCCAAGCACAAGCCCATCGACTACCCCAAGCCCGACGGCAAGATCAGCTTCGACCGGCTGACCAACGTGGCCTTCGCGGCCACCAACCACGAGGAAAGCCAGCCCTGCCACCTGAAGCTGGCCGACCCGGACATCCCGCTGAAGGTCAACCTGCCCACCTATGACGGCCCGGCGGCGCGCTACTGCCCCGCAGGTGTCTACGAATACGTGGGCGAAGGCGCGGACAAGCGGTTCCAGATCAACTTCCAGAACTGCGTCCACTGCAAGACCTGCGACATCAAGGACCCGACCCAGAACATCAACTGGACCACGCCGCAGGGCGGGGACGGGCCGAACTATCCCAATATGTAAACTGCGCGGGAACTTTTCCGCGAGCGGGGGGCGTCCATCGGGCGCCCCTCATTGCTTTGACAACTTTCGGCCCTTAACCTGACCCGACAAGAAATCACGAGGTCTCCCGGGATGAAAGCCAAGAAGCTTGTCCAGCTTTCCGCTCTGGCGCTTGCCGCCCTTCTGCCGCTCCCGGTGTTGTCGGCGGACCTTGCCGGCAATTACCTTGCCGCGCGGCAGGCCCGGCTGACCAACGACTACGACGCCTCGGTGCATTACTACATGCGCGCCCTCGGCAATGCGCCACGGGAACCGCGGCTACTGGACGGGCTGGTGATGGCACAGGTCTCGGCCGGGGCGGTCGACAGCGCCGTCAGTGCCGCGCGACGCCTCGAAGAGCTGGGCATCGACAGCCAGGTGGCGCACATGGCCCTTCTGGCGGACGAGCTGACCCGCGAGGACTTCGCGGCGGTGCAGACCCGGCTGGCCGAGAACCGCGGCATCGGACCGCTGGTCGACGGCCTCCTGTCCGCCTGGGTCCAGCTGGGACAGGGCGACATGAGCGGCGCGCTGGCCCGTTTCGACGCGGTCGGCGAAGAGCCGGGGCTGGGCCGTTTCGCCCGCTACCACAAGGCTCTGGCCCTGGCCTATGTCGGCGACTTCGAGGGGGCCGAGGCGCTCTATGCCGCCGATGGTGACCGCCCGGTGCAGATGACCCGCCGCGCCATCCTCGCCCGGGTCGAATCCCTGTCGCAGATGGATCGCAACGCCGATGCGTTGACCCTGATCGACAATGTCTTCGGCTCGGACCCCGGGATCGAGGTGCAGCAGCTGCGCGACCGCCTCGCGGCGGGTGAGACGCTGCCCTACACCCATGTCCGCTCGGTCCGGGATGGCGTGGCAGAGGTCTTCTACTCCGTCGCCGCCGCGCTGGAACAAGAGGCCAGCGAAGCCTACACCCTGCTTTACGCCCGCATGGCGACCGCGCTGCGTCCCGACCACGTGGACGCGATCCTGCTGACCGGCGAACTGCTGGAGGATCTCGACCGCCCCGAGCTGGCCACCCGCGCCTATCGCAAGGTCCCGCGCGACGACGCCGCCTTCTACCTGGCAGAGCTGGGCCGCGCCGCCGCGCTGCGCAAGGCCGGCCGTCCCGATGCCGCGCTCGAGGTGCTGGACCAGCTGGCCGAGACCTATCCCGACCTGCCCAAGGTGCAGGCCTCGCGCGGCGATCACTACCGCTGGCAGGGCAAGCACCTCGAGGCGGTGCAGGCCTATGACGCGGCGCTGGATCTCTACAGCGGCGAGGACATGACGAAATGGTTCGTCTACTACGCCCGCGGCATGAGCCAGGAACGCCTTGGCAACTGGCCCGAGGCGAAATCGGATTTCCGCGCCGCGCTGGCGCTCAACCCCGATCAGCCCAACCTGCTGAACTACTTCGGCTATTCCATGGTCGAGAAGCGCGAGGACCTCGACGAGGCGCTGGCAATGATCGAGAAGGCCGTGTCGATCGACCAGACCTCTGGCTATATCGTCGACAGCCTCGGCTGGGCGCTGTTTCAGCTGGACCGCTTCGATGAATCCGTCGTCCACATGGAACGCGCCGCCGCCCTGATGCCGGTCGATCCGGTGGTCAACGATCACCTCGGCGATGCCTACTGGATGGTCGGCCGTCACCGCGAGGCGCAGTTCCAGTGGACCCGCGCCCTGTCCTTCAACCCCGAAGAGGCCGAGGCCGCCCGCATCCGCCGCAAGCTGCAGGTCGGGCTGGACGCCGTGCTGGCGGACGAGCAGAAGAGCACCGAACAGGTCGCCCGCGACGGCGGCTGAGCCGGAGAGCCCCAGATGACGAACGCAATGACGGTGCAGGGCCTGCTGGCCCCTGCCAAGGTGAACCTTGCTCTGCATGTCACGGGCCAGCGCGCCGACGGCTATCACCTGCTTGATTCGCTTGTGGTCTTCGCGGATCGGGGCGACCGGGTCTCGGTCACGCTCTCGGATGCCTATGAGATGACCGTCAGCGGCCCCCGCAGCGCCGGGGTGCCGGCTGGCGAAACCAACCTCTGCCTGCGTGCCGCGCGGCTGGCCGGGCAGCCCTGCCGGATCCACCTGGAAAAGCATCTGCCCAGCGAGGCGGGCATCGGCGGCGGCTCGTCCGATGCGGCGGCGGTGCTGCGCGCCCTTGCCGACCTGGGCACCCCGATCCCCGGGGGCACCGAGGTGCTGGGCGCCGACCTGCCCGTCTGCCTGAGCCCGCGTGCCGCCCGGATGCAGGGCGTGGGGGAACAGGTCTCCCCCGCACCGATCCTGCCGCCCCTGCCCGCGCTGCTGGTCAACCCCGGCCGCCCCGTCGCCACGCCCGCCGTCTTCAAGCGGTTGGAAAAGCGTGACAATCCCGGTATCGGTCCCCTGCCCGCCCCGCTGGCGACACCGGAAGAGGCCGCGCTTTACCTTGCCGGGCTGCGCAATGACCTGGAAGCCCCCGCCATGGCGCTGGAACCCGCCATCAGTGCCGTGCTGGGCGCGCTCGCCAGCCTGCCGCTCTGCCTGTTCAGCCGCATGTCGGGATCGGGTGCCACCTGCGTCGCGCTCTTTCCCACGCCCGAGGCGGCGGGCACCGCCGCCCGGATACTGGCTGCGGCCCATCCCGACTGGTGGATCTGCGACACGGTGCTGACCTAGCAAAACAAGGCTTTTCGGCACCTTCCCGCCCATGGCGGAACTGCGCTGTTTGAGTATTGGTCGAAT
>NZ_AFPM01000190.1 GCF_000220565.1 Oceanicola sp. S124 | reverse complement strand
CCTCCCCGCTCCCCCGGTCTCGGCCTCGAGGTCGCCGCCTCGACCTTCGCCGCCCTCGGCAGCGAGCAGCGCCTGATGGTGCTGCGCTGGCCTTGTCCGGGCCGGGCGCGAGGGGCTGAGGATCGGCGAACTGGGCCAGCGCTCGGGCGTCACCGGCTCGACCCTGACCCATCATCTGAAGATCCTCAGCCAGGCCGGGCTGGTGCGGCAGCAGCGCCAGGGGCGCTCGATCCTCTGCGCTGCCGTCGCCTACGAGGACCTCGCCGCGCTGGCGGACTTCCTGCTGGCAAACTGCTGTGCCGATGCCGAAACCCCCTGTGGAGTGATCTGCAATGACTGAAATGCTGCTGAGCCGCACCCGGCTGCTGGCCGCCCGCCTCGATGGCGCCTGGGTCGCCTTCGCCGGGATCGCCCTGGCCATCGCCCTCTTCGACACGGCCTACCTGCCCGAGGCACTTGGCCTGACGGCCGAGGCCTTCATCGCCACCCTGCCCTTCCTGCTGTTCGCCATCCTCGCCGTGGCCTACCTGAAGGCCACCGGCGCCGAGACCCTGCTGGGCCGCGCCTTCGAGGGACGCGAGACGCGGATGATCGTCATGGCGGCGCTGCTCGGCGGGCTTTCGCCCTTCTGCTCGTGCCAGGTGATCCCCTTCATCGCCGCCCTGCTGGCGGTCGGCGCCCCGCTGTCGGCGGTGATGGCCTTCTGGCTGAGTTCTCCGCTGATGGACCCGGCGATGTTCTCGATCACCACCGGCACGCTGGGCCTCGACTTCGCCATCGGCAAGACCGTGGCGGCGGTGGCGCTTGGCCTTCTCGGCGGCGCGGTGGTCATGGCCCTCAAGGGCTCGCCGGTCTTTGCCGAACCGCTGCGCGAGCGGCCCCGCACCGGCAGCTGCTGCGGCGGGCCGAAGAAGCCCTTCCAGGGCAAGCCGCTCTGGCGCTTCTGGGGCGAGGCCGCACGGCGCGAGACCTTCCGCGACACCGCGCAGGAGAACCTGCTGTTCCTCGGCAAGTGGCTGCTGCTGGCCTACCTGCTGGAGGCCGTCATGCTGCGCTACCTGCCGGCCGAGTGGATCGCCTCGTTCCTGGGCGGTGACTGGGTGCAGCCGATCCTGCTGGGTGCCCTGGTCGGCGCGCCCGCCTACCTCAACGGCTATGCCGCCGTGCCGCTGGTCGACGGGCTGCTGGCGCAGGGCATGGCGCCGGGCGCGGCGATGTCCTTCGTCGTGGCCGGGGGTGTCAGCTGCATTCCCGCGGCGGTGGCGGTCTGGGCCCTGGTCAAGCCGCGTGTCTTCGCCGCCTACCTGGGCTTCGCCCTCTCGGGCGCCGTTCTGGCCGGGTTGGCCTGGAGCCTCGTGGCCTGACGCGGCGCGACCTGACGCGGCGCGCCTGACCTTACCCGCCGTCGGCCTCCCGAGGCGCGCAGTAGCAGCGCCGCAAGACCGGTCCGGCGCGCGCGCAGCGATCAGGGCCTTGCATCCCGGCGCGGCAGGGTTCAGCTATTGTCTGACCCTGCCCTCCTCTGCCAGCCGGAGATCGCCGCCAGGGCCGCCAGACCAAAGGCCGCCTTCTGCCCCCGGCGGCGCAAGGAAGGATTGCCCGGTGACCGAGACCCCCAGCAAGCCCGACACGCCCCGCCCGGCCCCCGCCTCTTCGGGTTCCCCTCCCCGCGCGGGTGTCCTGCTTCACCGGGTCTGGACCTATGTCACCAACTACTCGCTGTTGCTGATCCTCGGCGCGCTGACTGCGCTGATCTGGGCCAACCTGGACGCCGAGAGTTATCACCACGTCGTGCACATGGTGATCTGGGATCATGCCCCGTTCGGCGAGGCCGAGCTGGCCGCCGACGGCTCGGTCATCGCGCGGAAGCTGACGCTGCATTACCTCGTCAACGACATGCTGATGGCCTTCTTCTTCGCCGTGGCCGCCAAGGAGGTCTGGGAGGCGGTGATCCTCAAGGACGGTTCGCTGCGGGGGCGCAAGGCGGCCACGCCGCTCTTTGCCACCCTGGGCGGCATGGCGGGGCCGGTCGCGGTCTACCTTGGCCTGGCGCTGGTCTTCGGCTCCGAGACCTTCGACGCGGTGAAGAACGGCTGGGCCGTGCCGACGGCCACCGATATCGCCTTCTCGTACCTGGTCGGCCGGCTGGTCTTCGGGGCCGGCCATCCGGCGGTGCGCTTCCTGCTGCTGCTGGCCATCGCCGACGACGCCGCCGGGCTGATCATCCTGGCGGTCTTCTACCCGACCGGCGAGCTGGCCCCCGAGTGGCTGCTGCTTTCACTCGGGGCGGCGCTGGCGGTCTTCGTGCTGTTCAACGCCCTGCCGCGCCGGCTGGACCGGCACCGGCAGATGCGCCCCAACTCGACCCGGGTGCGCGAGGGCCTCTCGTTCTGGCCCTACCTGCTGGCGGGCTGCATCAGCTGGTACGGCTTCATGCGTGCCGGGATCCATCCCGCGCTTGGCCTGCTGCCGGTCATTCCGGCCATTCCCCACGCCGACCGCGCCTTCGGCATCTTCAACGCCGCCGAGGAATACCTGAGCGACCTGCTGAACAAGATCGAGCATGCGCTGAAACACCCGGTCGAGATCATCCTCTTCTTCTTCGGCCTGATGAACGCCGGGGTCGAGTTCTCGGCCATGTCCGCGCCGACCTGGCTGGTGCTGGCCGGACTGCTGATCGGCAAACCGCTGGGAATCACCCTGTTCGGCAGCTTCGGCGCCAGCATCCTGCGCCTGGGATTGCCCGAGGGGATGCGCCGGATCGACCTGCTGGTGGTCGGCTGCGTGGCCTCGATCGGCTTCACCGTCTCGCTGTTCATCGCCTCGGTCGCCTTCCAGGGCGGCGCGGTGCAGGACGCGGCAAAGATGGGGGCGCTGTTCAGTTTCGCCGGGGCGCTGCTGGCCATCTCCGCGGGACGGATCTGCCGGGTCAGGAAGGTCAGGATCTGACGGCGAAACGGCCTGTCGCACCGCCGACGCGCCCTGTTCCCCCTGCCCCGGGCTGCCCCGGAATACCCCGTGCGGGACACATTTTCGCCCGCTTCCCTTGGCATGCCATTTGCAAATCCGACATACTGAGCGGCAGATGGTCTGTTAACCAAATCCGCCTAATCAAGTTCGGAACCATCGGGTAGATCCAGCCGGAGAGCGCATGCTCGAGTTCGACAACGTCAGCAAGTCCTTCTGGACGGGCAGTCAGCACAAGGTGATCCTTGAGAAGGTCTCCTTCCGGGTCGAGCTTGGCCGCTCGCTGGGGATCCTGGCGCCGAACGGCACCGGCAAGACGACGCTGATCAACATGATGGCGGGGCTGGAAAAACCCGACGAGGGCGAGATCCGGCGCGGCTGCTCGATCTCCTTCCCGCTGGGCTTCATGGGCGGCGTGGTGAAGAAGCACTCTGCCATGGAGAACTCGCGCTACATCGCGCGGCTCTACGGGCTGGACCCGGACTATGTCGAGGCCTTCTGCCGCTGGCTCTGTGGCCTTGGCGAATATTTCGACCAGCCGCTCGGCACCTATTCTTCGGGGATGCGGGCGCGGTTCAGCTTCGCGCTGCTGCTGGCGCTGGACTTCGACATCTACCTGATCGATGAGGGGATGCCCAATTCGACCGACGTTGAGTTCAACCGCAAGGCCGGGGACATCCTGCGCGAGCGGCTCGAGACGACGACGGTGATCATCGTCTCGCACCAGCCCAAGACGCTGGAAAAATTCGCCCGCGAGGCCGCCGTGCTGCGTGATGGCAAGCTTTACATGTTCGACACCTTGGAAGAAGCGAAACAGCTCTATGACTACGAAGCCCAAGGCTAGAAAATTCCGCATCCGGCGCAGCGCCGGCTCGGGCGACGCCTATGCCGGCCCCCTATTCCGGGGACGAGCATCTGGACGACCATCCCGAGGTGACCGCCACCCCCCTGGAAGCGCCGCTGAACCTCGGCAAACCGCTTGAGCCGGTGCAGCCGCGCCGTCCCGTCCCCCCGGCCGCCAGCCAACCGCAGAGCCTTGCGGACCACCGCGCGATGTCGCGGGCCGAGGCCATGCAGCGGTTGCAGGCCGCCGCTCCGCAAGAGGCCCATCCG
>NZ_AFPM01000191.1 GCF_000220565.1 Oceanicola sp. S124 | reverse complement strand
ATTGAGCCCGCCAGGGCTCAAGAGGGGGCAGCGCCCCCTGCCTTGCGCGGATTTGACGAAGACATCGCCCCCCAGACGCCCCGCCCGTCATCCGCAGCCCGGGCAGGGGCATTGCACCTACCTGTCTGACACCCCATCCATCGCCACCACCATGGCCCCTAGCGCCGCGACGCGAAGAACGCCTTCAGCAGGGCCTCGGCGTCTTCCGCGCCGATCCCGTCCAGCACTTCGGGCACATGATGGGCCTGGGCATGGGCAAAGACCCGCGGCCCCTGCGCCACCCCGCCAGACTTCGGATCCGCCGCGCCATAGACCAGCCGTGCGATCCGCGCCGCCGAGATCACGGCGGCACAGAACGGACAGGGCTCCAGCGTCACGTAGAGAACATGGCCCGGCAGTCGCTCGGATCCGGCCCGCGCACAGGCCTCGCGGATCACCAGCACCTCGGCATGGGCCGTGGGATCGCTCAGCTCGCGGGTGCGGTTGCCCGCCCGCGCGACGACCTCTCCGCCGGGGGCCACCAGCACCGCGCCAACCGGCACCTCGCCGCGCAGCGCGGCGGCCCGCGCCTCGTCCAGCGCGGTCTGCATGTGGGGGCTGAATTGCGGTCTGGTTCCCTGCATCGCCCCTTCCTGCCCGCAGATGCGGGCTTTCGCAAGCGCGCAACCTGCGCTAGAGCCGGGACATGAGCCCGAAGCACCCCAAACGCCCCGCCCCCAGATCCGACGCCGCAGCGAAACCCGCCGCAGGCGGCCCCGGGGCCGCGGACTCCGGCGCGGGCGGCGCGCCTGCGGGCGACCGGATTGCCAAGGTGCTGGCGCGCGCCGGCGTGGCCAGCCGGCGTGACGCGGAACGCATGATCTCCGAAGGCCGGGTCAGCGTGAACGGGCGCAAGATCGACAGCCCGGCGCTGAACGTCACCGCCGCCGACCGCATCCTCGTCGACGATCGCCCCATCGGGCCGCCCGAACGCACCCGCCTCTGGCTCTATCACAAGCCCACCGGGCTGGTGACCACCGCCAAGGATGAACAGGGCCGCGAAACCATCTTCGATGCCCTCCCCGAGGACCTGCCACGGGTGATGTCCGTCGGCCGGCTCGACCTCAATTCCGAGGGCCTGTTGCTGCTGACCAATGATGGCGCGCTGAAACGCAAGCTCGAGCTGCCCGAGACCGGCTGGGTGCGCAAGTATCGCGTCCGGGTCAAGGGCAACCCCAGCGACGAAAGCCTGGCACCGCTGCGCGAGGGCGTGGTGCTGGACGGCGAGCATTTCCAGCCGATGGCCGTCTCTCTTGACCGTCAGCAGGGCGCCAACGCCTGGCTGACCGTCGGCCTGCGCGAGGGCAAGAACCGCGAGATCCGTCGCGCCATGGAGTCCGTCGGCCTGGTGGTGAACCGGCTGATCCGGGTCAGCTATGGCCCCTTCCTTCTGGGCAAGCTGCCCGCCGGCGAGGTCGAAGAGATCCGCCCCAAGGTGCTGCGCGACCAGCTCGGCATCGAACTGCCCGAAGACGAGGCCCCCGCCCGGCGCGTCACCCGCAAGGGCCGTCCGCCGCGTGGCGTGATCGGCGGCGCCGGCAGCTCAGACGACCTTCGTCAGCAAGGCCGGAGCGGACCGAGGACCGGACCCAGGACCGGCAGCGGCAAACCGGCAGGTGACAGACCTTCTGGCGGCAAGCCGGGGGGCAAGATGGGCTCGCGGCGTATCCGTCTCGGCCGAAGACGATGGGCGAGACGCGCGCCGGACGGGGCCATCCGGGGGGCGGCAAACCCCTCTGGATCAAGGTCCGGAGCCTCGGCGGGCAAGTTCCGCAGCGGACCGGGCGGGGCCGAGGACAGCTCGCGCTCCTTCCGCGGCGGGGCCCCCAAGGGCAAGAGCTTCGGCAAGGCCGGCGCCGCCCCGGCACGGGATCGCTTCGGCGCAGAGGATGGCGCAGGCGGCAGGCGCCCCGGCCAACGCGGTGACAGCGCAGCCGGTCCAGCGCGGCGCGCAGCCACCGACACCGGCCCTGCAGGCAGGACCAACCGCGGCGACCAGCCACGCGGCGGCAAGACCTTCGGCAAGCCAAGCGGGAAGCCCTCCGGCAAACCCGCGGGCAAACCGTCCGGCAAATCCTCCGGACCGCGTGGCGGCAAGCCCGGCGGCGGCTCGCGACGCGGCTGAGCCGCCAGCCCGCCAGCCCGCCAGCCCGTAGGACCAGCCCTCGAGACCGACCCGCAAGGCCTGCGCCATTGGTGCCCGGCCGCCTGGTGCCGTGCCGTCCGCCGAGATCCTCGCCACCGCGCCCGCTTTCGTGACAGTTTTCCGACATTTCATCGGATCCGCGCCGCGGGGCTTCCCCCTCGCAGCGGCCCGGTCTAGCCTCGGGAAAGCACGGCCCCTCCCTGCCTCAGGTCCCTGAGACCGGCGCATGGGTCGCCCTCTGCGCACCTGTGCAGACCACGTCACCGAAAGGCGGCCACTTGGGCCCGCAGCCATCTCTTCCGCCTCGCGTCATCCCGACCGGTCTTCCCAAGCCCGCCGCGACAGGAGCATTTTCGCCGATCGCCTGTCTTTTCCCGTACCGCAGGCACGGGCTGTTACAAAAGTCGCCGCAGGATGGGGCAAGCCGGCACGTCCGCCCCGGGGCCGCCGGCACACCGCGCGCCGGAAGGAGGTCATGATGTCCGACAGGATCCGCACCGCGGCCACCGAGGCCCGCAGGCTGGTAGAGGAAGTCACCGGCCTCGAACTGCCAGAGCCCTCGCCCGCCGAAAGCCTTCTGTTGCTCGAGGACATGTCCGACGACTACGGCACCCAGATCAGGGACCGCATGGCCCAGCTGGATCATACCGCCGTGTCCACCTTCGGAGCCACGGCCGAAACCGCCCTGGCACGGCTCGCGCTGCGCATGTCCGAGGCCCTGTTGCAGGCCGATCCGGCAGTCACGGCCACGCTGCTTCGACGGCTGCGACAGGCCATTGCCGAAGATACGGTGGGCAGCGGCCTGCGTCCCCACAGGCTGCAAGCGCGCTGGCTCAGGCCCCTGGCCGGGTTCTGCAGCCAGCTTCGGACACGCCTTCGGGCCCGCCACCGTCCGCCCCAAGTCCACACCCCCGGCCAACAGGCGGAAGGCAACGGCCTTGACGCGCTGGCAGCCGCTCTCTTGCAGCAAGAGCATCGGATGCTGCACGACCTGCGCCATCTCGACCAGCTCTACGAGGCCTCCCTGGCGCACTACGATGACCTGGCGCTCAGCATTGCCGCCGCCTCCGAGCGGCAGCGCCTGCTGCGCGCAGAGGATCTGGTTGCGGGCAACACTCCCGAGGCCAGCGACGGGGCGACCCGCGACGGGGCGACCTGCGACCGGGCGACCCGGGGCCTCGACGACGCGTTGACGGCACGCCTGTCCAAGCTGGTGCGCGGGCGGCGTGCGGTGATGCGGACCCTGCCCGCCATTCGGCAACTGCAGGAAACCGACAAGCGACTGCTGGTCATCATCTCGCAACTGCTGGTCGAAACCCTGCCCCAGTGGGAGCGACAGCCGGCCGAACTCCGCTCTGCCGCTGCGCCGGTCTCGCCCCTGCACGAGATAGAGGAGGCCCTGGCCCTGATCGTGACCAGCCAGAAGCGGCGCCGTTCTGCGGCGGACGGCCTCGCCGCCCTGGCAGCGGCGGCGCAATCGGATGGCTGAGGGCCATTCTGACAGGCCCCTCCCCCGGTTGCGGCCCCGCGGCCCGCGTCGCACCGCGCCTCGGACGACGCAGCGTCATCACGGGCATTCGCCCGACACCCCGCGTTTCGTGAAGAGACCGGCGGGAGACCGCTCAATCCCCGGGCGATCCCGGCGGGGCAGCGCTTTTCCACAGGGCGAACCTGTCGTAAGGGAAATCAAGAGCAGCGGATCGGCAGGAACCGGCAAATGACACTGGGACGCGGTTGCGAGAGCAACGGCATGGCAGCATGGCTTAGCGCAACGCCGCGGCGAAAGCGCCCCGGCACCGTTGTCCGCAAGGCCCGGCGCCTTCTCCCGGCGCTGCTCGTGCCCCTCGTCCTGGCTGGCTGCGCGGAGCTCCTCGCGCCCTCGGGGCCGCCGCGTGAAAGCCTGCGCCCGGTGCCCCGCACCCTGTCCAGCCCGCCGCCGGAAGTCAGCGCGGAAAGCCGCGCCCTTGCCGCCCGTTACCGCGCCGAGCTGGCCCGGGATCTGTCCCGCAACCGGATGCGGCAGGATGGCGGCAGGGACGTCACCTTCGACGCGGCGGATCTGGCCCGCAATTTCGAGAAGATCGCCTTCTACGACGAATACCCCCGGGGGGCCGCCCTGCCCTCGGGGGCGGCAGCGCCCGGCAGGCTGCTGCGATGGGAAGACCCGGTTCGGCTGCGCCCGGTCTTCGGCGCCTCCGTCGCGGAAGAGGCACGGGCCGAGGACCGCGCCGTGCTGCGCCCGCTGGCGCGCAGCACCGGGCATCCGATCCAGATGACCGGCAGCGCGGTGAACTTCCACGTCCTGGTGATGGGCGAAGCAGACCGCGACGAGGCCCTCTCACTGATCGGCCGGCTGGTACCCGGCCTCTCGGCAGGCACCCTCGCCACGCTGCGCAACCTGCCGCGAAACATTCCCTGCCTGGTCATGGGCTTCGCCGACCCCACCGCCCCGATGCGCTACGGATCGGCCATCGCCCTGGTGCGCGCCGAATTGCCGCCCCTGATGCGCGAGGCCTGCTTCCACGAGGAAATCGCCCAGGGTCTGGGCCTTCGCAACGACAGCCCCGAAGCGCGCCCCTCGATCTTCAACGACGACGCCGAATTCGCCCTGCTGACCGGGCAGGACGACCTGATGCTGCAAATGCTCTACGACGCGCGCCTGAGGACGGGGATGACGCTGGCCGAGGCCCGCCCGGTGATCGCCCGCATCGCCGCCGAGCTGCGGCCCGCGCCCGCCGACGCAACCCTGGTGCCGGCATCAGCCGAGGGTTCTCCCAAGCCAGCGGCCAGCGCGCCCTAGCTGGCCCGGCCTCAGGCCGCCCAGGCGATCAGCTCGGTGATACGGTCGGTCAGGGCGCCGCGCCGGGCCTCGAACTCGGTCCCGGTCAGCGCCGTGATGGCCGCCTCGGCCTCGCCTGCGGCGATCATCCGGCAGGTGGCATCGGCATAGGCGTGGAAGTCCGCGTGCAACTCCGACAGCTCGGCCAGATAGGGATCCCCGGGATGAAGTGCCGACAGCTGCGCCAGGCAACAGCCCAGCCGGCAATGGCTCTCGTCATGGCCCTGCCGGGTCACCAGCCCGCTGCGCTGGCCCCGCCGGAGGCGCAAGGCCATCTCCAGGTAGACACCACGCCAGCGGTCCAGCGCCTCGCGGGCGGCTTCCAGCTCTTCCAGAAGGCCCCAGGTCCTGTCGTCGAAACGGATCATGGTCTTGCCTCCCCGGTTGCATGACCCTCAGTGTCGGGCGCGGGGGTTACCGGCATCTTGCCTGCAGGGTGGTCTCGCCCCGCAGGCCGCGATCGGTTATGCCGGGGCGAACGGCAAGGGAGAGCAGAATGCGCGCAGTACTGCAACGGGTGACCTCGGCACGGGTCGAGGTGGCGGGCGAAGTGGTCGGCCAGTGCGGACAGGGCCTTATGATCCTGGTCTGCGCCATGCAGGGCGACTCCGAGGCCAATGCCGAGAAGCTGGCCTCCCGGATCGCCAAGCTGCGGATCTTCGACGACGGCGCCGGCAAGATGAACCTCTCGGTCCGCGACATCGGGGGATCGGCCCTGGTGGTCAGCCAGTTCACCCTGGCGGCCGACACCTCGCGCGGCAACCGGCCCGGCTTCTCCGCCGCAGTGGCCCCAGACGAGGGCCGCCGCCTCTACGAACATTTCGCCCAGGCGCTGGCCACAGAGGGCGTGCCGGTCGAAACCGGCCGCTTCGCCGCCGACATGCAGGTCAGCCTGACCAATGACGGCCCGATCACCATCTCGATCGAGGCCTGAGCCCGCCGGGAACCGGGATCGCCTCCGGCGGGAGTATTTTCAGCCTGGTGATGATGCGGGACAGTGCCCGAATAGAGGCCTCCTTCCGCCATAGAGAGCGTGCAACGCCCCTGCGTTAAAACGAGACCGCCAGACTGGCATCCCCTCTGCATCATCACCAGGCTGAAAATACTCCGGGGGGACACCGCGCAGCGGAGGGGGGGCAGAGCCCCCCGCCCCCCCTACGTGTCGCCGGCAGGCGACGGCTATAGCGCCTAGACCGAGACCTCGGCCATCAGCGCGGCCTTGCTCAGCTCGGCCTTGCTGCCCGAGGCCGTCACCGCCCCACGGCGCATGACGTAGAAGCTGTCGGCCAGCGCGTAGGCGAATTCGAAATACTGTTCGACCAGAACGATTGCCATGTCGCCCCGGTCACGCAGGTATTCGATCACCCGGCCGATCTGCTGGATGATGTTGGGCTGGATGCCCTCGGTCGGCTCGTCCAGCAGCAGCAGCTTCGGCTTGGTGATCATCGCCCGGGCGATGGCCAGCTGCTGCTGCTGCCCTCCCGACAGATCCCCGCCGCGCCGGTGCAGGAAGTCCTTAAGGATCGGGAACAGCTCGTAGATCTCATCGGGGATATGGTGTTCCGCGCGCGGCAGGCAGGCGAAGGCCGTCTCCATGTTCTCTTCCACCGTCAGCAGCGGGAAGATCATCCGCCCCTGCGGCACGTAGCCGATCCCCTTGCGGGCGAGCATATGCGCCGGCATCCGCCCCAGGTCCTCGCCGTCCAGCGCCACCGTCCCGCCCGAGCGCATGTGCGTTCCCGAGATCGCCTTCAGCAGCGAGGTCTTGCCCACCCCGTTGGTGCCCATGATGCAGGTCACCTGCCCCTGGGCCGCCTGCAGGTCGATCCCGTTCAGGATCTGGCTCTGCCCGTAGTGCAGGGTAAGGTCTTTCACATCCAGCATGCTCAGCGCCCCAGGTAAACTTCGATGACCCGCGGGTCCTTGGTGACATGGTCAAGCGAGCCCTCGGCCAGCACCGAGCCCTCGTGCAGTACCGTCACCCGGCAGTTCAGGCGACGGACGAACTCCATGTCGTGTTCCACCACCACCACGGCGCGGGTCTTCGCCAGGTTCACCAGCAGGTCGGTGGTATGTTCGCGCTCGGCCAGGGTCATGCCCGCGGCCGGTTCGTCGACCAGCATCAGGCGCGGCTCCTGGGCCAGAAGCATGCCGATTTCCAGCCACTGTTTCTGACCGTGGGACAGCTCTCCCGAGGTGCGCGAGAGCTGATCGGCCAGCCCCACCTCCTCGGCCAGCTCGCCGACCCGGGCGCGGTCAGCCTTCGAGGGCCGGTAAAACAGGCAGGCGAAGGCGCCGCGCGGGTTCTTCAGCGCCATCAGCAGGTTGTCCTCGACCGACTGGTCCTCGAAGACCGTCGGGCGCTGGAACTTGCGGCCCAGACCCGCCTGGGCGATCTTCGATTCCCGCATCTTCAGCAGGTTGCGCGACATCTCGCCCCAGAGAACCTTGCCCTCGTCCGGCTTCGTCTTGCCGGTGACGATATCCATGAAGGTGGTCTTGCCCGCCCCGTTCGGGCCGATGATCGCCCGCAGCTCGCATTCGCCGATCTCGAAGGATAGGTTGCGGATGGCCTTGTAGCCGTCGAAGGTGACCGAGATGCCGGAGACTTCCAGAAGCGCGCTCATTGGTCGACCTCCCTGCGGCGGGACAGCAGGTCGAACAGACCGCCGATGCCCTTGGGCGCGAACAGGGTGACCAGAACGAAGCTGAGACCCAGCAGCACCAGCCACCAGTCAACCCAGTCGACCGTGTAGAAGCCAAGCGGCAGCGAGGGCACCATGCCGCCGGTGAACCAGGTCGAGACCAGGCTGACCAGCGCCGCGCCGATCACCGCGCCGTAGAGGCGGCCGCGTCCGCCGATGGCCACCCAGACCGCCAGGTAGATCGAGGCAATGGGCGCGATCTCTCCCGGGTTGATGATGCCCGCCTGCGGGTAATAGAGCGCGCCCGCGACGGCGGCGATGATCGCGGTGAAGGTGAAGATGAACAGCTTGTAGCCCTCGACCGAATAGCCGAGGAAGCGCACCCGGGCCTCGTCATCGCGGATGCCGCGGATGACCGAGCCGAACTTGCCCGAGACCACCCAGGCGCAGAGCACATAGCCGAGGCCGAGCGCCAGGGCCGAGCCCCAGAGGAACCACAGCGACACCCAGTCCTGCGAGGCACTGACTCCCGGCAGGTTCTGCAGCCCCGAGAGGCCGTTGTTGCCGCGCAGCCCGCTTTCGTTCTGGAACAGGTAAAGCGACAGGGCCAGGGTCATCGCCTGGGTCAGGATCGACAGGTAGACGCCGGTGACCCGCGAGCGGAAGGCGAGCCAGCCGAAGACCAGCGCCAGCAGGCCCGGCACCAGCACCACCAGCGCCAGCTGCGCCGGCAGGCTATGGGCAAACTGCCAGATCGGCGGGAAGTCCGAGCTGCCGACGACGCCGAAGATCTGCGTGCCGATGGCGTCGACGACCTCCTGCGGGGTCGGCGGGATGGCGGCATTGGCGAGGCTCTCGGCGACGATGATCTCGGTGCGGGCATACATCAGCCACATGCCGATCATGTAGCCGCCAAGGCCGAAGAAGGCGAAATGGCCGAGGCTGAGGATACCGCAGTAGCCCCAGACCAGGTCCATGGCGATGGCCACGAGGCAGAGGCAGAGCGTCTTGCCCAGCGTCTTGACGAAGGAGGTCGAGATCACCCCCGCCCCCATGGCATGCGACATCGAGGTCACCGCCAGGGTGAAGACCGCCAGGCAAAGCAGGAAGATCAGGATCGAGGGGTTGCGGGCGATGAAGCTCTGTCTCATGCCATCTCTCCGGTTTCCGGGCTCGTCCCCTGCCGGTCGGGGCGCCGGGGGGCTCTGCCCCCCACGTGTCCGGCGCCCTCGATGGGGGCCGGACACGTCCCCCCCGGAGTATTTTCAGCCTGATGATGCACGAGGGGCGCGCCGGGTATCAGGGTGAGCGCGAAGGCGGCGGGACAGGGGATCATTGGTCCTGCTCCTCGGGTCCGGTTTCAGCACAGCCGGGCTTGCCACCGGTGATCACGGGCAGCGGCGGGCGGTCGAGATTGGCGGGGCGGCCTTTCGGGATCATGGCTCAGTCTCCTGCGGCGCGGCCCTTCAGGGCGATGATGCCCCGGGGACGGAACTGGATGAAGATGATGATGAAGACGATCATGTAGGTCTGGGCGGCGAGGGTGTTGGAGGGGTTGAACCACTCGATCCCCTTCTGCAGGAAGCCGATCATCGTCGCCCCCAGCAGGGTGCCCCAGATATTGCCGACCCCGCCCACGACCACGGTCATGAAGCTCTGCACGATGTATTGCTGGCCGATTTCCGAGGTCACCTGCGCATAGAGGCCGATGGCCACCCCCGCGATCCCCGCGATGCCGGAGCCCAGCCCGAAGGTCAGCATGTTGACCCGGTCGGGGTTGATGCCCATCGAGGCCGCCATCTTCGGGTTCTGGGTCACCGCGCGGGTCTCCAGCCCCAGACGGGTCTTCTTCATCATGAACAGGAACAGCCCGAGGAAGATCAGCGCCAGCACGAAGATGGCGATGCGGATGTAGCTGATGCCGACGATGTCGTTCACCACCCAGGATCCGTTCAGCCAGTCCGGCGCGGTCAGCGGCCGGGCCTGTGTGCCGAAGATGTTCTTGGCCAGCTGCTGCAGCGCGATCGAGACGCCGAAGGTCGCCAGCAGCGTTTCCAGCGGGCGCGCATAGAGCCAGCGGATCACCAGCCGCT
>NZ_AFPM01000192.1 GCF_000220565.1 Oceanicola sp. S124 | reverse complement strand
CCCGGCGCGCACCAAGGCGCTGCGCGGCGCCGAGATGGCGATGATCTTCCAGGAGCCGATGACGGCGCTGAACCCGGTGCTGACCATCGGGCTGCAGATGGACGAGATCTACCGGGCGCATACGAAGATGCGCGCGCCCGACCGCAAGACCGCCGCCCTTGCCGCCTTCGACAGTGTCAGCCTGCCCGATCCGGCGCGCATCTACGACAGCTACCCGCACCAGCTTTCGGGCGGCCAGCGCCAGCGGGTGATGATCGCCATGGCCCTGGCGCTGAAACCCAAGCTGCTGATCGCGGACGAGCCGACGACGGCGCTGGACGTGACCACGCAGAAGCAGATCCTGCAGCTGATCCGCAAGCTGCAGGAGGAACAGAACACCGCCGTCCTGTTCATCACCCACGACATGGGCGTGGTGGTGGATATCGCCGACCGGGTCTGCGTCATGCGCCACGGCGAAGTGGTCGAGACCGGCACCACCGAAGAGGTCCTGAGCGCCCCGCGCGAGCAATACACCCGCGACCTGCTGGCCGCCGTCCCCTCGCTGACCCCGCGCCCCGCCCGGACGCAGGAGCGCCGCGAGCATGTGCTTGAGCTGCTCGGGGTCGAGAAGGTCTTCGAGTTCCGCTCGCTCCTGAGCAAGCTCATGGGCCGCCCCGGCCACCGCGTGCGCGCGGTGAACGAGGTCAGCTTCCGCCTCGACCGGGGCCGCACCCTGGGCATCGTCGGCGAAAGCGGCAGCGGCAAGTCCACAGTGGCGCGCTGCGTGCTGCGGCTGGAGGATCCGACCGCCGGCGCCATCCTGGTCAACGGCCACGACATCGCCCCCCTGCAGGGCCAGGCCGCCCTGGCCCCGGCGCGGCGCGCGGTGCAGATGATCTTCCAGGATCCCAACCGCTCGCTCAACCCGCGCCTGACCACCGGCGAAAGCCTGATCGAGGGCGCGCTCAACGCCGGTGAGCCGCGCGCCGGGGCCCTGGCCCGCGCGGGCGAGCTGCTGGAGGTCGTCGGCCTGCCCCGCGACGCGCTGACCCGCTACCCGCACCAGTTCTCGGGCGGGCAGCGCCAGCGCATCGCCATCGCCCGCGCCCTGATGATGTCGCCGGACGTGATCGTCGCGGACGAGGCGGTTTCGGCGCTGGATGTCTCGGTCCAGGCGCAGGTGCTGGACCTGCTGGCCGAGGTGCAGGCAAAGCGCGACCTGGCAATCCTGTTCATCACCCATGACCTGCGCGTCGCGGCGCAGATCTGCGACGACGTGATGGTCATGCGACGCGGCGAGGTTGTGGAATTCGGCCCGGCGGGGCAGGTTCTGTCAGACCCGCAACACGACTACACCCGCGCCCTGCTGGAAGCCGCCCCCGGTCGCGACTGGGATTTCGCCAAAGGCCGCCGCGTGACGGAGCCCGCATGATCGCCGCCCATCTCGTCCAGTTCGACGCCACCCCGCTGGAGCCCGCCCGCAACTTCGCCCGGATGGAGGAGTTCATCCACGCCGAGGCCGCGGCGGGCGCCGACCTCATCCTCTTCCCGGAACTCAGCAACACCGGCTATGTCGAGCCGCTGGTGCCCGGTGGCGCCTTCGTCTCTCCCGTTGCCCACTATGGCGCGGCGCTCTGCGATGCCTGCGCCGACCCGGAGGGCGAAGAGATCGCGGCGCTGATCGCGCTGGCAGCCGAGCTGGGCGTCAGCCTCGTGGCCGGTCTCGGCCTGCGTGACGCGCGGCTGGCCGGGGTGATCCACAACGCCTCGGTGCTGATCACGCCCGAGGGTCTGGGCGGCACCTACATCAAGACCCACCAGTGGCAGAACGAAAAGCTGTACTTCACCCCCGGCGACAGCCTGCCGGTCTTTCCCGCGCTTGGCACCCGTCTGGGGATGCAGATCTGCTACGACATCCGCTTTCCCGAAGTGACCCGGACGCTGGCGCTGAAGGGGGCCGAGATCGTGACCTCGGCCTGGGCCTCCTTCGGCACGGATGGCGCGCCGGTGGCGGATGAGGGGCTGTTCCTGCACCGCGCCTATACCCGCGCCGTCGAGAACGGCGTTTTCTTCCTGTCCTGTAACCGCGCCGGGGTGCATGGCGATCAGCGCTTCTTCGGTCGCTCCTGCGCGCTTGGCCCCGACGGCCGCCTGCTGGGCGCGCTGGAGCATGACCGCGAAGACGTCCTGCGCGTCTCGCTGGACCTTGCAGAGGTCGCCCGCTACCGCAGCTTCACCGGGATCTGGGCCGACCGCCGCCCGGCCCTCTACACCCGCGCCCTTGATGAGATCTGAAATGACCGACAGCCCCTGCCCGCCCCTGAGCGATGCCGACTGGCCGGAAGAGATCGCCGACCTGCTGGAGGGCTTCGCCGGACAGCTCAACGTCTACCGCACCATGGCGCACCACCCGGCCCTGCTGCGCGCCTGGGCGCCGCTGCGCCAGCACGTGGTGAAGGACAGCGCCCTGGGTCCGATCCGCTCCGAAGTGGTGATCCTGCGCACCGGTGTCCGGCTAGGCTCGTCCTACGAATGGCAGCAACACGTCAGCCGGGCGCGCAAGCTCGGCATGTCGGATGCCCGCATCGCCGCCATCCGCGAGATGCCCGAGGGCGAGGACGGGCTGATCGTGCGCGCCGTCGACGCCCTGCTGGACGACCGTCACCTGTCACCGCAGCAGGAGGCCGAGCTGGCCGGGGTGATCGGCCGCGCGGCGGTCATCGACCTGATCGCCACCGTGGGCTTCTACTCGGTCCTGGGCTACCTGCTGATGACTTACCGCACCCCTCTGGACAGCAATATCGCCGCCGAGCTGGCGGCCGATCCGGCGCCCTGATCGCCCCCGACCAAGGGCCGGCCAGCGGACAGCATGATGGCCCTCAGGGCGAGCGCGCCGGCGCATTCGGGGGCGCTGGCGCGAATCACGCCCCCCTCAATGCCCCGCCGTCGCCGCCCGATCAGGGCCTCCGCCCGGCGGAAATAAGGCGCAATTGCGGCACCCCCATGGCCCCTTCAAGATGCCCCTATCCCAAGGGATAGGGCCGCCCAGCCGCCTGTCCCAATCCGCGCCGGAAGAGATATCCCGCGTCCCCCAAAGCGCCCCGGATTACCCCCCCGCAGCCCTCCCCCCTCAGGGTTAACGACGGTATGGTTAACTCACACTTTCACAGAGGGAACAGTGACATGAGCAAGCACGAAATCGAACTCGCCAGCCAGCAGAAGAACCGCCGCTGGGTCCGCGCTCAGGCGCTCGAACTGCTCGCCGGTGCCGCCATCTTACTCGCCGTCGTGCATTACCTGGCCTGATCCCCAGGCTGCGAAGGAAACCCCGCCTCGACCACGCGTCGATCGAGGAGAGGGCCCGGACCCGGAAGAGACTGAAGCACGGGTCAGGACAAAAGGACGAAAGATCGCGCAGATCGGCCCGCCGCTTCCGGGGCTGACGCGCAGCGGCAGGCCAGGCGCCGGAAAGCCGCGTAGACAGGCCCAGAGGCCGACACCCCACACAAACCCCATGCTGTATAGCCCGCCGAGACCGGTCGGGATGCCTGCGCCATGGCACGGCCAGCCCGGCGCAGCGCTTCAGAGGAAGCGGGACGGAAGGCAGGGCGTCGGGTCGATCTCTGGCGGGATCTCGTAAATCATCTCGGCCAGGATCCGCCCGGTGGTGGCCGCGAGGGTCAAGCCCAGGTGCCCGTGACCAAAGGCCGTCAGGATGTTCGGCTGCCCCGGCACCGGCCCGATGGCCGGCAGGGTGTCGGGCAGAGAGGGGCGATGCCCCATCCAGCGTTTCGCCCCCTTCGCCTCGAGACCCGGCAGGACGCCGCGCGCATGGCGCAGCATGGCATCCGCCCGCGACCAGCGCGGCGGCGCGGCGAGGCCGCCCAGTTCGACCCGCCCCCCGATCCTGAGACCGATTGCCATCGGCGTCATGTAGTAGCCCTGCCCGGGCAGGCAGATCGGACGCCCCGGCATCACCGAGGGCTCGGGCAGGGTCACGTTGTACCCGCGTTCACTTTCCAGGGGCACGCGCAGGCCAAGTGGCCGGGTCAGCGCGAGCGATTGCGCGCCGCAGGCGATGACCGCGCGATCGAAGGCTCGCGTGCCGGCGCCAGGGAAATGCAGGCAGACACCGGTCTCGGTCGACGAGATCGCCGACACTTCGGTCTGGCGGAACTCGCACCCCCGCGCGCGGGCGTGAGCCGCGAGACGCTCGGTCAGACCGAGAGGATCCAGCGCATGGGAGAGCGCCGGCATCAGCACCCCGGCCTGGTAGTCGCGCGAGACCGCCGGTTCGAGATCCCGCAGGGCCTGTCCCATGACCGGCTCAAAGGGCACCCCGTGGGCGCCCATGACCTGCCAGTCCGGCAATGTGGCATGCATGGCGCGCGGGCTGCGGTAGAGATGCAGCACTCCGCGCGAGACGCGCAGGTCCTCGCACCCCGCCTCCTGCAGGACGCGGTCCCAGTCGGGACGGACCCATTTCATCAGCGCCGCCAGCGCATCGGTGCTGCGGCCAACCCGCTCGGGCTGGCCTTCGCGGATGAATTCCCGCAACCATGGCAAGAGCTTGGGCAGATATCTCAGGCGAATGGACAGCGGCCCGTTGCGATCCAGCAGCATGCGCGGCACTTCGCGGCGCAGGCCCGGGCGCGCCTCGGGCAGCACGGCATAGTCGGCGAAGATCCCGGCGTTGCCCCGCGAGGCGCCCGCGGCGACCCCTTCACGGTCATAAAGCGTCACCTCGGCGCCCTGCGCACGCAGGGCAAGCGCGGCATTCACGCCAATGATCCCCGCCCCGATGATCGCGATCCGCATGGTTCCACTCGTGCCTGACACCTACCTCGGCAAGAGAGAGCAAATCGTCAGCAGATGGAAGGGGGCTGCGGCACGCTGCGGCAAATACGGCACAACCAAAGGCGCAAATCCGCGTGGATCTGCGCCTTTGGCGAAAGTCGGGTCATGCCGTTGGCCTCTCAGGATCAGGCCTCCGGGACACTCGGGTGGCCTCGTCCGCCCGTGTCAGTCGCGCGGCGGCGGTGGTGGGCGTCGTGTCGCGGCCCGGGCCGCCATGCCGGCGGTGACGCCCTGCATCAGCGCCGCAACCAGCTCTGCCGCGAGTCCCCCAGCCAGCGGCGGTGGCGGAACCGCGTGGCGGGGCGGCAGCGGGATCCGGGGACGGCGGCGCGCCATGGCCAGGCAGATCAACCCAAGCCCGAGGTAGAGTGCGCCGATGACCCCGGCTGCGAACAGCGCATCCCGCAGCTCGCTCAGCAGCAGCCAGAGGGCGGCCGTCAGGAAGGCGAGCCCGGGCAGGATCAGGGTGATCCCGGCAAGGGACCAGCCTGCCCGGTGCAGGGCGGTGCGGGTGCGGTAGCCGAAGGTCCCCAACATGCCCGCCTCAGCGGCGCGACAGGAAGAGACCGGCCAGGAAGCCGACGCCACCGGCGACGGCCAGCGCGGTGCCCGGGTTCTCGCGGACGGCACTTTCGGTCTGCGCGTAGGCGTGACGGGCGCGGGCCTCGGTCTCGGCCAGACCGGCCTCGGCGTCGCTGCGCAGCTTCTCGGCGCGGGCCCGGGCTGCCTCGGTCATGCCATCTTTCTGCGCCTGACCGTATGCAGCCAGAGCGCGGGTCAGTTCGGCGACATCGGCGCGCACGGCGTCCAGCTGCTCCTGGATCGCGGCGGCGTCCCCGGCCGGAGCTTTGTCGGAATTACGAGTAGTTTCAGCGGCTTTTGCGGTTGCCATCGGAATATCTCCTGAAGGAATTGCATATGTTCTTCGAAGATCCAACGCATGGCAGCGACTTGGGTTCCCTAGCGTCGATCCCGCCAAATCGCCCAATTGCAGCCCCAATTCAGAGGTATTTTCCCTCTATTGATGCAGCAACACCTCCCAGTTGTCTGTCACGCCGATGTTCAAAATGCCCTTTTCCCAATCCCCTGCCGTCGCACATTCGGCGACCCTCCTGCGTCTTGCGCTGGTGGTCACGATGCTGATGGCGGCCCTTGCGGATCCGGCGGCGGCAAAGCGGGGCGGAAACGGAAACGGTGGCGGCAACCAGGAGGAGGAAGAGGAGGAACCCGTGGAAGCAACGGGTATCACACACGTCATCTACTTCGTGGGCTTCGCCTTTTTCCCTC
>NZ_AFPM01000193.1 GCF_000220565.1 Oceanicola sp. S124 | reverse complement strand
CGCAGGCACCGGGGACCGGGCTGTTCTACTCGGGCGGGGTGGATTCCAGCTATTCCCTGATCGAGGCCCGGGACAGGGTCAGCGCGCTGATCACCCTGCTGGGGGTCGACGTGCCGTTGTCGGATACCGTCGAGAGCGCCGCCATGGAGGCCCGCACCCGCGCCCTGGCCCGCGCCCGCGGCATCGAGGCCATCGTCATCGAGACCGACGTGCGCCAGGGCTTCCACCCCTATGCCGGATGGGTCGAGATGCACGGCGGCGCGCTGGCCGCCATCGGCCACCTGCTGTCGGATCATTTCGCAGAGCTGCTGATCGCCTCGTCCGGCGACCTCGGCGATCTCACGCCCTGGGGCTCGCATCCGCTTCTGGATCCCCTGTTCTCGACGCCGGCGCTCTCGGTGGTGCATCACTGCCCGCATGCGCGGGTCGACAAGATCCTTCGGGTCGCCGACGAGGGCAGCATGCTGCCCGAGTTGCGCGTCTGCACCCAGACCAGCGTCAATTGCGGGCGCTGTCCCAAGTGCAATTTCGTCCTGCGCGTTCTCGACATCCACGGCCATCGGACGCGGGCGGTCAGCTTTCCCGATGTCGATCCGCTGGAAAAGCCGCTCTGGGTCAGCTACGCCAGCCACCTGAACGAGGCGCAACTGATGCGCCAGGCCGCCGAACGGGCCGGGCGCCAGGATCACGTCCGCTCCATCGACGCCGGGATCGACGCCTTCCACCGCCGCACCGGCGGGCCGCTGAAATCCGTCGTGGCCTGGCTGAAACCCCGCCAGCGGGTGTTCCGCCACCGCCGCCGCTGGCAGAGGGCGCAGCCATGAGCTTCTGTCGCACCAGCGCCCTGCTGCTGCCGGCGATGGTCATCCACCTGCGCCGCAATACCGCCCGCCGCGCCAGGGTCGAGGCCCTGCTGGCCCAGCTCGGGCCTGGCGCCGATGTGATGCCGGCCATCGACGGCGCCACGATGAGCCAGGCGCAGCTGGCCGCCGCCCAGGGCCCCTGCGCCGTCACCCCCTATCCGTTCCGGCTGCGTCCCGCAGAGGTGGCCACCTTTCTCAGCCATCGCGCCTGCTGGCAGCGCATCCTCGACGAAGGCCACCCGGCGGCCCTCGTGCTGGAAGACGACGTGGATCTTGGTCCGCGCTTTCCTGCCGCGCTGGAACTGGCCGTGACCCATCTGCCCGAGACCGCCCTGGTCCGCTTCCCGGTCAAGCCCTCAGAGCGCGGGCCGCTGGTTGCCGGCCATCGCCCCGACATCCGCCTGCTGCGACCCGAGACCGTCGGGCTGGGGATGCGCGCCCAGGTGGTGACCCGCGCCGCCGCGGCCCGGCTGCTGGCCGCCACCAGCCGGATCGATCGCCCGGTGGACACATTCCTGCAGCTGCGCTGGCTGCATGGGGTCGAGGTGCTGTCGGTCTGGCCCTCCGGCGTGCGCGAGGTGTCCGCGAGCCTCGGCGGCAGCTCGATCCATGGCTGCCTGACGGCCCGCCAGAGGTTGCGCCGCGAGGTGCTGCGGCCGATCTACCGGCTGCAGATCGCGCTGCAATCGCGCTGGTACCGCTCATGATCCGCAAGGTCCGCAAGCTGAACCGCAGCTCGCGCGCGCAGCTGCGCGGCAGTGCAGCACGGGCGATGTTCTGGCACCTCGGCACACCCAACTTCGGCGACGACATCAACCCCGACCTCTTCGAGGCCCTCTCGGGGCAGCGCATCCGCCTGTGCCGCGACCGGCAGCGCGCGCATTTCCTCGGCATGGGCAGCATCCTGGGCAAGGCCACCCCGCAGTCGGTCGTGCTCGGCTCGGGCCTGCTGGAGCCGGTGCAGACCGCCCCGGCCCCGGGCCGCGTGGTGGCGCTGCGCGGCGCGCTCTCTGCCCGGGCCTTGGGGCTGGAGGGCACGGTACCCCTCGGCGATCCGCTGGTGCTGGTGGACCGGCTGATGCGCCCCGAGGGCGGCGAGGACGTCGGGCTGATCCCCCATGTGCGTTCCCTGCCCGCCCTGCGCCGCAACCTGCCGCCGGGGCTGCGCCTCATCGACGTCAGCCGCCCCCCCTGGCAGGTACTGCGCGACATCGGCCGCTGCCGCGTGGTGCTGAGCCAGTCCCTGCACGGGCTGATCGCGGCGGATGCCTTCTCTATCCCCAGCCTCTGGCTGGCCCCCTCGGAGCAGATGCAGGGCGGGCGGTTCAAGTTCGATGACTACTTCTCGACCCTGGATGCCACCCGCACCGCCTATCCGATCACCGCGGCGCTGCTGCGCGATCCGCCCCTCGCCGAGGCATCGGTTGGTCGCTACACGGGCCACAAGGCCGAGCTTCAGGCCCATCTGTCCGCCGCCCTCACGGAAGGAGCCGCTGCGTGAAACGCCCGCTGCGCCGCCGCCTCGCCGACCTGGAACGCGACTTCCGCGTCAAGCTGATCCGGCCGCTGCAGATCGACCACGCCCTGCGGGTCCGGCGGCGGGCGAAGGGCACCTTCATCGGTGTCACCGGCAGTTCCGCCAAGTCGACCACCGCGACGCTGATCACAGCCATCCTCGAGGGCGAGGGCATGGTCAACGCGCAGATCTTCGACAACACGATCAACCCGCTGCTGAAGACCATCCGGGCCTCGGAGGGCGCCGATTTCGTGGTCGCCGAGACCGGCGTCGGCGGACCGGGCCAGATGCCGGACATGGCGCGGCTGCTCTGCCCGGATGTCGCGGTGGTCACGCTGATCGGCCGCGAGCACTTCAGCCAGTTCCGCAGCCGCGAGGCGATCGCCGCCGAGAAAGGCGCGCTGGTGGCGGCGCTGCGGCCCGGCGGGCTGGCGGTGCTGAACGGGGATGACGACCTGGCCTCGGGCATGGCCGCGCGGACCGGGGCACGGGTGATCCGTTTCGGCGAAAGCGCGGAGGCCGACTGCCGGATCACCGCGATCACCGGTGATGCGCTGAGCGGGATCACCGTGACGCTGGACTGGCAGGGCCGGCCCCTGGTGCTGCCCACCCGGTTCCCGGCCCGTCACTTCGCCCTGCCGGTCACCGCCGCCGCCGCGACCGGCCTGGCCCTCGGCGTGGCCCCCGAGCGCATCGCCGCCGCCATTGCACGTGTCGCCCCGCTGCCGACCCGGTTCTCGCGTCACGACATACCCGGCGGCCCGGTGGTCTTTGCCGACTGCGCCAAGGCACCGCGCGACACCCTCGGGCTGGCCTTCGAGGCCCTGCGCGACGCCCCCGCCCCGCGGCGGCGCATCGTCATCGGCTCGATCTCGGATTATGGCGACAAGCGCCGCAAGGTGCAGCGCGAAGCGGTCGAGGCGGCGCTGCTCTGTGCCGACGAGGTGGTGCTGGTGGCGGACCGCTCGCACCGTGGCAGCGTGCTGCCCGAGGCCGAGGCGAAGGGCCGGCTGCTTCAGGTCCAGACCGTCGAAGAGGCCGCCACCCATGTCGTCGCCACTGCCCTGCCGGGCGAGGTGATCCTGTTGAAGGGCTCGGAGTTCCAGCACCTCGAGCGCATCCTGCTGGCCCTTGCCGGGCCGGTCCGCTGCTGGTCGCATGACTGCGGCGTGTCGGGCAGCTGCATGGACTGCGGGCTGCATCACCTGCCCTTCGAGGCAAATCGGGGGATGCATCGCGGCGCGCGGCGCCTCCGCAAGGCGCGCCGGTCGCGTCAGGCCCCGCCGAAGGTCCAGGAGACGCCCTGATCGACGCCTTGACCGGCGTGTTCGCCCGCGCAACGAAAAACGCGCGGAGGTTTCCCCCCGCGCGTTCCGATTTCAACCCTGTGGACGGGTTCAGCCGACCAGTTCGAGGCCGGAGAAGAAGAAGGCGATCTCCTGGGCCGCGGTCTCGGGCGCGTCGGAGCCGTGGACCGAGTTCTCACCGACGGACTCGGCGAATTCGGCGCGGATGGTGCCGGCAGCCGCATCGGCGGGGTTGGTCGCGCCCATGACTTCGCGGTTCTTCGCGATGGCGCCTTCACCTTCCAGCACCTGCACGACGACCGGCGCGGAGGCCATGAATTCGGTCAGCTCGCCGAAGAAGGGGCGTTCCTTGTGCACGGCGTAGAATTCACCGGCCTGTGCGATGGTCAGCTGGATGCGCTTCTGGGCGACGATGCGCAGGCCGGCCTCTTCGAACTTGGCGTTGATCTTGCCGGTCAGGTTGCGGCGGGTGGCGTCGGGCTTGATGATCGAAAGGGTGCGTTCGGTGGCCATGTCACTGTCCTCTGAAGTCGGGCGGGCGCTGCCGCCGGGAAATATCCGCGCCCGGGTAGCATGGGGATGGCGCTTTGAAAAGCGGGTATCTGGGGCGGCTGCCTCAGGGGCAGGCAGGGGGCTCTGCCCCCCGGCCTCCGTTCCGGAGCCCTCCCCCCGGAGTATTTTCAGCCCGGTGATGGTCGCAGGAGGCGGGGTGCCCGGTCGCGACCCGCTGCGCGCGCAGGTCAAGGGGACCGATCCCTGCGCATGAGGCGGGCGATATGCGCCTGAGTGTTGACCGGGCATTCCTGGGACAAACCCCTGCCGGATCAGGGAGTTTCCCCTGGAGGAGTGCCTGCGCCCTGCCCGCGGGTGGCACCCTGTCCCTGTCGCATTGCAAGCTTCGATTGACGGCCCCCTCGGCTTGCGGCAGAGAGCGGCCATGTTGCGTATTTCCTCGATCAATTACTCCGTCGCCGGCCGTTCCCTTCTGGAAGAGGCCTCCGTCACCATTCCCGAAGGCCACAAGGTGGGCATCGTCGGCCGCAACGGCACCGGCAAGACCACGCTGTTCAAGCTGATCCGGGGCGAGCTGACGCTGGATGGCGGAGAGATCACCCTGCCCGTCCGCGCCCGCATCGGCGGCGTGGCGCAGGAGGTGCCGGGCAACGAGGTGTCGCTGATCGATACCGTGCTGGCCGCCGATACCGAGCGCGCCGGCCTGCTGGCCGAGGCCGAGAGCGCCACCGAGGCAGGCCGTATCGCCGATATCCAGACGCGTCTGGCCGATATCGACGCCTGGTCCGCGGAAGGCCGCGCGGCGAGCATCCTGAAGGGCCTCGGCTTCAATGACGCCGAGCAGAAGATGCCCTGTTCCGCCTTCTCGGGCGGCTGGCGGATGCGCGTGGCGCTGGCGGGCGTGCTGTTCAGCCAGCCCGACCTGCTGCTGCTCGACGAACCGACCAACTACCTGGACCTGGAAGGCGCGCTCTGGCTGGAGAGCTACCTGCAGACCTATCCCCATACGGTGCTGGTGATCAGCCACGACCGCGGACTGCTGAACCGCGCCGTCGGTCACATCCTGCACCTGGAAGACAAGAAGCTGACGCTCTATTCCGGCGGCTATGACACCTTCGCACGCACCCGCGCGGCGAAGCTGGCCGTGGCCGAAGCCGAGGCCAGCAAGCAGGAAGCCCGCCGGGCGCACCTGCAAAGCTTCGTCGATCGCTTCAAAGCCAAGGCCTCCAAGGCCAAGCAGGCGCAGTCGCGCGTCAAGGCGCTGGAGAAGATGACCCCGATCACCCGGCCGCAGGAGGCCGCGCTGCGCCGGTTCTCCTTCCCGCAGCCCGAGGAGCTGTCTCCGCCGATCCTGAAGACCGAGGGCGTTTCGGTCGGCTATGACGGCAAGCCGGTGCTGCGCAAGCTGGACCTTCGGATCGACCAGGACGACCGCATCGCCCTGCTCGGCCGCAACGGCGAGGGCAAGTCGACGCTGTCGAAGCTGCTCTCGGACCGGCTGGCGGCGATGGAGGGCGATATCGTCAAGAGCTCGAAGCTGCGCATAGGCTTCTTTGCCCAGCACCAGGTCGAAGAGCTGTACCTGGACGAAACCCCCATCGACCACGTCCGGCGCGAGCGCCCGAACGAGGCGCCGGCGCAGCTGCGCGCGCGGCTGGCCGGTTTCGGTGTCGGGGCCGAGCAGGCCGAAACGCTGGTCGGCAAGCTGTCGGGCGGTCAGAAGGCGCGGCTGTCGCTGCTGCTGGCGACGCTGGATGCCCCGCATATGCTGATCCTCGACGAACCGACCAACCACCTGGACATCGAGAGCCGCGAGGCGCTGGTCGAGGCGCTGACCGATTACACCGGCGCGGTGATCCTGGTCAGCCACGACATGCACCTGCTGAGCCTCGTCGCCGACCGGCTCTGGCTGGTCAAGGACGGCCATGTGACCCCCTACGAGGGCGACCTGGAAAGCTATCGCCAGCTGCTGCTGACGCCGGACAAGCCGGTCAAGGCCGAGGCCCCCAAGCCCAAGCCGAAGAAGCCCTCGCGTGATCAGATCCTTGCCCTGCGCGGCGAGGTGCGCAAATGCGAGGAACGGGTGAAGAAGCTGGAGGACATGGCCGACAAGCTGTCCAAGA
>NZ_AFPM01000194.1 GCF_000220565.1 Oceanicola sp. S124 | reverse complement strand
GGCCTTCCAGGCGCTGCAGGAGGCCGGCTCGAACGCCGATCCCTCGATGCTGGCCGGGGGCATCTGGGAAGCCCTGCTGACCACCGCCGCGGGCATGGCCGTGGCGATCCCGGCCTCGGCGGCGCTGACCTGGTTCGAGGCGGTGCTGGACAACCTGCGCACCGATCTCGAGGATCTCTCGGCCCGCATCTTCGTCGCCGACCTTCCCGGCGACGGCATGGGCGAGAACGTCGCCAAGCTGGCCGCCCAGTAAGCCGGGACGGACCGTCTGATGTCCTTCGTGGATGATACCCCGCGACCGCGCCGCAAGCCCTCTCTGACGCCGATGATCGACGTGGTGTTCCTGCTGCTGGTCTTCTTCATGCTGGCCTCGCGTTTCGGCACCGACGAGGTGCTGCCGCTGCCGCTGGCCTCGCAGGGGGGCAGTGGCTACCAGGGCGCGCCGCGCCTTGTGGATGTACTGCCCGAGGGCCTGAAGCTGAACGGGGTCGAGATCACCGCCGAGGCGCTGCTGCCCGCCCTGCAGGACCTGTCGGCCAACCCCGCCGACACCGTGATCCTGCGCGGCCAGGACCAGGCGCCGCTGCAGCGCGTGGTCGACGTCGTCACGGCCCTGCGCGGGGCCGGGCATACGAATATCGTGCTGGTGGAGTGACCATGGCCCGTGCCACGAAACAGATGAGCTTCGCCCCTCCGGCGCGCAAGCCCCGGGCCGAATCCATCGTGCCAATGATCAACGTCGTGTTCCTGCTGCTGATCTTCTTCCT
>NZ_AFPM01000195.1 GCF_000220565.1 Oceanicola sp. S124 | reverse complement strand
TCAGGTCGCCGCGCCGCTGGCGGATCGCCGGACCACTGACCGCCGGGATCGCCTGCCGCGCCAGCCCGGGCCAGCGCACCAGCCAATGCGCCAGGCGTGGCGTCGCGGGCGGATGATCCAGCCCGAACCAGCGCGGATGTGCGGGCGCTTCGGCATCAGGATCGGGCGCGATGACCTCCAGGAACGAGGCCTCTCCCAGCCGCATCAGCCGGTTGTGCGTGCCCATCAAGGGATGCTTGCCCCCGGCCGAGGGCAGGGGCTGGCCCAGCCTCTCTTCGACCCAGGCGACACCGGCGCCCAGATCGGCGGCGGCGACGACGATATGGTCCAGCTTCGCGCTTTCGGTCATGTCCTGTCCTTTCCGGGGCCGGGCAGGGGGCTCTGCCCCCTCTGGCGCCGTGCCGGCACCATTCACCCCCGCAGTATTTTCAGCCATCGGATGGAAGCAAGAGGCCCTTGTCTCTATCCGATGGCCATAAATACTGCGGGGGATCTCCGCAGGAGATGGGGGCAGCGCCCCCTTCCCCATGTCCTCATTGCAGGTCGGCGAAAGCCTTCTGCATCCGCTCGACGGCCTCTTCCACCCGGGCGCGGGGGGTGGCCAGGTTGAACCGCTGGTAGCTCTCGCCGCCCAGCCCGAAGCTTTCGCCATAGTTCACCGCGATCTTCGCGTCCTTCAGGATGCGGCGCTGGACTTCCGTGGTCTCCATACCCGTGCCGGAGAAATCGACCCAGGCCAGGTAGGTGCCCTGCAGCCGCATCGACTTCAGGCCCGGGATCTTCTCGATCCCGGCATCGAAGAGCTGCCGGTTGCCGTCGAGGTAGGCGCAGAGCGCATCGACCCAGGCGGCGCCTTCGGGGGAATAGGCGGCGGTGGCCATGTGCATGCCGAAGGCATTGGGAGAGATCCCGAAGGCCGACATCACCGTTTCGAAGCGGCGGCGCAGGGCGGGGTCGTGCAGGATCACGTTGCCCGTATGGGCGCCGGCGATGTTGAAGGTCTTGGTGGTGGCGGTCATCATCACCAGCCGGTCGGCGATCTCGGGGCAGGCGACGGCCATGGGCAGATGGGTCTGGCCGGGCATCAGCAGGTCGGCGTGGATCTCGTCGGAGACCACGATCAGGTCGTGGCGCTGTGCGAAGGCGGCGAGGGCCTTCAGTTCCTGCGCGCTCCAGACCCTGCCGCCGGGATTGTGCGGCGAGCAGAGGATCAGCAGCCGCTCCTCGCCGGTCATCTGCGCGTCATAGGCGTCGAAGTCCATCTCGTAGCGGCCTTCGTTCAGTGCCAGAGGGCATTCGACGACCCTGCGGCCGGCCGCGCGGATCACCCGCGCGAAGGCGTGGTAGACCGGCGTGAACAGGATCACCCCGTCGCCCTGCTCGGTGAAGGCCTGCAGGCAGAGGCCGGTGCCGTTGACCAGCCCGTGGGTCGAGAAGACCGCGCCGGTGTCGATCTGCCAGCCGTGACGTTCGCGCATCCACCAGCCGACGGCCTCGCGGTAGGCACTGTCATCGCCGAAATAGCCGAAGACGCCGTGGTCGGCGTAGTCCTTCACCGCCCGCGTGACACAGGCCGGCGGGCGGAAGTCCATGTCGGCGACCCACATGGGCAGGCCCTCGTCCGGGGAGAGGCCGTAGTAGGTTTCCATTCCGTCCCATTTCGAGGAATGGGTGCCGCGGCGGTCGATGATTTCGTCGAAGTCGGGGGTGGTCATGGTGGTCTCCTGCATTCGGGCAGACGCTAACGGAGGCGACGGCGGGCGCAAGGCCTGTCGCGCAGAATCCCCGGCGGCAGTGTGCGCGGTTCCGCAGTCTTGGTCCGGGAGGATTGCCATCCGGTTGCCATCCGTTGGCGTCCGGGGCCCGTGCTTGCCATTTGACTTCAAAGGTGATGAGGCTAGGTGACCCCTGTCTTTCCAGTCTCTTGAGCGCGATGCCCGAAACCCCTGCCGACCCGGTCCGACGCGACCCGCTTGCCGATCTCGTCGCCTGCCCGCGCTGCGACGCCGTGCAGCGCGTCGAAGAGCCGGGGCCGGGGGAACGGGTGCTTTGCCTACGCTGTGATCACGTGCTGGCGGCGCCGCGCAAGAGCGCGGGCAAGCAGATCATCGGAGTCAGCCTCGCGGTGCTGATCCTGGCGATCACCGCCACCACGCTGCCCTTCCTGCGCATCAGCCGGGCGGGGCTGGCCCATGCCAGCTCGATCCTCGATGCGGCGCTGGCCTTTTCGGCCTCGCCGCTGCTGATAGGGCTGTCCCTGCTGCTGGCGGCGCTGATCGTCTTCATTCCCGCGTTGCGGGCCGGGCTGTCGATCTACGTGCTCTGGCCGCTGGTGCGGGACCGCGCGCCCTGGCCCGGCGCGGCCACGGCCTTCCGCCTGTCCGAGGCGCTGCGGCCCTGGTCCATGGCCGAGGTCTTTGCCATCGGCTGCGCCGTCGCGCTGATCAAGGTCACAGACCTGGCGCGGGTCGAGTTCGGCGCCGCCTTCTGGATCTTCGCCAGCCTGGTCATCCTGGTGCCGGTGCAGGATCGGCTGATCTGCCGCCACTCGGTGTGGAAGAGCCTCGACCGTTCGCGCCCGGCGCCCGCCGGTGGCCGGCCGGCGCCGGAGCCTGCGGCATGAAGTCGGCGCGCGAGATGGGCCTCGTGGCCTGCACCCGCTGCAGCCGCGTCTGGCCGCAGGAGCAGCAGACCTGCCAGCGCTGCGGCCACCACCTGAGAAGCCGCCCCCGCCATGCGCTGCAGGCGGTCTGGGCCTGGTGGG
>NZ_AFPM01000196.1 GCF_000220565.1 Oceanicola sp. S124 | reverse complement strand
CGCTGCTTTCCAGCAGGCGCTCTGTCATCCGGTGCAGGATGAAATCCTCGACCTTCATGCCGTAGGGCGTCGTCTGTCCCTCGGTCGCGGGCCGCGCATCGCCCTCCACCGGGAAGGCCCCCGCCGCAGCGCGTGAGGTCACGTCCATCACCGAGCCCGAAGTACTCCGGGGGGGGGCCGCAGGCCGGGGGGCAGCGCCCCCCTCCGCCGCCTCGACCGGGCGATCCGCGTAGTAGTTCACCCGCCGCAGTTCGACCGGGTCCATGCCCAGCTCATGCGCCACGTGGTCGATGACCCGCTCGATCCCGACGACACCCTGCGGCCCGCCGAAACCGCGATAGGCGGTGGCCGAGCACATGTTGGTGCGCAGCCGGTGGCTTTCGATCCGGGCGTGGTCCAGCAGGTAGGCGTTGTCGGTATGCAGCATGGCACGGTCGGCCACGGCCAGCGTCAGGTCCTGCGACCAGCCGGCGCGGGTGTACTGCTTGAAGTCGACGCCCAGGATGCGGCCCGTCTCATCGACGCCGACGCGGTAGTCGATGCGGAAATCATGGCGCTTGCCGGTGATCTGCATGTCGTCGTCGCGGTCGTAACGCATCTTGGCCGGGCGGCCCGTCAGCGAGGCGATCACGGCGCAGGAGACCGCCAGCGCATTGCCCTGGCTCTCCTTGCCGCCGAAGCCACCCCCCATGCGGCGGCTCTCGACGCGGACGGCATGCATCGGCTTGCCGATGGCCTCGGCCACCTTGTGCTGGATCTCGGTCGGGTGCTGGGTCGAGGAACTGACCAGCACGTCGCCGCCTTCCTGCGGCAGGGCCAGCGCGGCCTGCCCTTCGAGGTAGAAATGCTCCTGCCCGCCCATCTCGATGCGCCCCTCGATGACGCGGGGGGCGCTTGCGATGGCGGCCTCGGCATCGCCCTTGGACCAGACCAGCGGCGGGTATTCGATGTAGCTTTCCGCCGCCAGCGCCTCGTCGACGGTCAGGATCGGCGTCTCTTCGGCGATCTCGATCTTCGCCAGCGTCGCGGCCTTGCGGGCGGCGTGGTGGCTGGTGGCGGCCACGAGGAAGATCGGTTGGCCGACATAGTTCACCCGGCCGGTCGACAGCAGCGGCTCGTCATGTACCGGCGCCGAGGCCACGTCATTGGCAAAGGGCAGATCCCCGGCGACCATGACCTTGACCACGCCCGGCGCGGCGCGCACGGCAGAGAGGTCGATCGCGGTGATCTCGCCCCGCGCCACGGGCGAGGTGCCGAAGGCCAGGTGCAGCGTGTTGGCGGGCAGGGGGATGTCATCGATGTAGCGGGCCTGTCCGGTGACATGCAGCGGGCCGCTGTCATGGGGCAGGGGCTTGCGGACCTGTTCGCTCATGCCTCGACCTCCAGCAGATCGACATCCTGGCCGAGATCGGCCAGCAGGTAGCGCGGCAACATGTTGCGCGCCGCCTTCAGACGGTAGTCGGCCGAGGCGCGCATGTCGCTCATCGGGGTGAAGTCCTTGGCCCAAGCGGGGACGGCAGCCTCGATGGTCGCCATCTCCCAGGGCTGGCCAATCAGCGCGGCTTCGACATGGGCGGCGCGCTTGGGCACCCCCGCCATGCCGCCGAAGGCGATGCGGGCGCCGGTGACCATGCCATCCTCGACGGTGATCGAGAAGCAGCCGCAGACCGCCGAGATATCCTGGTCGAAGCGCTTGGACAGCTTGTAGCAGGCCAGCCGGTCCGCCTGGCGGGGGATCGACACGGCCTCGACGAATTCGCCGGGCGCACGATCCTGCTTGCCGTAGTCGAGGAAGAAGTCCTCCAGCGGCAGGCTGCGCCGGGTGGCGCCTTTCCGAAGATGCAGCGTGGCGCCGAGCGCGATCAGCGCGGGCGGCCCGTCCCCGATGGGCGAGCCGTTGGCGATGTTCCCGCCCACGGTCGCGGCGTTGCGCACCTGCACAGAGGCGAAGCGGCGCAGCATGGCGGCGAGGCCGGGGTGATGGGGGGCGATCCGGGGCAGCAGCTCGGACCAGGTGGCCATGGCGCCGATGCGGATCTCGGTCTCGCTGACCTCGATCCCCTTCAGGTCGGCGCAGCGATTGAGGAAGGCGACCTGACCGAGGTTGCGCATCGCCTTGGTCACATGCAGCCCGAGGTCGGTGGCCCCGGCGACAAGGGTCGCCTCGGGGTGGGCCTCGTACCACTCGGCCAGCGCATCAGCGTTTTCGGGCTGGAAGGCCAGGCCCTCGCCCTCAACGGGCATCTGGAAGCTTTTCGGCAGATGGGCCGGGGCAGGGGCCTGCGCGGCGGCCTCGGCGGCACGGATGATCGGCGCATAGCCGGTGCAGCGGCAGAGGTTGCCCGCCAGCGTCAGGTCATGGTCGGTTTCGCCGGTCAGCTGGGCGGTGGCCATCGAGACGGTGAAGCCCGGCGTGCAGAACCCGCATTGCGAGCCATGGTGATCCACCATCGCCTGCTGCACCGGGTGCAGCCCGCCCTCGGGCGGGGCGAGACCCTCGACCGTGGTCACGGCGCGGCCCTGAAGCTGGGGCAGGAACAGGATGCACGCATTCAGCGCGCGCGGTCCGTCTTCTCCGGTCACCATGACCGTGCAGGCGCCGCAGTCGCCCTCGTTGCAGCCTTCCTTGGTGCCCGTCAGCCCGCGGTCGATCCGCAGCCAGTCGAGCAGCGTCATCGTCGGCGAGACCCCCGAGAGGTCCACCCGTTCTCCGTTCAGGTGAAAGGAGAGTGTCATTTGCTATCACCGCCGCCATACAGATTGCGCCATGTCCGGTTCCTTCGATGCGGCGTAGAAGGAACGGCGATCCCCGTCGTACAGCCCAGAAAAGCGGCAGGGCAAGGGCTTGGCAAGTATTTACCGCCTGTATACTGCCGCTTTTTCGGGCTTTCGCCTAGGTCTTGATCTTGCTTGCGAGGGCGGCAAGCTGCTGCGTGGCAAGGCCCCAGCCCTCGTGAAAGCCCATCTCCTCGTGCCGCCGCCGGGCCTCGTGGTCGGCATGCAGGACCGTCGCGGAATAGCGGGTGCCACCCTCGGCCGGGTCGAACGAGATGATCGCCGTTATGAAACCCTGACCCAGCGGGCGGAAGCCCTGTCCGAGCGCATCGGTGAAGGCCAGCATCTGGTTCGGGGCGGCGGCGAGGATGCAGCCGTCCGAGGCGATCTGCTCTCCCTCCGGCAGGCGCATGCGGGTGAAGAAGCGGCCGCCGACCCGGGGTTCGATCACCGCCTCCGTGGTCTCGACGGGGGCGGGAGAGAACCATTGGCACAGCAGATGCGGCTCGGTCCAGCAGCGCCAGAGCGCGGCGGGCGGAGCCTTGATCAGGCGCGTCAGCCGAAGGTCACGGGTCTCGTCCATCTGGCTCTCCTCGGGCAGTCCCGGCGACTATGGCGGGCGCTCGCGCGCCGGGCAAGCGGCCCTTGTTGCCGCCCCGCCCGCGCCATACCATTGTCGGATGAGCGAGCCCCGATTCATCCACCTCCGCGTCCATACCGAATATTCCCTCCTGGAAGGGGCCGTGCGGCTGAAGAAGCTGCCGGGCCTCTGCACCAAGATGGAGATGCCTGCCGTCGCCGTGACGGATACCAACAACTGCTTCTCGGCGCTGGAATTTTCCGTCACCGCCAGCGGGGCGGGGGTGCAGCCGATCATCGGCTGCCAGGTCTCTGTGGCCTGGCATCAGCCGCAACCGGGCGACAAGCAGCGCCCCTCGGGGCCGGTGGTCCTGCTGGCGCAGACCGAGCGCGGCTACGAGAACATCATGAAGCTGAACTCGTGTCTCTACGTGGACAAGATGGGCGCGCTGCCCGAGGTCACGATGGACCAGCTCGCGCAGTATTCCGAGGGGCTGATCTGCCTGACCGGAGGTCCTGACGGCCCGGTCGGTGCCCTGCTGCAGACCGGCCACCGCCCCGAGGCCCAGGCCCTGCTGCAACGCTTCGCGCAGATCTACCCGGATCGCCTCTATGTCGAATTGCAGCGCCACCCCGAGGACGGCGGGTTGCCTCAGCCCGAGAAGCTGACCGAGCGCGGTTTCGTCGAGATGGCCTATGCGATGGAGCTGCCGCTTGTCGCCACCAATGACGTCTACTTCCCGACGCCCGATATGTACGAGGCCCATGACGCGCTGATCTGCATCGCCGAGGGCTCCTACGTCGATCAGCAGGAACCGCGCCGCCGGCTGACCGCGCAGCATTACTTCAAGTCTCCGCAGGAAATGGCGACGCTGTTCGCCGACCTGCCCGAGGCCATCGAGAACACGGTCGAGATCGCCCGCCGCTGTGCCTTCATGGCCTATCGCCGTGACCCGATCCTGCCGAAATTCGCCGATGACGAGGTCGCCGAACTGCGCCGCCAGGCCAACGAGGGGCTGCAGGCACGCCTGGCGGTGATCCCCCACGCAGTGCCTGAGGAAGAGTACCAGAAGCGGCTGGACTTCGAGCTGGGCATCATCGAGGGCATGGGCTTCCCCGGCTACTTCCTGATCGTGGCGGACTTCATCCAGTGGGCCAAGGACCACGGCATCCCGGTGGGGCCGGGGCGGGGCTCGGGGGCTGGGTCTCTGGTGGCCTATGCGCTGACCATCACCGACCTTGATCCGCTGCGCTACTCTCTGCTGTTCGAACGCTTCCTGAACCCGGAACGTGTGTCGATGCCCGACTTCGACATCGACTTCTGCATGGATCGCCGCGAAGAGGTGATCCGCTACGTGCAGCAGAAGTATGGCCGCGACCGGGTGGGGCAGATCATCACCTTCGGTGCGCTGCTGTCCAAGGCCGCCGTGCGCGACATCGGCCGGGTGCTGCAGATGCCCTACGGCCAGGTCGACCGGCTGTCCAAGCTGATCCCGGTCGAGGGGGTGAAGCCGGTCAGTATCGAACAGGCCCTGCGCGACGAGCCCCGCCTGGCCGAAGAGGCGCGCAACGAAGAGGTGGTGAACCGCCTGCTGACCTATGGCCAGCAGGTCGAGGGGCTGCTGCGGAACGCCTCGACCCACGCCGCCGGTGTGGTCATCGCCGACCGTCCCACGGATGAGCTGGTGCCGCTCTACCAGGATCCGCGATCCGATATGCCGGCGACGCAGTTCAACATGAAATGGGTCGAACAGGCCGGGCTGGTGAAGTTCGACTTTCTCGGGCTGAAGACCCTGACCGTGGTGCAGAACGCGATCGAGCAGATCCACAGCTCGGGCCGGGACCTGCATATCGCGGCGGATGGGACGCAGCTCTATGAACCTACGCCGGGCGGCGAGAACCAGATCAACCTGATCCCGCTGGACGACGAGAAGACCTACAAGCTTTACGCCCGCGCCAAGACCGTCGCTGTGTTCCAGGTGGAATCTACCGGCATGATGGACGCGCTGAAGCAGATGAAGCCGACCTGCATCGAGGACATCGTGGCCCTCGTCGCACTCTATCGTCCCGGCCCGATGGAGAACATCCCGGTCTACTGCGAGGTCAAGAACGGCCTGCGCGAGATCACCTCGGTCCATCCCTCGATCGACCACATCCTGGCCGAGACCCAGGGCATCATCGTCTACCAGGAACAGGTGATGCAGATCGCCCAGGTCATGGCGGGCTATTCGCTTGGCGGCGCCGACCTTCTGCGCCGCGCCATGGGCAAGAAGATCAAGGAGGCGATGGACGCCGAACGCCCGAAGTTCGAGGCCGGTGCGGCCAAGAACGGGGTGGACAAGAAGAAGGCGACCGAGGTCTTCGACCTTCTGGAGAAATTCGCCAACTACGGCTTCAACAAGTCCCACGCCGCCGCCTATGCGGTGGTCAGCTACTACACGGCCTGGCTGAAGGCCAACCACCCGGTCGAGTTCATGGCAGGCGTCATGAACTGTGATATCCACCTGACGGAAAAGCTGACGATCTATTTCCAGGAGGTGAAGAAGGGCCTCAAGCTGCCCTATGTGCCGCCCTGCGTGAACCGCTCGAATGCGCAGTTCAAGGTGGTGGACGGGGCGCTGGTCTATGGCCTCGGCGCGCTGAAGAACGTCGGCGTGGACGCGATGCGGCTGGTCGAGGAGGGGCGCAAGCAGGATGGCCGGGACAAGCCCTTCGCCACGCTCTTCGATGTCGCCCGCCGGGTCGAGCTGAAGAAGGTCGGCAAGCGGCCGCTCGAGATGCTGGCCCGCGCCGGCGCCTTCGACGAGCTGGACCGCAACCGCCGCAAGGTCTTCGAGTCGCTCGAAGCGCTGGTCAGCTACTCGGCCGCCTTCTGGGATCAGAAGAATTCCAACCAGGTCTCGCTGTTCGGCGAGGCGGGCGACGACCTGCCCGAGCCGCGCCTTGCCCCGGTCAACGACTGGATGCCTGCCGAGCGGCTGGCGGAAGAGTTCAAGGCCATTGGTTTCTACCTCTCGGGGCACCCGCTGGACGACTACATGGGCGCGCTGAAGCGCAAGCAGGTCAAGACCCTGGACGAGGTGCACAAGCAGGCCATGGAGCAGCCGGTGATCGCCAAGATGGCGGGCATCGTCACCGGCCGGCAGGAACGCAAGTCTGCGCGCGGCAACCGCTTTGCCTTCGCCCAGCTTTCGGATCCGACGGGCGCCTACGAGGTGACGATCTTCTCCGAGACGCTGGAAAAGTCGCGCGAATTCCTGGAGAACGGCTCGAAGGTGGTGCTGACGGTCGAGGCCAATGTCGAGGCCGACCAGCTCAAGCTGCTGGCGCGCTCCATCGGGCCGATGGATCAGGCGGTGGCCGATGCGGGTGCCATCGGGCTGAAGATCTTTGTCGAAGAGGCCGGCGCGATCCCCTCGGTGGCCTCGGTTCTGGCAGGCACTGCCGACACGGTGCGCGGCGTGGCCAAGGGGCCGATCCACTTCTGCCTGATGGACCCGGCCCTGCCGGGCGAGGTCGAGGTCGACGCCCATGTCGAATTCCCCGTCACGCCGCAGGTGAAGGGGGCCATCAAGTCGCTGCCGGGGGTGCTGGCGGTGGAAGAGGTCTGACCCTTTCCACGCGTCGCTAGCTCGGTCGGTTTGCCGGGGCCTCAGTAGTGCGGCGGACGCTCTTCACCCATGTAGATTCCGCTGCCCGAAGCCGCTTCCCGCTCGGCCTCGCGTTGCATGAGCATCTGGACGCGGCGGGTCAGCATCATGATCTCTCCCTGTTGCCGCGCGATGGTGTCGGACAGGTCATCGACCGTCCGTGTCAGATGCGCGATCTTCTCTTCCAGGGCTTGCATTCGTCATCCTCCGAAATCTTTAAACACTTTCCCCGACGGAGCCTTTTGGGGGAAATGTGATCATAACACGTATCCCCGGGGGCGCTAAGGGAAAGTGCCCTCCTTCGCCGTCAGCGGAGAGGTGGCCGCGCTTGCCCCGCTCTGCCCCATGAGCTATGCCGCACGCGCGATAGAACGCGAGGGAAAACGATGGCCAAGGTGAAGAAGACCCCGCGTCCCAAGGCGGAGACCCCCAAGGGTTTCCGGGACTATTTCGGGACCGAGGTGACGGAGCGGACGGAAATGCTGGCGAAGATCGCCGCCGTCTACCATCGTTACGGCTTCGAGGCGCTGGAAAGCTCTGCCGTCGAGACCGTCGAGGCGCTTGGCAAGTTCCTGCCTGACGTGGACCGCCCGAATGAGGGCGTCTTCGCCTGGCAGGAGTTCGACGAGAAGGATCAGGGCGACTGGCTGGCCCTGCGCTATGACCTGACGGCCCCGCTGGCCCGGGTCTACGCCCAGCACCGCAACGACCTGCCGACGCCGTACCGGCGCTTCGCCATGGGCCCGGTCTGGCGCAACGAGAAGCCGGGGCCGGGGCGGTTCCGCCAGTTCTACCAGTGCGATGCGGATACCGTGGGCTCTGCCTCGGTCGCGGCGGATGCCGAGATCTGCGCCATGCTGGCCGACTGCCTCGAAGAGGTCGGCATCCCGCGTGGCGACTACATCATCCGGGTGAACAACCGGAAGGTGCTGAACGGCGTGCTTGAGGCCATGGGCGTCACCGACGAAGCCCAGGCCGCCGACGTGCTGCGCACCATCGACAAGTTCGACAAGGTCGGCGAAGAGGGCGTGCGCCAGTTGCTCGGCAAGGGCCGTCTGGATGCCTCCGGCGCCTATATCGACGGCGTGGGACTGGACGAGGCCCAGGCTGAGCCGGTGCTGGCCTTCCTGACCTCCAAGGGCGAGACGGTCGCCGAGACCCTGGCCAACCTGCGCGCCGCCGTTGGCGGCTCTGCCGTGGGGGCCGAGGGCGTCGACGAGCTGGAAGAGATCGCCAGCCTGCTGGAAGCGCAGGGTTACGGCGCCGACCGCATCGTCATTGACCCTTCCGTGGTGCGTGGCCTCGGCTACTACACAGGCCCGGTCTTCGAGGCGGAGCTGACCTTCGAGATCCTCGACGAGAAGGGCCGCAAGCGCCAGTTCGGCTCGGTCTCGGGCGGGGGGCGCTACGATGGTCTGGTCAAGCGCTTCACCGGGCAGGAAGTGCCCGCGACCGGCATCTCGATCGGCGTCGACCGCCTGCTGGCCGCCCTGCGCGCCAAGGGCCGCGTCGGCGGCCGCGCCGAGGGCCCCGTCGTCGTCACCGTGATGGACAAGGCCCGCATGGCCGACTACCAGGCCATCGTCGGCGAGCTGCGCCGCGAGGGCATCCGCGCCGAGGTCTACCTTGGCAACCCGAAGAACTTCGGCAACCAGCTGAAATACGCGGACAAGCGCAACTCCCCCATCGCCGTCATCGAGGGCGAGGACGAGAAGGCGCGCGGCGTGGTGCAGCTGAAGGACCTGATCCTGGGCGCCAAGATCGCCGAGAACGCCACGCTGGAGGAATGGAAGGAGCGCCCGAGCCAGTTCGAGGTGCCCCGTGACCAGATGGTGGCGAAGATCCGCGAGATCCTCGCAAGCCAGGGCGGGGACAGTTCGTCCGGGCCGGACGCGGAAGAGACCTGAGCCATGCCGAACAGAACCCCTGACCGGGCGCGGGTCAAGAACCGCGCCGCCCTGCTGCGCGCAGGCTTCGAGGCGGCGGGCGCCGCCGTGGTCGAGGCGCCGGTGCTGGTCTCGGCCGAAGCGCTTCTGGACCTCTACGGAGAGGACCTGCGCGCCCGAGCCTACACCACCTTCGACGCGCTGCGGGGCGAGCAGATGCTGCGCCCCGACTTCACCGTGCCGGTGGTGCAGATGCACATGGCCGGCGGTGCCGAGCCGGCCCGCTATACCTACGCGGGCGAGGTCTTTCGCCGCCAGGAAGAGGACGAGGCGCGCGCCAATGAATACCTTCAGGTCGGCTTCGAGATCTTCGACGGCTCTGACCCCGAGGCCGCCGATGCCGAGGTCTTTGCCCGGCTCCAGCATGCGGTGGCGCCGCTTGGCCTGAAGGCCACCACCGGCGATATCGGCATCCTGATGGCCGCCGTCGCGGGGCTGGACACCACGGAGGCGCGCAAGAACGCCCTGCGCCGCCACATCTGGCGCCCGGCGCGCTTCAAGCAGCTTCTGGACCGCTATGCAGGGCGCACGCCGCAACCCGCCGGGCGCGCCGCGCTGCTGGCCCAGTCCGATCCCTTTGCCTGCGCCGGCCCCGAGATCGGCCTGCGCTCGCGCGCAGAGGTTGCTGCCCGTCTGGACGCCCTGCGTGCCGATGCCGCCGCCGCCCCGATCCCGGCAGCCGAGGTCGAGCTGCTGGAAGCCATCCTGAAGGTGCGCGAGACGCTGCCCTTCGCCCTGGAGCAGCTGCGCGACATTGCCGTCGACCTGCGCTCGATCTCAGGGGCGGTCGAACGCGTGGCGCGGCGATCGGAGGCGCTTGCCGCACGGGGCGTCGATGTCGAGGCGCTGGAATTCGAGGCCGCCTACGGGCGGACCCATATGGAATACTACGACGGTTTCGTCTTCGGCTTCGTCGTCGAACGCCGTCCCGACCTGCCCGCCGTGGCTTCGGGCGGGCGCTATGACGCGCTGACCCGCGAGCTGGGCCGCGCGGCCGGCAAGCCCGAGGGCATTCCGGCTGTCGGGGGCATCCTGCGCCCCGGCCTGATGGTCGAACTGGAGGACGGTCTATGGGCCTGAAGCTGGGTGTGCCCTCCAAGGGCCGACTGATGGAAAAGACCTTCGACTGGTTCGGCGCGCGCGGCGTGACCCTGGGCCGGTCGGGCTCGGATCGTGAATACGCGGGCCGGGTCGAGGGTATCGAGGGGGTCGAGCTGGTGCTGCTCTCGGCGGGGGAGATCCCGCGCGAGCTGCACGCGGGCCGCATCCACCTGGGCGTCACCGGCACCGACCTCGTGCGCGAGAAGCTGGGCCAGTGGGACCAGCAGGTCGAGGAGCTGGCCGAGCTGGGCTTCGGCCATGCCGACCTGATCATCGCCGTGCCGCAGCTCTGGGTCGACGTGGAGACGCTGGACGATCTGGACGCCGCCGCCGCGTTGTTCCGGCGCACCCACGGCTTCCGCCTGCGCATCGCCACCAAGTACCACCGCCTGGTGCGCGACTACCTGCGCTCGCACGGCGTGGCCGACTACCAGCTGGTCGACAGCCAGGGCGCCACCGAGGGCACGATCAAGAACGAGACCGCCGAGGCTGTCGCCGACATCACCTCGACCGGCGAGACCCTGCGCGCCAACCACCTGAAGATCCTCTCGGATGCCCTAGTGCTCAAGAGCCAGGCCACCCTGTTCCGCTCGCGCCGCGCCGCGCTGAGCGCAGAGGAGCGCGCCACCCTGGCTGAACTGATCGAGCGCCTGGATCTCGACTGATCCCGGCCGAAGGTTCCGGGCGAGGCCCCCTCCGTCTGCGCGGAGGGGGCTTTTTTCGTGCTGAACCCGCCGGAGCATCCCCGGATCAGGGCGAATCACTGCTTCGCGCAGCGGGGATTTACCGAACGCCATCGAATGGAGTGGCGCCTGGGACACGTTGTAATGCGTTGACGTTAACGTCTGTCGCGCTTGTGACTTGACCCCCCAAACAAGGGGAACCGGCCCCTCTCATCGCCAGCCGCCGGGCGACCGTTGTCACCATCGTTGTACTGCGCGTTGAATTTCGGACCGGTGCCGCCCTTCGCGCGCAATGCCTTTTATCTCTTCTTTTCAGATACTTCATGCGTCGCTATCAGCGCCGCAGTTTCAGGGTCCCGGCCTGGAACCCATTTCGTTTCCTCAAGAGGTTTGATCCCATGAAGACATTCATTCTCTCCGGCGTCTCCCTGCTGGCCCTTTCCGGCGGCGCGGCCATGGCTGCCCCCACCTGGGACGGTGTGCTGACGCTTGGCTATGCCAACTCCAGCAACGATGGCGGTGACGCCGAGACGCTGAGCCTCGACGGCGCGGCCTCCCTCGATTTCGGCAACGGCCTGTCGCTGGACATGGACGTGGTCCTGATGTCCGTCGAAGCCGACGGCCAGTCCGTCGAAGCTACCAAGTTCGGCATCGCGCCCGAATACCATTTCGCCAGCGGCCTGACCCTGGGCGCCTACCTCGAGCGCGGCAGCCTGGGCGGCGATGCCATCAGCCTCGGTGGCGACGACATCGTGATGAGCGCACTCGGCCTGACCATCGGCATGGAGACCGAGACCACCGACTTCGAAGTCTACCTTGGCACCGGGATCGCCGGTGACGCGCTGGACGACTTCGCCGGCGGCCTCGACGTGCTGCACTACGGTGCAAGCCTTGCCGTGACGCCGACCGATCGCCTGGCGGTCGCGGCTGCGCTGCAGTTCGGTGAATACGGCTTCAACGGCAACACCCTGAACAGCCATTCGGTGGGTCTTGCGGTCAACTACGAGGTGACCGATGCCATCGCGATCTTCGGGGCCGCGCAGATGACGTCGGTGCAGGCCTTCGGGCTCGAGATGCGTCAGGTCGGGCTGGGCACCTCCTACGACCTTGGCGATCTTGCCGGTGTGCCGATGGTGCTCAGCGCCGAGTTGGCACGTCTGCAGCTCAATGCCGGCGGTACCAACCTTTCCGAGGCCGACACGGTCCGCATCGGCGTGACGATCCCGCTTGGCGGCAAGACCGACAAGATGCCGCAGAACAGCCTGGCGTCCGGCATCTTCAACCCGGGTCATGATCCGCTGGTCGAGACCATCCGCATGGCCTTCTGAGGCCCTGCACAACCCTCGGTAAACTTGGCGGGTCTTCGGGCCCGCCTCTTTTCGTTCAGATCACGCCGATTTCCGCCAGGGCGGCATCCAGCTCGGGCGGCAGGCTGTCATCGCTCTCGCGCGCGGCGGGCAGGTCGCGCGGCGCATCCTCGGGCTTGAGGTAGCGCCAGCCCTGGAAGGGGCGCTTCTGGGTCGGGGCCACGCGGTAGAGCTGCGGGTCCAGCACGACGGCGCAGCGCCGAATGCCGTCGCCGCGGTCGACCTCTTCCAGCCCGACGATCCGCTGCCGGGCCTGGATCTGTCCCTTGATCACCCAGTAGATCGAGCCGCCCCCGAGGATCTCGGCCTCGCGCTTCGGCCACATGCGGGTGACATGACGCGGCGGTGCCCCTGTCTGTGCGATTCGCAGGGCCTGCCAGCCGGCCAGGTCCTCGACCGATTCCGTGCCGACGGAGAGCTTGATCAGATGGACGGGCATTGCTTCCTCACTTGGTTCCCCGGTCAACGAGGGTCACGAGCCATGGTGGGCTCTATTTTGCGCGAACACAAGATGTGGTGGTCCGCCGCGGCCCCAAGTCGGGACCCGCCGCCCCTGCCTAGGGGAGGGCGTAGCGGCGGGCATAGCCTGCGACGCGACCTTGACGGGGGTTACCTAGTGCCCTGCCGGGGGCTTTTCCAGAAGGAAGGGCGCGTTGGTGCACTGCCATCGCCGTTGCCCGGCCTGAGGCCGCAGGCGTGCCAGGCTCCCAGGGGCGGAAGGCGCGCGCCGGGGAGGTGTCGGGCGGATCTCGCGGCTCTGATACACTGCGTGGCAATTGCCCTTGCCGAGCGCGAGCCGATCCGCTAAACGCCTGAAACACACCACGGATGGCGAGTTGGCGGAGTGGTGACGCAGCGGATTGCAAATCCGTGTACACCGGTTCGATTCCGGTACTCGCCTCCATACTTTTCAACTGGTTAGCTCCCATGCCTTTGTCAAAGGTATCAACCGGGGTATCAGTTCCCCGTTCTGTGCTTGTTCTGTTCATTTGCGCTTTGCCGCAGCTTGACGTGCTCGCATGATCTGCCTCGCCTCCCCCGCGTATTTGATAATCATCGCTTTCGATGTGTGACCGCTGTAGCTGGCGATCTCGTCGTCAGTGCATCCAGCCCATGCCAATTCCATCACGCCGCGATAGCGCAGGGCGTGTTGGTCGAAGGCCATCAACCCCAGCCGTTTCCGTTCCCGCACCATGACCCGCGCCATCGCGTGATAATCCATCGCCGAGCCATCAGCCCGTGTCAGGATGTGCCTCGCCGGATGCGGTGCGACCGAAAGTTCAGCCTTCGTGCGTTCGAGCGCGGCCTTGAGCGCCTCGGTGCATGGAAGATGCAGCGGCTTATCGGTCTTGTTTTGGCGCAGTTTGAGGGTTTCCCCGTCATAGTCGCCCCATTGGAAGTCAACCCAGTCGCCGGGTCGCTGCACGCTGCCAACGCCGATTTCAAAGATCAGCAGCGGCAGGGGCTCGCCTTCGGCGCGCATCTTGTCCACCGCCCAATTCGCCCACGGCAAGTGTGGTTTCTGCCGAGCCTTCGGCACCCTGAGCGGCTCAATATCAATCGCCGGGTTGTCTTTGCGCCACCGCTTGCGGATCGCCAGCTTGGACAACATGCTGATTGCAGTCGGGATGTAGTTCGCGAACCGAACGCGGTGCCGATTCCTCTCCATCGCATCATAGATGTCAGCTTGAGTTAGTCGCGCCACGTCCGCAGAGCCGATCTTCTCCTTGAGATACTCAAAGACAGGTTCCAGGTCCTTGCGGTAGCGGGGGGAGAAATTGGCCCATTTTTCGGTCTCCCGCATGGCGTCGATCAGCGCACCCCAGGAGGTTTTCGCCGCAGCTTTCTTGCCGCTCACGATCTCCCAATACTGGCGATCAAATTCAGCGGTACCTTCTACGGCCTCAATTCGACCCAGATAGATCATCTTGCCGTTCAGGTACTTGCGGACATACCAGCGGCCAGCGGGATGCCGCCAAAGCAGTTTCTTGCGAGGCGTCACCATTCGATCACCGCCGGGCCGCTAGCCAGGTCGCCGGACGCTATCGCGCGCAGCTGCTCCACGTCCCAACGTTTGAACCCGCCGATCTCGGCCGGCTTAGGCAAGACGCCGGCATCGACCAATGCGCGAAAATCGGAGGGCTTCATGTCCAGAAGCTTCGCCGCCTTACTTTCACTTGCCAGGATCAAAGAAAGGGCCGCCATCACACAGCCTCCGTGTCGCCGTGACCCTCGTCGAGAAGTCCGAGACTAATGTTCATGAAACTTGCGCCCGAGATCGTGCGAACGGTCACGACGCCGCCGGGGATAGGCGAGTACCCCTCAACATGCCGCCAGCCCTCCGGGCCCTTGATCATGAGTTGCCCTTTGAATGGCGCAACCAGCTCGCCAACGATTTCGCTACCTTCGTACTGATACTGGAAGAGTTCAGCGAGCACTTGAAAGTCTGAGACACGAAGGTGGAAATTGTTGGCGTCATACCAAGCGCAGCTCTCTTCTATGCCGAGCGATCTGGGCAGGGAGAAAATGAACGCCAGAACCTCTTCCAGCGTTTCACCCTCGAACAGCGAGGAAAACTGTTCGGGGCTCATGGTCCGGTATCCGGGAAGCAGCTTCCTAAAATCAGGCGAAAACGGGATCTGCCCGAAACGCTTGACCCGCTCCACGCACTGGGACGGGCTATCGGTGGTGAGGATCGCCAACGTCATCCGCGCCGCATCCAGCGGGGTCATTTCAGGGGCGTTGCGACCGCGAGCGCCAGTCGTCAACATGCCTGCCTCTTTCAAGAGCCGCGCGTACAGGATCACCGTTTTCTCCGGCTTCGTGTACGCTTTGGCGATGAGCTTGTTGAATGCAGCAGATTTCATGATCTCTGCGTACGACGCAAATAGACAAACGTCAACTCTATTTGCGCTCCTGACGAAAAGGAGGGCGGCCATTTGGCGACTACTCGCCAATGTTCGATGATCTGCTTGAGAGTCTCCGAGCTTCGCAAACCAGATCTATCTGAAACTGCGTGTCGGCCATGGCGCCGTCCAGGTCTGCGATCAGGACCTTGCAGGCCAAGTCCTTGACCTGAAGGCAGGGCAGAGCAGAGATCCTGTCTTCTAGCTCGACCAGTGACCTGAACAACGTGTCAGTTTCTTCGTCGTCCAGATCCCTTTCATTGAAGCGTTGACGCGTCTTGGCCCACTTCAGATAAAGCAGCTCGATCTCGCTGGCCGCGTTCACAGGCGCGGGGAAAAGTGCGGTAGCGCCAGCAACCGGGATGAGGGCTGCGAAGCTTCTGCGAGACATAGCGGGACCGTTCCCGCAGGCGGGGTCTTTGGGCATTGTCAGGTTCTCCTGGTGTGATACTGTCCGATATGAGACATACAGCAATGTCCGAAATGGGACAACCCGAAATGACGACCCCAGACCAATTGCGCGCCGCGAGGGCCATACTTGGACTTTCTCAGGCTGAAGTGGCCGAGATGAGCGGAAAGACAACTAAGACAATCCGCCGCGCGGAGAACGGAGAGGCCGTGGTCGCCGGGGAAACCATAGCGACGATACGAGCAGCGTTAGAGGCCCGCGGGGTTGAGTTTCTCCCGGAGAATGGTGGCGGGGCCGGAGTGCGGCTGAAAGAGAAGAGGGAATAAATAATGGTCTTTGTTAACGTCCAAGAAGTGAAGGCGGACGAGTTACAGCGCTATGATCGCATGATGATTGAATGCTCCCTGAAGATCGAAGAGCCGGAAAACATCGCGCCGCTGGCCATAAATATCTGGATTGAAGTGCTGAAGGAACTCAGCGTTCGCGGGAAGGTGGAGCTTGTAAGTGGTTCCTTTGATGCGCCGTTTGATGCATTGATCAACAGGCTCTAGGGCTATCGCGCGCCGCGCCTGAAGGAGACCAGGCCGCGCGCTGTCGGGGTTGTTACGGTACTCGCCGACTAATCCGGGGCGCTTCAGGTTGATGTCGAACCACCAGGGGCGCCCGCCCTATTTTTATTCCTTCCAGTCCACCATCCGCATGGCGCTCGACACGTCCTCGGACGGGATGCCGGCTGTCTTCGCCTCGGCCATCGTCTTGACGATGGTAGACAGCGCCCGAGCTCGTCCCCCGGCGTCGAATGCCTGGAGAGGCCGCATCAGGTCGATCTGCACATCTGCCCCCAGCTTTTCGCGGGCCTCGTCGGCCAGCAGCTCGGCAATGGGCTGCAGGGTCCAGATCGCGAGCTGACGCTGTGCTTCGCGGACCACCGGCCCGGTTGCGGCCTGGTTCAGCAGCGCGGGCAGCACCCCGTAGGCCATCAGGATCCCAGCCCTGGCATCGCGCAGGGTTTCGCTCGTCATCGACCTGGACAGGTCCGGCGAGATCTGGTCGGGCTTCTGGCCGGACTGCGGGTGCATACCAGCCGCGGTTGCCTGGGCCACGCCCTCGATCACCAGCGTTGAGCCGCGGCGCCCTCGGAAGGCGGCGCGCATGTTCGCCATGTCCTCGGCGCCGGTATCGGGCAGCGGGACAATCTGCGAGCCGAGCGGGGCGTTTTCAAAGGTCTCTTTCAGGGCCTCTTCCACCGCGTAGAGCAGCCCGCCGGTCAGCGTGGAGCGTCGCAGGGGCGCCGTACCGATCCAGGGCGTCACGGTCTCGGTGCCGATACGCAGGTGGAGCACCTCGGCGGCCAGCGCGGTCTGGCTGCGCCCGCCGCCCGCCTCGGGGATGGACAGGCGATAGGCCCGAGGGCGCCCGCCCCGCGTGGTAACTTCCCAATCGGTCACCGGCATCAGGCCCGCGTCGGTGATCAGCCAGACAGCTTCCCCGCGCAGGGCCGCAGCCCTGGCTGTCAGACCCATGCTCTGCCGGTCCAGCAGGTCGGTGCCGGTCACGTCCGCCATGGTGAAGGCACCTTCCCATAGGCTGACGCAGCTCTGCACCGTCGCCGTGAGCTCGGCCACGCCGCTGCGCCCGGCGATGTAGCTTTCCCGGGCCTGCATCACCTGGGCGGTGTACCCGGCGCCGCTCGACCTGGTCTCGATCGGGCGGAGCTTGTTCCAGAGACGGTTGAGCATCGGATTACCTCCAGCGGGATGCGTGGTGCCAGGCGGTGACGCGCTCTGCGACATCGCCCAGGGGTTGCCAGTTGCGCGCCTCGATCTGCGCGTCCGGATAGGCCGGGCGCGTGACGGCCGAGATCTCGACCAGGTCGGCCGCACGGACGGTGCGCAGGATTGCGTCCCCGCGCTCCTCGACCCGCTCACCGCCCTGGCGGACCTTGAAGCCCGGCGACAGGCCCCGGATCAGACCGGCAGCATGGGCGGTCAGGAAATCCCGCACATAGGAGACCTGGGCCATGTCCGGGCTGATCCGGGCTTCCATGGTCAGGGCCTCGTCGGTTTCCATCAGGGTCAGCGTCCCTGCCGAGCGCGAGGCGAGAGGCTTGTTGAAGTCATGGCCGGACAGGAAATGCACGTCCTCGCCCGCCTCGATGCGATGCGAGAACGCCCGGGGCGCGAAGACTTCCTGGCGCGCACGGCCAAGCCGCCCCGCCTCGGCAAGCACGGTCGCCCGGCCATAGGGGAAGGTTGCCCGAAGGCGGGTTTCCCCGCCCTCGGTGCGCAGCTCAAGGCCGCCGGAAGAGGCACCCCAGAGCATCAGCCTGCCAGTGCCAGTTGGAGGCCGGTCAGCACCTGGAGCTGCTTGGGCCGGGCCACGGTCACGTCCATGGTCGCCAGGGCGGTGATCCGCAGGCCGCCCGACTGCGCGTCGGAATAGGGATCGCGGATCACATCCATGGCGCCCCAGGAGCCGACGAAGATCGGGGCAACGCCACCGGCGCGGGTCGTCAGCAGCGAGGACACGGACAGGGGATCGCCTGCGGGTACAGCCAGCGCGTTGGAGGTCATGGTGACGTTCTGGGCACCGAGCGCGCGCACCAGGCGGTCAAACTCCCACATCGGCCCGGCGTCCGATGCCTTCACATCTTCCATGAAGTCCCAGAGCTCGGGCCGGATCAGGGCTTTCACATCAGAGGGGCTGGAGGCGGTGGTGTTGTTCATGAAGCGGACCACGCCTGCCCGGAAGGCTTTCCAGAGGCCGGGAGCGTCAACGGCGGTCACCTGGATGCCGTAGGTGCCAGCGCCCGAGATCACCCCGAGCGGCTGGCCATCCGCGCCGGAGCCCTGGAAGATTGCTCGGTCCAGCTCCACGCCCATGGCGCCGTTCATGTCACGGCGCACGGCCTGCTCAAGCGCGCCACCGGATTGCTGGAGCGTCTTGCGGGTGATCCGCATCTGAATGCCCAGGTTGTGATCCGGTGCCAGGGCCTTGTTTGCGGTCTCGTAGGCGGTCGGACCCGCCACGTTGCCGCCCTCGCCGTTCGCCCAGCCTGCGCTCACCGCCGAGGTGGTCACCGGCCATTCCACCGCGCCCCGGTCGATGCTGATCATCTGGGTGCCCATGCGGGTTGCCACGCTGTCCGGGAACAGGCGTTCGATGATCGGGCGGATCTGCGAGGGCGCCGGGGTGCCAGTCGAGACGGTCTCACCCGCGCGCATTTCCAGCGCCTGCCACGGCACGGGGATGCCACGGAAGCCGCCCGCGCTGCGCAGCTCGGTCACGATCTCGGCGGTCTGGCCGTCGAGCTGGCGCCCCTCGTCCAGGGCCAGCGCCACCTGGCGCATCTCGAAGCCCGCCATCAGCTCGGCCCATTCCTGGGCGGAACGGGTTTCCAGCTCTTCGCCCGCGTCCCGGCGCTCGGTATCCTCGGCGATCAGCGCGGCCCGGTAACGGGTTTCGTTCTGGCGATACTCGCGGTCCAGGTCGCCCATGGAGCGCACTTCGTCCTCGGTCGGGGTCGCCTTTGCAGACAGCTCGGCCAGAGATTGGCGGATTTCCGACTGGCGCCGGGCGATTTTCACACTTTCAAGCATCTTTGATATCCTTCTTGGTGATGCTGGTTTTGCCGTGGCTCGACATGGCCTCGACGGCTTGCCGCCAGTCCTGGCGGTCTTCTCGGGGCGGGGGATGCCCGCACTCGATCCGGGTTTTGCGGGTGTGGCAGCTCGGGCAGAGCGCCTGCAGGTTCTCGGGGTCGTAGGAGAGTTCCGGGTGGGTCCGGACCGGCTTCACGTGGTCGACCTCAAGCCGACCGCCGCAGCCGCAGGACCGGCAGCGGTAGCGGTCCCGTTCCAGGATCTCGGCCCGCAGGACCTTCCAACGCTTTGTCCGCGTGACCTTCTGCGAATAGCGGTGATGCTCGCGCCGGACGCTCATTGGTTCAGCCGCCCCGAGCTGCGAGCAGTCAGCTCCAAGAACGGCCTGCGCCCCGGAACTTCCTTGATGCCGTCCAGAACGAAGGTGCGGCCATCACAGACCAGGCGGTCAGTGTGCTGGATGCTGCGGGTGAACGCGGTGGCGCGAACGACGAAGCGGCTGACCAGCAGGTGCTCTTGCCCCCAGGCGTGCATCTTTTCGGCGTCCGAAACATCGGTCCTCGATGCTCTGAGGGTCGGGCCGAAGGGCTGCCATTCGAAGGTTTGCTGCAGCCCATCATGGCCAATTTCTACGGAACGGGTGATTTGTATTTGGCGGCGGAGCGCTGCGGCGTTCACATCCATTGGATCCTCGCTTTCCTCTTGGGTTGAGCTGCCACCCGCGCGCCCTGGGCCACGGCCAGCACAGAAGCGGCGGCAGGGTCGATGCGGCCATTCGAGCGGGCCTTGGCGAGCTTGATGTTGTTGGCGTCGTCGCGGACGCAGACCGCATCCGCGAAGGCAGAGCGCAGCAACAGCGACGGCGCGGCGCAGACCTGGCCGTCGAAGGCTGCACGGCGGAAGCGCTCGCAGTCCTCGCCCCCGTCCCGGAAGCCCTGGCCGCGCCAGACAATCGGCGCGCGCACCCCGGCTCGGGCCATGCCTTCGGACAGCTCGGCCTGCTTGTAGCGGTCGGCGGTCAGGGCCAGCACCTGCTGGTCGGCGACGTGGTTCATGACCTCCACCAGCCAGGGCGCCACGGGCACGGTCTTCTCGCCCAGCACCGACAGCTCGCCCCGGTCCTGCATTTCGACGTAGCGCCCGGCCACGCCATCAGTCTGCCCGCGATCCAGCAGCGAAGGCTGGCTGGGGAAGGTGCCGAGGCATTCCAGGCGCCCGGTCTCGGGCCAGTAGAAGGCGGCGGCGGTCATCGAGGCGGAGCCCCCGAGGTCGATACCGATGATCACGCCGCCCTGGCGTGGCGGCAGCGCGTCGGTCTCGCAGGCCAGCCATTCATCCAGGGTGATCAGCACATCGCGGCTGATCCCCGAGACACGCTCATTCCGGTTGTAAAGCCGGAAGCTGGTCAGAGCCGAGCCGCCCCTGGCAATTGCGCGGCGGGCCTGGCCTTCAAGCCA
>NZ_AFPM01000197.1 GCF_000220565.1 Oceanicola sp. S124 | reverse complement strand
GGGCACCGCATGTCCAACAATGTCTTCACCATCTCGATGAGCAAGTGGGACAGCCTCGATGGCGATCAGCAGGCCATCCTGCAGGACTGTGCCGACCAGTTCGAGGACGACATGGCGGACTACGTGCTGCAACAGGAAGAAGAGCTGGTTTCCTTCTTCGAGGGCGAGGGGCTGAAAGTCTACGCGCCCGATACCGAGGCGTTCCGCACCCATGTGCTGGAGGTCTACAAGAGCTCGAAGTTCTCCGAGGACTGGCCCGAGGGCCTGCTCGAGCAGATCAACGCGCTGTAACGGAACAGGGCCGGCGCCCTGCCGGCCCGCAACTGACACGCCATGCAAGGCAAGGTGAACGGGGAAAGAATGGAGCGTTTGAAAACACTCGCAAGATGGGGAGGGCGCGGGGCCGAAGTGATCCTGGCGCTGATCCTCGGCGCGCTCTTCGTGAGCTTCCTGATCCAGATCGTGTTTCGCTATCTGCTGAACCTTCCGCTGGGCTGGACGGTCGAGTTCGTCTCGGTCGCCTGGCTCTGGGGGATCCTCTTCGGCTACGCCTTCGTGGTACGCGAAAGCGACGTGATCCGGCTGGACATCATCTATGCCGCGCTGCCCCGATGGGCCCGGCGGGTGCTGGACGTGATCACCGGCACGATCTGCGCCGGGATCTTCCTTTGGACCCTTCCACAGGTCTGGGGCTACATCGACTTCATGGCGATCGAGAAGACCTCCTACATGAAGATCCGCTTCGACTATGTCTTCGCGATCTACGTTCCCTTCGTCCTTTCCGTTGTCATCCGCTGCGGCATTTCCATCTGGCGCGGGATCACCGGCGCCGGCCCGGCCTTCGACACGCCCAAAACGGCGGATACCCACGACTATGACTGATCCCTTTACCCTCTCGATCCTCCTGATCGCCTTCCTCGCCTTCGGCGGCCTCTCGATGGGGCTGGCGATGATCTGCGGCTCGTCGGTCTACCTGATCCTGCGCGGCTTCGATCCATCGATCGCCTCCGAGACCCTGCTTCAGGGCCTGTTCAACAGCTACACGCTGCTGGCGATCCCGCTGTTCATCCTGGCCGCCGACATCATGAACATCGGCTCGCTGGCCGACCGGCTGCTGCGGTTCAGCCAGGCGCTTGTCGGGCGCTTCCGCGGCGGCCTGGGACACGTCAACGTGGTGTCGTCGCTGATCTTCTCGGGCATGTCCGGCTCGGCCGTGGCCGATGCGGTCGGCATGGGCAAGATCATCATCAACATGATGACCAAGGACGGGAAATACACCCCGACCTATGCCGCCGCGATCACCGCCGCCTCGGCGACCATCGGGCCGATCATTCCGCCCTCGATCCCCATGGTGCTCTACGCGCTCGTGTCGGACCAGTCGGTCGGCTACCTGTTCGCGGCAGGCATGGCGCCGGGCCTTCTGATGGGCGTGGTGCTGATGGTGATGAACATGATCATCGCCCACCGTCGTGGCTTCGACGTCGACGAGGCGATCCCGCTGCGCGACATGCCCGGCGTCACCTTCCGGGCTATCCCCGCGCTGCTGCTGCCGGTGATCCTGCTGGGCGGCATCTACGGCGGCGTCATGACCCCGACCGAGGCTGCCGCCGTCGCCGCCTTCTACGCCCTGGCGATCTCGGTGGTGCTCTATCGCTCGGTCACCGCGGGGCAGTTCTTCGAGACCCTGCTGGCCTCGGCCCGCTCGACCGCCACGGTCGGGATCCTGATCGCCGGCGCGCTGACCTTCCAGTATGTCGTCACGCGCGAGAACGTGCCGGACCAGCTGGCCGCCTTCCTCGGGCAGTACGACCTTGGCCCCATCGGCTTCCTGCTGGCGATCAACGTGCTGTTCCTGGTGCTGGGCTGCATCCTGGAAAGCGGCGCCATCCTGCTGATCATCGTTCCGATCTTCATCCCGACCGCACAGTCCCTCGGCATCGACCTGGTGCACTTCGGGGTGGTCTGCGTGGTCAACGCGATGCTGGGCCTGATCACGCCGCCCTATGGGTTGCTGCTGTTCATCGTCTCGTCGATCACGAAACAGCCGCTCGGCCGCATCATCCGCGACCTGATGCCCTTCCTCTTTGCGCTCTTCGTGGCGCTCGGGATCATCACCTTCGTGCCGGACTTCGTGCTCTGGCTGCCGCGCCTGCTGGGCTACAAGGGGTAAGCACGCATGAAAACCTCGATCGCCACTGTCTGCATCGCAGGGGACCTTCGGGAAAAGCTCGCCGCCATCGCGGCGGCGGGCTTCGACGGAATCGAGATCTTCGAGCAGGATTTCATCACCTTCGACGCCTCTCCGCGCGAGGTCGGCGCCATGGTGCGGGACCACGGGCTTGAGATCTCGCTGTTCCAGCCGTTCCGTGACTTCGAGGGCCTGCCCGAGCCCGAGCGCGGCCGGGCCTTCGACCGGATGGAGCGCAAGTTCGACCTGATGCAGGAGCTGGGCACGGACCTGGTGCTGGTCTGTTCCTCGGTGCACCCCAAGGCGCTTGGCGGCATCGACCGCATGGCCGCCGACTTCGCCGATCTCGGTGACCGGGCCAGCAAGCGCGGGCTGCGGGTCGGCTACGAGGCACTGGCCTGGGGCAGGCATGTCTGGGATCACCGCGACGCCTGGGAGGTGGTGCGCCGCGCCGACCATCCCAACATCGGGCTGATCGTCGACAGCTTCCACACCCTTGGCCGCAAGCTCTCGCCCGAGAGCATCCGCAGCATCCCGGGCGACAAGATCTTCTTCGTCCAGCTGGCCGACGCGCCGCTGATCGAGATGGACCTGCTCTACTGGTCGCGCCACTTCCGCAACATGCCGGGCGAGGGCGATCTGGACGTGACCGGCTTCATGCGTGCGGTCGCCGCGACGGGCTATGACGGGCCGATCAGCCTTGAGGTCTTCAACGACCAGTTCCGTGGCGGCAGCCCCAAGGCCATCGCCCAGGACGGCCACCGCTCGCTGATCTACCTGATGGACCAGGTCAAGCGCGCGGAACCGGGCCTGGGCCAGAGCCTGCCCGACATCCCCGCCCGCGTGCCGACCGAGGGCGTCGCCTTCGTCGAGTTCGCCGCGTCGGAGAGCGAGGCCGAAAGCCTGCGCAAGCTGCTGGGATCCCTCGGCTTCCGCCGCGCCGGCAAGCATATCGCCAAGCAGGTCGAGGTCTGGCAGCAGGGCGAGATCCGCATCGTGCTGAACACCGAGCAGGAGGGCTTTGCCCATACCGCCCATATCGCCCACGGGCTGAACATCTGCGACGTGGGCCTGCTGGTGGACAGCGCCGCCGACACGGTGACCCGTGCCCGCGCCCTTGGCGCTACGCCCTTCCACCAGCCCGTCGGCCCGGGCGAGCTTGAGATCCCGGCGATCCGCGGTGTCGGCTCGGGCCTGCTGCATTTCATCGACCGTTCCTCGGACCTGAGCAAGGTCTGGGAAATCGAGTTTGCCCCCATCTCGGGCGGTGCCGCCCATGAGGCCGGGCTGACCCGGATCGACCATATCGGCCAGACGATGAACTACGAGGAGATGCTGACCTGGTCGCTCTTCTACCTGTCTCTGTTCGAGGTCGAGAAACAGGCGACCGTCGACGTGGTCGACCCCGGCGGGCTGGTGCGCTCGCAGGCGATCGAAAGCCCCGACGGCGCGCTGCGCGTCACGCTGAATGGGGCCGAGACGCACCGCACCTTCGCCGGGCGTTTCATCGCCGACAGCTTCGGCTCTTCGGTACAGCACGTGGCCTTCGCCACCGATGACATCTTCGCCTGCGTCTCGGAAATGAAGCTTTGCGGCTTCCAGCCCCTGCCGATGCCCGAGAACTACTACGACGACCTCGCCGCGCGCCTGTCGCTCTCGCCCGGTTTCACCGAGCGGCTGAAGGCCGAGCACATCCTTTACGATGAGGACGGCAAGGGCGGATCCTTCTTCCAGGTCTACTCGCGTTCCGTGGGCGACGGGATCTTCATCGAGATCTGCCAGCGCAAGGGCAGCTACGCGGGCTACGGCGCGCCGAACGCGCCGTTCCGCATCGCCGCGCAACGCCGTCTGGCGCCGCAGCCGGGCATGCCCCGCCGATGACGCCGCTCACCCTCGTGCCCAGGTCAAGAACAGGAGACAAGATGTCCGACCGCAACGTGGAACTGGTTCAGAAAGTCGACGCCCAGCTGGGGGAAACCCCGCTGTGGGACGCGACGCGCGGACTGCTGTGGTGGATCGACATCGAGCAGCCGACGCTCTGGCAGCTCGACCCCGCCAGCGGCGCGGCCGAGGCAGAGGCCCATCCCGGCACCTACCTTGGCTCCATCGCCATGACGCGCTCGGGCGGGTTGCTGGCGGCGCGGGACCTGACGCTGGTGCACCGCAGGGCGCAGACCCGCGACTGGCGTCCCTTCGCCAGCGTCCCGGGTGAGGCGATGCCTGCCACCCGCCTCAATGACGGTCGCGTCGATGCCAACGGGTCGCTCTGGATCGGCACCATGGACAACGGGCTGAGCCAGGGGCTGGGCGGTCTCTACCGTGTCGATCCCGATGGCACGATGACCCGGATGCTGGACGATGTGATCGTCTCGAACGGCATCGCCTTCGCGCCTGACGGGCGCAGCATGTATTTCACCGATACCCGCCGCCACGTGACCTGGCGCCTCGGCCTTGACGAGACCGGGCGCGAGATCACCAGCCGCGAGGTCCTGGCCGATTACAGCAGCAGCGGCATCCGCCCCGACGGGGCCTGCGTGGATGCCGAGGGCTGCCTGTGGCAGGCCTTCTTCGCCGGAGGTCAGGTGGTGCGCTACACCCCCGACGGCCGGCTTGACCGCCAGATCGCCCTGCCGGTCACCAACCCCACCTGCCTGTGTTTCGGCGGGCGGGACCTGACGACCCTTTTCGTCACCTCTGCCTTCAAGTTCCTCAGCCCCGCGCAGCTGGCGGACGAGCCTCTGGCCGGTTCCGTCTTCGCAATCGAGGGCGTCGGGCAGGGCGTGCCGGAAAACCTTTTCGCAATCTGAAGCTACACCAGGGAGGATACCATGATCCACAAGAGCTTCCGCAACCTGACCGCCGCCGCGCTGGCAATGGTCGCCTTCGCCGGGGCCGCCTCGGCCCAGGTCGAACTGATCTTCTCGGATGTGAACCCGGCCGATGTGCCCCGTTCCAAGGCCATGACCGAGATCTTCGCCAAGGAGCTGGGCGATGACTTCGCCTTCCAGCCCTACTTCGGCGCCACGCTGATGAAGCAGGGCACCGAGCTGGTCGGCCTGCAACGCGGCAACATCCAGATGGCCGGCCTGCCGCCCTCGGACCTGGCCCAGCAGGCGCCCGAGTTCGACATCCTCGGCGCCGCCTACGTGGTGCGTGACCAGGCCCACCTGAAAGCCATCTTCGACAGTGAAGTCGGCGACCAGCTGAAGGCCATCGCGCGCGACAAGCTGAAGGTCGAGATCCTCGGCACCTTCTACTACGGCACCCGTCACCTGAACCTGAAGGGCGATGCCGAGTACATGACCCCCGCCGATCTGGCGGGCGTCAAGCTGCGCATGCCCGGCGGTGAAAGCTGGCAGTTCCTCGGCAAGTCCCTGGGCGCCAACCCCGTGCCGATCCCCTACACCGAGCTCTACACCGCGCTGCAGTCCGGTGTGGTCGACGGCCAGGACAACCCGCTGCCCAACAACCGCCAGATGAAGTTCGACGAGGTCACCGACCAGATCGTGCTGACCGGCCACAACGTCGGCTTCGGCATGCTGCTGATCTCGTCGATGGTCTGGGACGACCTGAGCGACGAGCAGAAGGCCACCCTGCAGGCCGCGGCCGACAAGGCCACCGCCTGGTCCGACCAGCAGTACCTCGACCAGGAAGCCGAGCTGGTCGCCTACTTCGAGGGCGAGGGCCTGAAGGTCTACACCCCCGACCTGGCGGCCTTCCAGGCATATGCCCAGGAACAGTACCTGGCCTCGCCGCTGTCGGCCAACTGGCCCGAGGGCATGGTCGAAGCGATCAACGGTCTCTGATCCTGTCAGGGTGACGACGCAGACAAGGGGGCCTCGCCGCGCAAGCGGCGGGGCCCTTCGTCAATGAGGACGGAGAGTTGCGAGGACGGAGAGCCGCGCGCTGGTCATCGCCGCTGCGGGCATTCACATCCCTGACGACCTTGCCTTGCCCAATGCCGGCCACCTGCCCGGAAACCGTCAGGAACGAAGCGGGCCGGCCCGGGGACGGGACCGGCCCGCGACGGCGTGTCGGGGAGAGGTGCTGCGGCGAGGGAGGAAACCGCGCGGATCAGGCCTCGACCTCGACCTCGCCGATGGGATGCGAACAGCAGGCGAGGATGTAGCCCTCGGCGATGTCGTCCTCGGTGATGCCGCCGTTGTGCACCATGTGCACCTCGCCGCTGGTCTTGCGGATCTTGCAGGTGCCGCAGACGCCGAAGGTACAGCCCGACGGGATGTTCAGCCCCGCCGCGCGGGCCGCCGACAGCACGGTGTCGGTTTCGGCGCAGGTGGCGGTGACATCGGAGGCCGAGAAGTGGATCTGCGCCTTGGTATCCTCGTCCGGGACCACATCGTCATCGGCATAGTCCTCGGCCAGGGCAGCGGCAGGGGCCTGGAAGCTTTCCTGGTGGTACTTCGTCATGTCGTATCCGAGGCCCTGCAGAGCGTCGCGGACGGCCTGCATGAAGGGCTCGGGGCCGCAGCAGAAGACCTCGCGGTCGAGGTAGTCGGGGGCGATCAGGCCCAGCATCAGCTGGTTGAACATGCCCTCGTAGCCGGCCCAAGGGCGGAAGCGGTCGCTTTCCTCGACCACCCATTTCAGCTTCAGCGCATCGGTGCGGCTGGCCATGTGCTCCAGCGTCTCGCGGAAGATTATGTCCGAGGGGCGCCGGGCGCAGTTGACGAAGACGATGTCGGCAGGGCGGCCGGTGTCGTAGAACCAGGTGGTCATCGACTTCATCGGCGTGATGCCCGAGCCGGCCGAGATGAACAGGTACTTGTCCGAGCGGTGGTGGTGGCTGGTGAAGGTCCCGCCCGGGGCGGTCGACTTCAGCCGCATCCCCGGCACCAGGTTGTCCAGCATCCAGCGGGTGCCGATAGAGCCGGGCTGCGCCTTGACCGTGACGGTCAGGCAGAGCGGCCGCGAGGGCGAGGACGAGATCGTGTAGGTGCGATAGAGCGGCCCGCCCGGCACCGGCAGTTCAAGGGTGATGAACTGGCCCGGCAGGTAGGAGAAGATCGAGCGGTCCTCGGCGGCGAAGCTGAAGGTCACGACATTGGGCGCCTCGGGCAGGACGGCCACGCATTCCAGCATGGCCGAGCCGTCCCATGTGCTGATCGGCTGGGCGAGGGTCGGGTTGGGCACGTTCATTCCGCGGCCAGCCTGACCGGGTCGATGCGGTTGCCGAGGGTGGTGCAGTACCAGTCGGTGAACTGGATCACGCCATCTTCGTGGGTCGCGGAATAGGGGCCGGGGCGATAGGCGGGCGAGAGGACGCCCTGCTGGTTGTCCTCGACGACCCGGCGGTCCTCGTCGTTGGTGTGTTCCCAGACCACGGTCAGGTTCTCGAGATCATAGTCGCGGCCCTCGACGGCGTCCTTGTGGACCAGCCAGGTGGTCTGGACCTCTGTCTCGGTCGGGCTGATCGGGGTGACGCGGAAGGTGATCGAATGGTCCGTCAGGAAGTGGTTCCAGGTGGTCGGGTAGTGGAACTTCAGCAGCGTGCCCGCATCCAGCACCGGGACCTGGCCGAGGCGCTTCTGCACCGCGATCTTGCCGCTCAGCGTGAAGCTTTCGGCGCCGTCCAGCAGCGGCATCCGGGCGATGCGGAACTGGCCGTCATCGGACATGTGGAACCGCGAGGGCGCGCCGAGGCCCTCCAGCCGCTGGAAGTGGCTTTCCACCTTGGGCGGGAAGGTGCCATCGGGCGCAACGCCGGTGATCGTCGGATCCTCGGGGTAGGTGCGGCAGAGGTCGGGGTGGTTGCCGGCGCAGTGATAGCACTCGCGGTTGTTTTCCCAGACCAGCTTCCAGTTGCCGTTCTCGACGATGGTCGACTGATGTGCCACCTTGGCCTCGGTCAGGTCATGCACGGCGAGATAGGGGGCGATGCGGGCGGCGAACGTGTCGAAATCGGGGGCCTCGGCGGCGAGGCAGATGTAGACAAGCCCCTGCACGGTGCGGCAGTGCACCGAGCCCAGCCCGTGGCTGGAGGCGTCGAAGTCGCTGCCCATGTCGCGCGCCCAGAGCAGACGGCCGTCCAGCTCGTAGGTCCACTGGTGGTAGGGGCAGACCAGCTTGGCCACCTGACCCTGATGCGCCTTGCACAGGATCGAGCCGCGGTGGCGGCAGGTGTTGTGGAAGGCGCGGATCTCGCCGTCGGCGCCGCGCACCACGACCACCCGGTAGGGGCCGACCTTGTGGGTGACGTAGCTGCCGGCCTTCGGCATCGCCGCTGCGGGGGTCACGAACAGCCAGTCGCGATACCAGATCGACTCCATGTCGAGAGCGAAGATGTCGGGGTCGGTGTAGAACCCCCGTTCCAGCGAATGGCCCGGCTGGCGCCGGGAGAGCATGTCGCGTGCCTTGGCCTGAACGTCCATGGCGGTGCCTCCTAAGCCGGGCGCACCCGGGTCCTGGGTTTGAGGGGGCGCGGCGGGCCCCGGGCAAGCCGGGACCGTCCCCACCGCTCCCCGCGGTTCGACGTCGTGCAGGGCCATGGCCCGGGCCGGAGGCGCCCGAAGGCGCCCGGTCGGTGCCGAGGGGCCGCGCTGGCGAAAGGCTTTCCGTTTCCGGGCCTTGCGGGGCAGCGCGCATCGGCCGTCGGCCTTCCCGGGCGGATCCCGGGGGACCGAACCCTGCTCTTGCTGAAAGGATAGAGACATGCCCGTGTCGCGATCTCGCAATTGCGACATGGTATCGCGCAAATCGGACCTCTGGTGTCGCGCCATCTGGCTCCGGGGCACGGGAATGGCCCGACAGGGGCCGTCCGGACCGGCCGTGGACTGGGCGATGCGCCGGACCGGGGCAGAATCAAGTGCCGGAGGGCGCGCGGGACCGTCTCCATGGCCGGGCAGGGCGGACCGACATGAGCCAGGCTCATGTTTTCCATGCCGGATATGAGTTGGAGTATTAACCCCCGGCAGTCTAAGGAGGGGGTCGGGGCCGTGCATCCTGCGCCGGCCCGCCCCTGATCCCTGTCGAGTTGCCATGTCCGCGAAGCTTCCCCGCCTGTCCCCCGTCTTTGCAGAAATCCGTGCCGCGGCGCGCGACAGGATCCTGATCCTGGATGGCGCCATGGGGACGCAGATCCAGAAGCTGGGACTGTCGGAAGAGGATTTCCACGGCCACGGCACGGGCTGCGGATGCGGCTGTGCCTGCCATCCGCCGGTGCCGGGCGGCGAGGAGAAGCCGCAGAAGGGCAACAATGACCTGCTGAACCTGACCCGGCCCGACCTCGTCGAAGAGATCCACTATCAGTACGCCATGGCCGGCGCCGACATCGTCGAGACCAACACCTTCTCGTCCACCACCATCGCGCAGGCCGATTATGCGCTGGAAGATCAGGTGGATGCCCTGAACATCGAGGGCGCGCGGCTGGCCCGTGCCGCCATGGACCGGGCCGAGGCGACGGACGGGCGCAGGCGCTATGTCGCCGGCGCGCTCGGACCGACCAACCGGACCGCCTCGATCAGTCCCGACGTGAACAATCCCGGCTACCGCGCGGTGACCTTCGACGACCTGCGGCAGGCCTATCGCCAGCAGGCCCTCGGCCTGATCGAGGGCGGCGCCGACATCCTGCTGATCGAGACGATCTTCGACACGCTGAACGCCAAGGCCGCCATCTTCGCCTGCGAGGAAGTCTTCGCGATGCGCGGCGAACGGCTGCCGGTGATGATCTCGGGCACCATTACGGACCTGTCGGGACGGACGCTCTCGGGGCAGACGCCGAGCGCCTTTTGGCATTCCATCCGCCATGCCGCGCCGCTGACCGTGGGGCTGAACTGCGCCCTTGGCGCCGATGCCATGCGGCCCCATATCGCCGAGCTGTCGGGCGTCGCGGACACGCTGATCTGCGCCTATCCGAACGCCGGCCTGCCCAACGAGATGGGCGAATACGACCAGACGCCCGAGGAAATGGCCGCGCTGATCCGGGGCTTCGCCGAGGCCGGGCTGGTCAACGTGGTCGGCGGCTGCTGCGGCTCGACCTATGAGCACATCCGCGCCGTGGCCGAGGCGGTGAAGGACCTGGCCCCGCGCCGGCTGCCGAAACCCGCGCCGCTGATGCGCCTTTCGGGGCTGGAGCCCTTCGTGCTGACCAGCGACATTCCCTTCGTCAACGTCGGCGAGCGGACCAATGTCACCGGCTCCGCCCGGTTCCGCAAGCTGATTACCAACCGCGACTATGCCGCCGCGCTGGACGTGGCCCGCCAGCAGGTCGAGAACGGCGCCCAGATCATCGACATCAACATGGATGAGGGTCTGATCGACTCGCGCCAGGCGATGATCGAGTTCCTGAACCTGATCGCCGCCGAGCCCGACATCGCCCGCGTGCCGATCATGATCGACAGCTCGAAATGGGAGGTCATCGAGGCCGGCCTGCAATGCGTGCAGGGCAAGTCGGTGGTCAACTCGATCTCGCTGAAAGAGGGCGAGGAGGCCTTCCTGCATCACGCCCGGCTCTGCCGTGCCTATGGCGCGGCCGTGGTCGTGATGGCCTTCGACGAGACCGGGCAGGCCGATACCGAGGACCGCAAGGTCGAGATCTGCCAGCGCGCCTACAGGATCCTCACCGAAGAGGTCGGCTTCCCGCCCGAGGACATCATCTTCGACCCCAACGTCTTTGCCGTGGCCACCGGGATCGAGGAACACGACAACTACGGCGTCGATTTCATCAGGGCCACCAGGCGGATCACCGAGACCTGCCCGCATGTCCATATCTCGGGTGGCGTGTCGAACCTGTCGTTCAGCTTCCGCGGCAACGAGCCCGTGCGCGAGGCGATGCACGCGGTCTTCCTCTACCACGGCATCCAGAACGGCATGGACATGGGCATCGTCAACGCCGGCCAGCTGGCGGTCTATGACCAGATCGACGCACGCCTGCGCGAGGCCTGCGAGGACGTGGTGCTGAACCGCGTGCCCGCCAATGGCAACTCGGCCACCGAGAACATGCTGGAGATCGCCGAGGACTACAGGGGGCAGGGCGGTGCCAAGGGGCGCGAGAAGGACATGTCCTGGCGCGAATGGTCGGTCGAGAAGCGGCTGGAACATGCGCTTGTCAACGGCATCACCGAATTCGTCGAGGCCGACACGGAAGAGGCCCGTCAGGCCGCCGAGCGTCCCTTGCACGTGATCGAAGGCCCGCTGATGGACGGCATGAACGTGGTCGGCGACCTCTTCGGCGCGGGCAAGATGTTCCTGCCGCAGGTGGTGAAATCGGCCCGCGTGATGAAGCAGGCCGTGGCCGTTCTGCTGCCCTACATGGAAGAGGAAAAGCGCCAGAGCGGCGTCACCGGCAAGGACACCGCCGGCACGGTGCTGATGGCGACGGTGAAGGGCGATGTGCATGACATCGGCAAGAACATCGTCGGCGTCGTGCTGGCCTGCAACAACTACGAGATCATCGACCTCGGCGTCATGGTCCCGGCCGAAAAGATCCTCGCCGTGGCGAAGGAAAAGCAGGTCGACATCATCGGCCTCTCGGGGCTGATCACCCCCTCGCTCGACGAGATGGTGCATGTCGCGGCGGAAATGCAGCGGCAGGGCTACGACATTCCGCTGCTGATCGGCGGGGCGACCACCAGCCGCGTGCATACGGCGGTGAAGATCCATCCGCGCTACGACCTTGGCCAGGCGATCTACGTCACCGATGCCTCGCGCGCGGTCGGAGTGGTCAGCAACCTGCTGTCGAGCACCGCGAAAGAAGGCTACGTGGCCGATATCCGGGCCGAATATGCCGATGTCGCCGAAAAGCACGCCCGCGCCGAGGCCGCCAAGACGCGCCTGCCGCTGGCGGCCGCGCGCGCCAACAAGCTGAAGATCGACTTTTCTGGCTATGCCCCCGCCGCGCCCAGCTTCCTGGGCACGAAAGTCTATGACGACTGGGACCTGGCCGAGCTGGCCCGCTACATCGACTGGACCCCGTTCTTCCAGACCTGGGAGATGAAGGGCGTCTATCCGAAGATCCTGCAGGACGAGAAGCAGGGCGAGGCCGCGCGCGCGCTCTTCGAGGACGCCCAGGCGATGCTCAAGCGGATCATCGAGGAAAAGTGGTTCACCCCGCGCGCCGTGGTCGGCTTCTGGCCGGCCAACAGCGACGGCGATGACATCACGCTCTGGTCCGACGAGGGCCGCAGCGAAGAGAAGGCCAAGCTGTTCACCCTGCGCCAGCAGACCTCCAAGCGCGGCGACCGGCCCAATGTCGCCATGGCCGATTTCGTGGCGCCCGAGGGCGTGGCCGATTACGTCGGTGGCTTCGTCGTCACGGCGGGGGTGGAAGAGATCGCCATCGCCGAGGCCTTCGAGGGCAAGAACGACGACTATTCCTCGATCCTGGTCAAGGCGCTGGCCGACCGCTTCGCCGAGGCCTTCGCCGAGCGGATGCACGAGAAGGTGCGCCGCGAGCTCTGGCCCTATGCGCCGGACGAGGCCTTCAGCCCCGAAGAGCTGATCCGCGAACCCTATGACGGCATCCGCCCGGCGCCGGGTTACCCGGCCCAGCCCGACCACACCGAGAAGGTGACCCTGTTCGACCTGCTGGACGCCACCGCCGCCACTGGTGTCGAACTGACCGAAAGCTATGCCATGTGGCCCGGCTCGTCCGTCTCGGGCCTTTATATCGGCCACCCGGAAAGCTACTACTTCGGGGTCGCCAAGGTCGAAAGGGACCAGGTCGGGGACTACGCCACCCGCAAGGGCATGGCGGTAGAGGAGGTCGAGCGTTGGCTGGGCCCGATCCTGAACTACGTGCCGGGCGGGCAGGCGGCGGATATCGCTGCCGAATAGGGTGTGATCTCTGAACTGTATGCACCAGGGCCCGGCCACTTGGCGGGGCCCTGGGTGTTGCATCGGAGGAAATCGGTCTAATCACCTGATTTCAGGTATTAATTTCACGACATATGGACTTGCCGCGGGCGATGTGTATACATTCCGCGCAAGGGTCGCTGCCCGCAACGACGGGCGGCACCGCTTTCCCGGAAGGAGAACAAGATGAAAGACGAGCTGGTCAAATCCGACCTGAAACCGCCGTTCCGTGCCGACCACGTCGGCTCTCTGCTGCGACCCACGGCGATCGCCGAGGCCCGCAAGGCCGGCGTCACCGGTGCAGCGCTGAAAGAGATCGAGGACCGCGAGATCCCCGCCCTGATCAAGATGCAGGAAGAGGTCGGCCTGAAGGTCGTCACCGACGGCGAAGCGCGCCGCGCCTTCTGGCACTTCGACTTCATGGGCATGCTGACCGGGCTGGACCTTGTCACCCGTGATCCCGAGGCCGGCATCGCCTTCCATGGCGTGAAGACCCCGCCGACCGTCTCGACCATCACCGGGCCGCTGGACTTCCCCGCCGATCACCCGATGCTCGAGCACTTCAAGTTCGTCGCGCAGAACACCTCCGTCTGCCCGAAGATCTCGATCCCCGGCCCCTCGGCCGCGCACTTCCGCACCGCGCCGGAAGACATCTTCCACGACGAGTACAAGGACCCCGAAGCCTTCATGGCCGCGCTGGCCGCGACCTGGAAGAAGGCCGTGCAGGGCTTCTACGATGCCGGCTGCCGCTACCTGCAGCTGGATGACATCTTCTTCGCCTACCTGGGCGACCCCAAGCACCGCGCCCTCTGGGCCTCGCGCGGGCAGGACCCGGACTGGCTGATCGACCGCTATGCGCACATGCTGGACGAGGCTATCAAGGACCGTCCCGCCGACATGCTGATCGGCATGCACATGTGCCGCGGCAACTTCCGCTCGACCCACGCCGCCGAAGGCAGCTACGAGGCCGCCGCGGATGCGATCTTCAACAAGACCGGCGTCGATATCTACTTCATGGAATACGACACCGACCGCGCCGGCGGGCTTGAGCCGCTGCGCCTGCTGCCCAAGGGCAACAAGCGCATCATGGCCGGTTTCATCACCACCAAGACCGCCGAGCTGGAGCCGATGGACACCCTCAAGCGGCAGTTCGAGGAAGCCTCGAAATATGTCGACATGGACCAGCTGGGCATCGCGCCGCAGTGCGGCTTCTCCTCGACCGAGGAAGGCAACGACATCACCTTCGATGATCAGCGCCGCAAGCTCGAGCTGGTGATCAAGGTTGCCGAAGAGCTCTGGGACGACGCCTGAGCTGCACGCGCCTGACGGATCGTGACAGATGACGCGGGCCTCGGGGATCTTCCCGGGGCCCGCAACGCATTGCAGCCTCGGCAATATCCTGGCCCTTGACCGGGTCGGGATGGGGGCGTTATGTTAGTACATAACGCATCCGGAGACCTCGCCTGCGAAGCTGCCCACAGCTTGGCGGGTTCTGTCATGCACTCTTTACACGGGCGTCGCGGAAACGTCGTGTTGCGCGCCTAGTGCGGGGTCATCGTGTCCCACCGGAGTGCTCCTCATGAAATCCTTCCTTTCCGCATCGCTGCTGGCCCTGACGGCCTCCGGCGCCGTGTCCGCCCAGGATCTGCCGCAGGCCTCCAGCCAGTGGTTCACCGACGGCCAGTCCGCGCTTGAAACCGCCCTGGCCAAGCAGCACAACACCGGCCGCGCGCTGAACGTGATCCTCTTCGTCGCAGACGGCAACGGCGTCGCCACCAACTACATGAGCCGCCTCTGGGCCGGTCAGCAGGAAGGCGGCATGGGCGACGACTATGTCCAGCCCCACGAGGCCTTCCCCGAGCTGGCCCTGGTCAAGACCTACAACATCAACGCCCAGACCCCGGACAGCGCCCCGACTGCGGGTTCGATGAACACCGGCGTCAAGCAGCGTTTCAACGTGATCAACGTCGGCGAGGACGCGATCAACGGCGATTGCACCACCGAAGCCGCGAATGAGCTGACCGTCTTCTCGGAGCTGATGACCGAGGCGGGCAAATCCGTCGGCACCGTCTCGACCGCGCGTCTGACCCATGCCACCCCGGCTGCCGTCTACGCCAAGACCGTGGATCGCAACTGGGAATACTCGGTCCCCGCCGAGTGCACCGAAAGCCGTGACATCGCCACCCAGCTGGTCGATGCCATGGAAGCCGGCACCCTGGACGTGGCCCTAGGCGGCGGTGCCCGTGGCTTCGCCCCCGAAGGCGTGGCCACCCCGAACGGCGGCAAGGGCCGCCGTGAAGACGGCGTGAACCTGATCGAACGTGCCGAAGGTCTGGGCGTTTCCATCGCCGGCAACCTGGAAGAGCTGAACGCGATCTCGGAAGGGCCGGTGCTGGGTCTTTTCGGCGACAGCCACGCCTCCTACGAGGCCGACCGCCCCGAGGGCGAGCCCTCGCTGGCGGATCTGACCGGCAAGGCCATCGAACTGCTGAGCCAGAACGAGAACGGCTTCTACCTTGAGATCGAAGCCGGCCGCGTCGATCACGCCAACCACGCCGCAAACGCCAAGCGCGCCATGATCGACGGCAAGGCCTTTGCCGATGCCATCGCCCTGGCCGACGAGATGACCGATGACGCCGACACGCTGATCATCGTCACCGCCGACCACGAGCACGCCATCGCGATGAACGGCTATTGCGGTCGCGGCACCCCGATCGATGGGCTCTGCTTCGACATCGCCAAGGAAGGCATCATGCACTCGGACGAGCTGGTCCTGGCCTCGGACGGCAAGCCCTACACCGTGGTCGGCTACCTGAACGGCGCCTCCTCGGTGCTGGTGGAACAGGCCGATGGCACCTATGCCGCCCCCGAAGGTCGCCCCGAGCTGACCCAGGAACAGGCGCAGGATATCGACTACGCCCAGCAGACCCTGATCCCCAAGTCCTCGGAAAGCCACTCGGGCGTCGACGTGGCGCTCTATGCCAAGGGCCCTTGGGCGCATCTCTTCGATGGTACCGTGGAACAGAACTACATCTTCCACGTGATGAACCACGCGGTGAACGCCGAGTGACCGGCACCGCCTGAACGACCTGGCGGGGGGCCTCTGGCAGGCCCTCCGCTTTTGCATTGAAAGGGATGACCATGCTGATCCGCCGCCGCACCCTCCTGGCCTCCGGGCTGGCCATGCCCTTCCTGCCGGTCGCGGCCCATGCCGGGACGCTGAAGCTGCGGGAGCTCTACGAGAAGGGCGGTGCCTTCTCGGATCTGGCGCTGGACAGCGAAGGGCAGCGGCTGACGATGGAGGGCTTCATGGCGCCGCCGCTGATCGCCGAGGCCAGCTTCTTCGTGCTGACCAAGATGCCGATGGCCACTTGCCCCTTCTGCGAACCGGGCATCGAATGGCCCGACACCATCCTGCCCGTCTACACCCGCCGCACCGTCGAGGTGATCCCCTTCAACGTGCCGATCCTGACCCGCGGCGTGCTGGAGATGGGCGAATACACCGATCCCGATACCGGCTTCTGGAGCGTGATCCGCCTGCGCGACGCCAGTTTCGAGCGCGCCTGATGAGCCTGTCGCTGACGATCCGCGACCTGCGGGTGACGGCTGGCGATGCGCCGCTGCTGCAGCTTGAGGCGCTCGAGGTTCCGGCGGGTTCCCTGCTGGGGATCCGGGGGCCATCGGGGGCCGGCAAGACGACCTTCCTGCACGCCATCGCGGGCCTGAGAGAGCGCGCCTCCGGGCAGGTGACCTGGGACGGGACCGACCTGCTGGCGCTCACCGCCGAGGGCCGGACGCGCTTTCGCGCCCGGAACATGGGCATGATCTTTCAGGATTTCCTGCTGTTCGACGAACTGGGGGCCGGGGCCAATGCCGCGCTTGGCGCGATGTTCCGGCCCCGCGGTGAACGCGCTGCGCTGCGCGCCCGGGCGGCAGGGCTTCTGCGCCATCTCGGCCTGCCCGACAGCACGCGTCCCGTCGCCAGCTTCTCGGGTGGCGAGCGCCAGCGGGTCGGCATCGCGCGGGCCTTGGCCTCGGATGCGCCGGTCGTGCTGGCGGATGAGCCGACCGCCGCCCTGCATCGCGCCGCCGCCGAGGCGCTGACCGGCGACCTGGTGCGGCTGGTGCGCGAGGGCAGACGCAGCCTGATCGCGGTCAGCCATGACGAGGCGCTTCTGGCGCAGATGGACCGGGTGCTGACCATCGAGGCCGGGCGGATCACCGATGACAGCCGGGGGGTGGGGACATGAGGGATCTCTGGGACAGCCTGCCGCTCTGGCTGCAGGATGCGGCCAGCGTGCTGGCCCTGCTGGCGCCGCTGCTGGTGCTGGGTCTCTGGCTGCTGCGCGGCTTCGCGCCCTGGCCGCTGGTGCGGGCGCTGCTGGCACGCTTTCGTTGGACCAATGCGCTGTTCGTCGGGCTGATCGCCGTGTCCGTCGCCATGGGCATCGGCCTTCTGGCGCAGGAGCGTGGGCTGCGCGCCGCCTCGGCCCGGGCCGCGGACAAGTTCAGTCTGGTAGTCGCCGCCCCGGGGTCAGAAATGACCCTGCTGCTGGCGACGGTCTTCCTGCAACCCTCGGACGTGGCGCTGCTGGATGGCGAGACCTTCCGGCGCATCGCCGAGACCGAGAGCGTCGAGATCGCCGCGCCGCTCGCCTTCGGCGACAGCTACCGGGGCGCGCCGGTGGTCGGCACGGTGGCCGACTTCGTTCTCTACCTGTCGGATGGACAGATCGAGGGGCGGCTCTGGGCAGATCATGGCGAGGCGGTCATCGGCGCTTCGGTGGCGCTGGAGATCGGCGAGGGGTTCTCTCCGGCCCATGGCCATGGGGCGGGCGCCGAAGAGGGTGCCCATGCACACAGCCAGTTGCGGGTGGTCGGGCGCATGGCGCCGACCGGCACCCCCTGGGACCGCGCGGTCCTGATCCCGGTCGAGGCGGTCTGGGAGGTGCACGGGCTGGCCAACGGCCATGCGCCGGGGGACGACGAGGCGCTCGGGCCGCCCTTCGATCCGGCCTATTTCCCCGGCACGCCCGCCGTGGTGGTCAAGGCCAGCGCGCTCTGGGCCAATTACGCGCTGCGCGACAGCTTCACCGAAACCGGACGCTCGATGGCCTTCTTCCCGGCGACGGTGCTCACCCAGCTCTACGCGGTCATGGGCGATGTCCGGCAGGCGATGTCGGTGATGGCGGCGGTGACGCAGGTGCTGGTGGCGGGCTCGGTCCTGGCGGGGCTACTGATCCTCACCCGCCTGTTCCGCCGCCAGATCGCCATGCTGCGCGCCCTCGGCGCCCCGCGCCGCTTTGTGCTGGCCGTGGTC
>NZ_AFPM01000198.1 GCF_000220565.1 Oceanicola sp. S124 | reverse complement strand
CGCCGCGCTGGACCGCGCGATGGAGGTGCTGACGCCGGCGGGGGCGAAGCTGCGCCACTGGGATCCCCGCGACGACCTGCGCGCCCTGATCGCCGAAGAGATCGCCGCCGGTGCGCGCACCGTGGTGGCCGCGGGCGGCGATGGCACCGTGATGGCCATGGCCGATGCCCTGCACGGCCAGCAGGCGGCCCTGGCAGCGCTGCCCATGGGCACCTTCAACTACTTCACCCGTGGCCTCGGCCTGCCCGAGGTGCCCGAAGAGGCCGCGCGCGCTCTGCTCGAAGCCACCCCCAATGACATCCGCGTTGCCACGGTCAACGGCCAGGTCTTCCTCAACAATGCCTCGCTGGGCATCTATCCCTCGATCCTGAAGCAGCGAGAGGACGTCTACCGCCGCTTCGGACGGCGCCGCCTGATGGCGCATTGGTCCGTGGTGCGCACCTTCTGGCGCTTCCAGCGGCCCATGCGGCTGGTGCTGGAAGCGCCCGAGGGCGGTGCGCGGCGGGTGCGTACTCCGTTGCTCTTCGTGGCACGCTCCGCCTACCAGCTGGAACGGTTCAACCTGGCGGGGCGCGAGGCGATCCACAAGGATCGGCTGGCGGTGCTGATCGGCCGGGGCGAGAGCCGCGCCGCGCTGTTCCGCCTGGCCTGGCGGCTGATCACCCGGACCATGCAGGAGGGGCGTGACTACGAGCTGGTCGAAGCCTCGCGGATCCGCGTCGAGACCGCCTCGCGCCGCCCGCTTCTGGCCTAGTGACGGCGAGAAGCGCCGCGCC
>NZ_AFPM01000199.1 GCF_000220565.1 Oceanicola sp. S124 | reverse complement strand
CCGGGAAAGCTGAAGGCGATGTGAAAGAGAGGCGGCAGGCTCAGAGCTCGGCGGGGAGGTCTTCGGCGATCACGTCGCGCGCCTTGCGGATCCAGGCGTCGATCGCCTGGTCCTCGGTGGCGCCGACGACGGGGATGCGGTGGAGGTGCAGCGCGGCATTGCCGGCGACGGGGCCGTGGAAGATCCCGCCGCTCTCGATGGCGGCGGTGAAGATCACCTCGCGGCGGGCGTCACCGGTCAGCCCCTCAAGGCGCGCCAGCAGGTCCCGGATGGTCTCGCGGTCGATGAGCAGGGCGGTCATGGGCGCTCTCCGAGGAAGACCTCGGGTGCGACATGCTGCCGGGCCCTGTCCGAGGTGAGGTAGAGGGCGAAGGAGATCGCGGCGGCTGCCGCGGCGATCCAGAAGAGCCCGGCGGCGGCAAGCTCGCCGAGCGGGCGCCGGTGGCGCTGCGTTGCCTGATGGCGCTCTGACAGATGGTCGATCATGCGACGGGCTCCTCGGGGGCGGGGACGGGACGCGCCAGCTCTTCGGCGCGGGCGGCTTCCTCGGGCGTTGCGGCGCGGGTGGCGCCGGTCTCGCTGTCGTAGGTTGCCCAGCCGGTGGCCCCGGCGGCGCGATAGAAGCGCATGGTCTCGGGCTCGATCAGGGCGCGGCGGCGGGTCATGTCGTGGCCCCGGCCAGCAGCACGAGGGCCGCCGTTGTCAGCGACCAGGAGATGAGGGCGAGGGCGAAGAGAGGCAGGCTCATGCGCCGTCCTCCTCGAGCAGGGCGTCTTCTCGGGCCGAGATCTCTTCCCAGATCGCAACAGCTTCTTGCGACCGCGCGGCGATCAGCTCCAGCTGGTCGGGGGACAGGCAGACGTAGCGCGCGCCGTCGGCGTGGATCGTCGCATCGCCGTCGGCGTCGAAGGTGATGCGGACGGGATCAAGCTCGGCGTCGATCAGCATCATGGTGACCTCGGTCGCCTCGCTGGTGCCGTCGGTGCCGACCACGTGCAGCACGCCCTTGGTCCGGCCGCCACAGAGCAGGCGGGTCAGGTCCGCCATATCCTGCGGATGGATGGATCCGGTCTCCTGCTTGGCTGCGCGGGTCATGCCGGCGGCCAGGAGTCTCAGGGCTTCCTCCGGCGCGACCTCGGGCGCGAGGGCCAGGTCGAGCTCGGGCCCGTCCTGCGGGATCGCGCAGAGCTCGGCCAGGACAGAGCGAAGCCGGTCGGCTTCCTTCTGCAGCGCGCGGTGCGAGAGCAGCAGCGACAGGGCGCGCTCAAGGGTGACGGCCTCCGCCAGGGCGGTGTCGGCGAAGGCGCTGGCGGGCAGGGTGGCCGCGATCTCGCGGGCGCCCGCCAGCGGCACGAAGTCCCCGGGCCGGCTCATGCCACGCCCTCGGGATTGGCCCGGCGGGCGATCAGGGCGCGGACCTTGCCACGGCAGCGCTCGGTGATGTCGTGGATCTCGGCCATCTGGGCAGAGGCCGTGGCCGGTCCGGTCAGGTGGTTCGGCGCCAGGCGCGCCAGCCGGTCAGAGGTGATCGGCGTGCCGCGCTCGGCCTTCAACGCGGCCCAGTCGGACCGCAGGCGGGCGCTTTCGGAAGGGGTCAGCATAAGGGCCTCCATCGGTTGTGATGGGGGCTTTCGTAATCCGAATAAATCGGATAGGCAAACTAAAAATCCGATAATGTCGGATGTGCGTGCCGACATTTGACTGGCCGGTCACGTTGACTTAAGGGATCAAAGCGTGAACATCTGGCGCGGGGAGGAAGTAACTTGAAGCTAGCGATTCTCCGCGTCATGCGGTGCCTGGGGCTTAATATTAACTGGGTGGGTGACTTCAGGACCGCGCGAGATCGCCGAGAGCGGCTAGCAGTTCAACCTGCACGTCCGACGGAAGTTGAGGCAGATCCCCGTGCAGAATGAAGTTAAAATCCACCCTAAATGACCTATAGAAATAGCGCATTAGCTTGATTGAGGGTCTTCCCGAGCGGACCTGAGAGTTCAGGGTCGTCGGGGAGAGGCCAAGGTGTGCAGCTATTTCTTTCTGAGCCAAACCGGTTACGCGCTCCGCCGCTTTGAGGCGAAGCGAAATCGCTTCATTGGAGGTGTCTCCAGTGCGGGCGAGTTGCTCTCGTGCGTCGGGATCGTGGGCTTGGCTGCTCGGCTTCATGGGTTCAGTCATACCCTGTAATCGCTCTAAGCCGAAGATCTCGGATTGAAGTGGTTGCAAATCCGATAATATCGGATTATTCAGCTTGGCTATGACTGAGAGTGTTCGTGACATGCTGGAGACTTTGGGGGGCTATCGCCACGTTGCGCTGCGCGTCGGTATGGCCTCGACCACCATGCACAGTCACATGATGGCCAATGTGCTGCCAGCAAAGTTCTACTTTGCTTTTCGGGCTCTCGCTGTGGAGCGGGGAAGTGTAGCGCCCGATCCGGCCTTGTTTGGTTTCGTGTCGTTGCGTGCGGCCCCACCCCACACGCATGAGAGGGACGCCGCGTGATGCGTTCATCTGCCTTCCTCTCTCCGCAGCCCGACCATGCCTTCCATGCTCTGCTTATGCCGGGGCTGTTGTCCATCTTCCAGAAAACGGGGTTTCGCGATGAGCGGTGATGTTGCGGTCTACCAGGGCCCGGCGGTGCGGGCGCTGTTCAAGCAGCTGGTGCGGGACTTCGGCGGCGTGGATGCGGCCGCCGCGTTGCTGGACTGCTCGAAGGGCACGATCTCGCGCGAGGTCAACGGCGGCCTGCCGGTGTCGATCGCGCATTTCTGCGGCCTGGAGGATGCGCTGGAGCGCTTCCCGATCACCTCGATGCTGGCCGACCGCCGGGCCGCGCGCCAGGTGCGGCAGGAGGTCCATGACCTCGTGCTGCGCGTGGTGGCCGAGAACGGCGACGTCTCGAATGCCGCTGTCGGGTTGCTCTGCGCGGGCGATCCGGAGGCGGTGATGAAGGAGCTGCGCGAGTCCATCTCGGCCTCGCAGCAGCTGCTGGCCCGGCTCGAGACAGAGGCCGCGGCATGAGCCCTCTGACATCACCCTCCCGCCGACGGGCGGGTCTTCGACGCGGGGAGGGCGCTCATGTGGGCGGCGCGCGCCCCGCGTCGAGCTTGAACCACTCACGGACCCCGGCACAGGCGCCGGACCGTGCCGAGCGCCGGCCATCGGGCAGGGCAGGGCGCTCCACCGCGCGGGGAGCCATCCTCCCGGCTCCCCGCGCTTCGAAACACCCCGGGCCGATAATTGCCGCACCGCGGGACCGCGCGGCGGCCCGGGGGCTGGCGGTCCCATGCTGTCTGTCCCCGTCTGGGCGCGCGTCCGTAGTGGCGCGCGCCGCCTTTTCCCTGGAGGCCGCCACATGGACATCCTGACCGAGCTTGAGCGTCGCCTGATCGACGAGGCGCTGGAGCGGATCCCCGAAGAGCAGCGCCGGGTGCCGCCCGGGGTCAGCGGGCTGGACCGGGACTATATCTGGGACCCGACGACACAGACGCTCATCACCCGCAACGAGGCCTTCCGGGGCGGGCTGCGGTCGATGAAGCGCGGCCCTGTGCGCAGCCCGGCGGACCGGCTGAAGGACCGCGAGATCGCGCAGGACATCCGCGACGGCTTGAGCATCAGCGAGATCGCCCTGCTGCGCCACACGGCGCGCGAGCGCATCCAGCGGGTCGCCCGCGAGGATGGCCTGGAGATCTCGGCGCCGAAGCCCTCGCCTGCGCCTCGGCCCCGGCGGGGCAAGACCGTTTCGGGCAATGACGAGGCGATCACCCGGAAGATCCTGGCGCTGGTCGATGGTGAGCGCGGGCTGAGCGAGATCGCCCGGCTGGCGGGCTGCCACAAGGACGCCGTGCGCCTGCGTCGCGACCGGCTGGGGCTCGATATCCCGGCTGCCAAGCGGAAGACGGCGGCATGAGCGGGCGCCGCTGAGATCACCATAAGGCCCGGCCAACGGGCAGACGACCTGGAGGACAGGACATAAGAGACCACCACGGCCCCGGAACCCTCGGTTCCGGGCACGGAGACGTTTTGCCTGCGCACAGGAGGCGGCCATGAGCATTCCAGCGATGAACTGGGCCTTCGCGCAGCGGGGGCTGAAGCCTGCGACCAAGCTGGTGCTGGTCTGCCTGGCGGACTGCCACAACGCCCATTCCCGACGCTGCGACCCCTCGCAGAAGACGCTGGCGGAGGAGTGCTGCATGAGCCGCTCGACGGTGAACGTGCACCTGAACCTGCTGGAGGAACGCGGGTTAATCCGGCGCGTCCAGCGCTCGGACAAGCGTACCCGCAAGCAGCTCTCCAGCCACTACGTCCTGGGCTGCGACATGGACGCGGTGCAGGGGGAAAAGCCCGTGTCCGAAATCCGGACAGGGGATCAGGAGGGCGCCGGGAAAGCCGTGTCCGAAATCCGGACAGGGGGAGAGGCTGCAGAAGCCGTGTCCGGAAACCGGACACGGGATGCGCGGTCGGGCAGGGGAGCCGTGTCCGAAATCCGGACACGGGAAACAGGGGAAAGCCGTGTCCGGAAATCGGACACGGGAACGGGCCGAGCCGTGTCCGGAAAACAGCCGATCCCGTGTCCGGAAAATGGGCAATCCCGTGTCCGGACGGTCGGACACGAACCTGAAAAGAACCTGAAAGGAACCTTGCGCGCGGAGGCGGGTGCGCCCGGGCGCGCGAGGCCGGCGCAGTTCTTCACCGACGACGAGAGGGCGGATGCCCGGGAGGTGGCCGCGCATCTGCGCCGGGGCGGATCGGTCAACGCCGCGCGGATCCCGGGACGGGTGCGGGACTGCCTCGTCGCCGAGGAGGTCCTGGGGCGGGACGAATTGCAGGCAATCGGACTGGGCTGAGAAAGGGCAAGAAGATGCGGATCGAGCAGGATCAGGATCACGAGACGAAACGGGACCGGGTGCGCAGGCTGCTGCTGCACCCGCTGGAGGGGATCGGCTTCCGCTTCCCGAAGGCGGTGGAGAGCGACGAAGGTCGTAGGCGCCTCGACCGGCTGGCGGACGAGTTGGCCTACATGAACGACGAGAACCTGCGGCGGCTCTTCGAGGCGATGCGCTCGAAGGGCGAGGGCCGGGCGCGGGACTTCTGGCCCAGCCATGCGGCCTTCGTCGCCCTGGCGCAGATCGCCCAGCCCCGCCCGCTGGAGGAGATGCCGGGGCTCGCCAGCTGGTTCGGCAGTGCCGCCGGCCGCGCCGCGCTCGCCGAGGGGCGCCTGGTCGAGGAATACCGCTGGTGGCTCTCCAAGCACCGCCCGCCGCTGAACCCGCATGAGCGCCGCATCGTGGCCGATCGGGCAGGGGCAGCGCAGTCGAAGGTGGCCCGGCTGCGCGAGCGTCTCGGCCTGCGCCTGCCTGTCGATGCGGCGGACCGCGAGTGGCTGCACGCCTACGAGACCCACGAGGCCGCCGCGCGCGAGCTGGTACGCCGAGGGCAGGCGCAGGGAGAGGCAGCATGACCATGGCGATCCGTCACCGCCCCCGCGGTCTCAGCAGTGCATCCCCGCGCGAGGTCAGCATCCTGCAGCTGCTCGACTGGGCCTTCCAGAAGGAGAAGATCCGCATCGACTTCGACCAGGGCGCCAGCGAGCGTCCGCAAGGTGCGCTGAAGGGCTACGGCATGGAGCACATCCTGATGCGCCAGGCCGAGCTCGGCTGCCGTGTCCAGGGCGGCGGTACCTCCGAGCCGCACCCCGACGCCGATGCGGTGGCCGACGCCCTCGCACAGCTGCCCGAGAGCGTGGGCGGTCGCCGCATGGCGCTCGTCATCGCAGAGTTCTCCCGCGCCGGCGAGACCCTAGGCTGGGGCTCAGACCTCGCTCCGCAGGTGCGCCCAGTCGACTGGAAGCAGACCCGGCACGGGATGTTCGCCGTGACGGAAACCTGCGGCAAGGCCCGCTACACCAGCCGCGGCAAGGTGCGAGAGGTAGACCTCCGCTGCTGCCCGATCACCATCGACAACCACCCGCGCGACCAGGCGCGGGCGAGGCGGGACTACCTGCTGTGGTGGGATGCGCTGATGACCCTGCGCGATCATTTCCGCATCTACGGCGGGCTGACCGCGCACCAGGTGACCGAGGCCCTGCCGCCGATGAAACCATGGCAGGGCAAGGCGGCGCGGGTGGCCTGAGGGGCCAAGGTAGGGCAAAGAGAAAGGCCGGGGCTGATGCTCCGGCCTTTGGCGTGTCCTGTAACGGCTTTGGAAAAGTCAGATCGCGAGATCTTCCAGGTTCTTTCCGGCATCAAGTGCATCGCTGACCCATTGTGGCCGGCGTCCGCGACCGCTCCAGGTCTGGGTCGGGTCCTCGGGGTTGCGGTACTTCGCCGGCAGTCTCGGCTTCTTGCTGCTGCCCGGCGCGACGAGGTCGGTCAGAGAATAGCCAAGCTCTCCGGCCTTGGCCTCAAGGGCCGCGCGGGCTTCAGCCTTGCGACGTTCGTCATACCCCTTGATGGCCTTGGCGAGGTCCTTCTGGAGCTGCTTCAGATCGTCCAGGGAAAGGGCATTGAGATCCAGATCGGGGAGTTGGGACATTCGCGGGCCTCTGTGTTCGGTTGCTGCTCAACCTAGAATTGACAGGCGGAAACGCAAGCGTTGATAAAGCAGGCGTTGCTGATAGGCTGGTCGCACGATCGCTATGCGCAGGAAGCGCACTTTGTAAGTATGTACTACTATCGGCATCAGAGCCGATACGCAGCGGTGTTGCAAAGCGTTCAACAGAGAGCCACACTCAGTGCATGTCGGAAGAAAATGTACCAATAGGAAAGCTTTACTCGCGCGTCTATTTACAGCCCACTGAGACCGTGCGCGACGGTGCTCGGATGCGGATGAGGGTCTTGCGCGCTATTGAGCAGCATATCCCCAGCCATAGACGAAATAACGATTTCGGTGCTGCCGTCGAAGGAGAACTCGGTATAGAAATCGTCCGCTCATCCGCTTATGTTTCTCCATATATCCCTTGGGAACGCCTTGTCAGACAAGAACTGTCGGTCAGTGATCTACTGAACGTCTTGACCATGCTCTGGCGAGCCGTCGGCGACGATAGGCGCCGCACCATCTTCAGAAACAACATCACGAGAATTTTCGCGGAAGAAGCGATCGGATTCTCTGTCGATGAGGAAATGGGTTTTCATCCGGCGTTTGATGAAGAGTTCGATCGTTCGCGCAGCTCAATTGTCCGCATGCTGAGCGGTGAAAGGTTTCGGCACGAATCAGATTTTATAGCGCTGTCGGAAACTGCGCTGCTTGCCAAACCACTTGATGGGCGTACGGCGATACGAGCTGTATATGACGCGGCTGAAAATCTGTTCAAGCGCATCACAGGTAAGCAGAACATCACCAATGGACATGTCCGAAAAGCACTTGCCCCCGTAGCTTTGCAGGGGATACCACAAGACGGAAAATCAAATGTCGCCGTCAACAAAATGCTAGACTCTTTCGAGGATTGGGCCGCTGCGTGCCACGTCTACCGTCACGCTCCTGGTGTAGCCGAGACAATGCAACCGACTGAGGCAATCACCATCCTTATGGTTTCGCAGGGCTACGGTTTCGTGCGCTGGCTCGCTGAGTTGTCAGTCGTCCAAAGTGAGTGAGACCACCTGTTAGACGTCTACTTCGGGCTGTGACCGGTCATTCGCCGCGCCTGGTGCGAGTGGCCGCTGTGCGCAGGGAGCGGACACTCCTCGCGACCTGCCTACGGCCGCTCCCCCGGGCACTTTCGGCCCTAAGCGGACCTTCGAACCGAGCAACGCGCGTGACCGGTCCTAAGCCATAGTTGACTTCTGCGCCTAGCGTGGCAAACTATTTCGCCCGATGCGACGGTGGGTCACAAATAATGCGCTTTAACGTTGTTCGCACGTGGGACGGCCCAGGGTAAGCATGGTATTCACTGGCCGGCAGAGTGTCCTAGAGATAAGGTTCATCCAGCTTGATGATTGATACTAGCGTCGAGGTGACGATGGATAGCTGGGCCAAACTTTTAACGGCAGTTGCTGCGGTGCTAAGCGCAGTTGCATGGCCTTTAGCGCTATTCCTAACTGCTTTTCTGTTTAGGAAAGCGTTACGATCCGCCATTGAACGTATTCCGTCTATGCTTGATCGTGTGAAGACGGCTTCGGTCGCGGGCATGAAAGTTGAGCTTGAGCGCTTAGTCGCTGCCGAAAAGGAAGATAAGGCTGGTAAAGTTACACCAAATCAGAAAGAAGTTGCCGCTCGGATCGCGTTTGAGAAAAGCGATATAGGCTCGCAGCCGCTTTTGAACGAACTAGACAGACTGTGTTTGGAGTTTGACCATCTTCGACGCACTTTGCCTTCCGGCGCCATTCGTACCCGTGCAATGACGCGTATCCTGGTTCAGATGCGCTCGCTCTCCCTTAGTCTCATAGAATTTTTAGATGCGTATAAGGGGTCAGGCTCCCAAGGTAGCCGTCTAGCCGCGGTAGCAATGATGCAAATGGTACCAGCGTCTGCTGATGTTGACTGGCTTGAAGGTAGGTTCAGGTCTGACCCACCATTCATATTTTATCACGCGGCTTTAGCCCTCCAAAACATTCTGGATAGCCCTGATGTTAGTGATAGGAGGCTGCAAGAGACACGGGAAGCCGCCCGACGCGCACTAGAAAGAGTGAAAAGCTTTAGCGGTACGCCTGACCATTCGACAATCGAGGTGCTAGAGTCGATCGTTGGCTAAATAAGGACAAGAAAAGGGGTGATTAATCTCGACATTTTCGACATCGGGGCCCGCTAAGAAGCGACCTGCCCGCAGCAACCTGGGCGGCAGGGAGGTGGCAACTATGGCCCATAGTTGCCTTTGCGTGTAGCATTTCTATGCTGCGACGCAGCTTGTAGAACCCGCCATTTACTTAATCTTAAGAATAGCTTCCGTAGCATGCCTTGCAATATCGGCACAGGGTATTCAGAATTCCGGTTCGCGCAACAGTGGACGCACAGGGCTTGGGCTGACCTCCGAGAATCTCGATCCAACTGACGGCGGTGTAAGGGGGCGGGTTGGAAACGGCGTTGGAACATGGAGAGATCTAATGCTCGGCATTCCTCGGAATGCTCCCAAATGTATTGCGTTCAACAATATATCCGACTAACCTTGGGCGCGCCGGAGCTTGGAAGACCCACGGCTTGACACATGGATGATTAGCTTGATATTGCGCGGGGCCGATGAGCAGACTTAGTGAATTTCTAAAAAAGAATAGCGTGCACGCAAGTTCTGACCTTCCATTGGTTCACACCACACCGGCGCAGTCCCTTAGAGCCATAATGGCTTCCAAGTCTCTATCTCCGACAGATTGCCCCGTCTTTGCTGGCGAGAAGTTAACATACTTATTCTACGGAAAGCCTTCTTATAAAGTCAGCGGAACCACTCAGAAGAACTGGCTGATGCCAATATGTTTTCTGATAAAAATAAATTCGCTTCAGTCAATTAAGAGGATATATCCATTCGATAGCGGCGCATTCAGCGCGGGTAGGCATCCTGACTATCTGAAGACTTTTGATATGGGTGAGTTTGAGGTGTCGGGACTAAACGATCCGTCAAAAATTGTCGGGGCCTTCTTTAAGACGATAAAGGATTATTTTCGACTAACGCCGAAGGAAGAGAGCCAGTTTCAAAGTGAGCACGCACTCGGTGTCATGGATCACGAAATTCTTGCCCTCAGGGATCTGGCTGGCGATTCTTCTTTGTCTGGCATTGATGATCGCAGGTTCTGTGTCGAAATTCAGACAGAAGCTGAGATCTCTCTAACGGCAGGCAATGTGCAAGCTGTCATACTTCCCTATGATTACTTTGAAGACCCTTCAGTGGTTCAATTTGTTGAGACAGATTTAGAGGCGACGCCCTTACCTTACGACTGCTTCAGCCTTACCTCTGCGGAACATACAGCTATTATTTATTCAAAAGTTTTGGAGTTTTTGCGCCTGGAGGGAGGGTTGGAGGATGTTTAATCTTTATGGCTTCGCAACGGCGGCAAGGGAACACCCGCACTTTGGGATACCAATTTTCACGCGAGAAAATGGCGAGGGGTTTTACTCTCAGAAGATTGGCGAAGATGGATTGATCGATGAGTTCCTTCCCATTTCACATGTTGAAATCGAAAAACTGCGCGTCGAAAATGATCGCAGTCATGAAGGATCCTTAGAGGAGGGGTCTGCTGCGCACTATGCGTTTTTCCTCCATAAGTCGGAGGGGGTTTTTAGCGATCGGCCCTCTGTCGAAGCCTATATTGAGAAGAATATGGAGCTTATATCAAGTTTCGCAATAGCGAACCTTCAGGCCCTTCGCTTCATAGGGTGTTCGCGGTCAAAAGAACTCGAGGCAGTGGAGAAGTTTTCTCAGATTTTTGAAAACGGAGATGTTCGAGAACGGTTTCTGGCGGTCGAGCGCTCTCTAATCCCGGCCGATGAAGTGTGGGAGAAGATTGATGAGCTAATCGATCGTCTCAATTCAAGCTCTAACTTCGCCATGACGCATGATGTAATTTCAGACTTGCAGAGGCATCAGTCAGACTTTCAGCCGCGGCACTTCAAAATGGCTATGCGCGCCTGCTTGAATAATAACCAAGTCCACTGGATTTCTGGCGATGATGATGTTCGGATTTTTATCAATTTTCTTATTGATAGGGGCCAGCTTCGACTGACAAGTCAGGCGATGAAGAAACTGCAAGGGTGACTATCTTTCAAGCGGAGTATTCGGGTTTCTGTCGCTGATCCACTCTGCCGCGCACGGCAGCTTTACGCCCTTCGTGTCCGCGCCTGGCGTCATGCTGTGGCTTGCAAGAATCTCATATCAGGTCTGGGACCGGCCATCCGCTGCAACTGGAATGAAAGGCCGCTCTGGGTTACATGGCGTAGTTGGATCAATGGACTTGGGTCCGCAGCTCCATTCATGAAGCACATCAAAACTACTATCTCGAGTCTACGCGCCTAAGCCCCTCACGGGCTTGTTGGCTATCAGGGGTGGCGACGTCCCTCGCAAGGCCAAGTGCGGTCAGAACCCTGATAAACCACCAGCCAGGGTCGAGCTGGCCGGGCTCGACCCCCAGCCGTGCAGAATGCGGAAAGGCATGATGGTTGCCATGCCAGTTTTCCCCGAATGTCAGCAGGCCGATGCCAGGCAGATTGAAGCCCTGGACCGGCAGTCCGTCGACAACCCAGCCCTGATGGCCTGTTCGATGCGCGTAATGCCCTACCGCCCAGTGCCCGAAGAGCGAGACGGCTATTCTGAGGCTGATCCCCCAGAGCACAACGCCGATCCCGCCGATCAGCCAGAGGACAATCGCCAAGGGTATCTGCTGTAGCATCCACCAACGTTCCAGCCAGCGATAGAAGCGATCCTCGGAGATCTCCCTCTCGAAAACGAATTGCGGCGGAGAATCGAGTTTAAAGACACAATGAACCTGCCACCAGAAATCCCTCCAGAAGCCGGCGCCGTGAGATGGATGGGGTGGGCAGACATCCTGGCGCTGGTGCCAGTCCCGCATGTCATGCGCCCGCACCATGCCAAGAGGCCCGGCCATGCCGACCAGGACGCCCAGCCATACGAGGATCCGTTCCAGCCATGGTGGGACAACGAAGCTGCGGTGGATCAGCAATCGGTGCATCCCCACTGAATGCCCCGCGCATAGGGTCGCCGCCGAGAGAAGCAGGAAGACGGCGAGCCCCTGGACAGATGGCATGGCGAACAGGGCCAAGAGCCCCAGGACCGCGTGAGAGCTGAACCACAGAGACTTGACCGGGTCCCAGACTATGCGTCCGTCGACTGCCGAAACAGATGGACCGGCCCGAACGCGTTCGGTCGAGATCAAGGCCGCATTCATGACGTCCGCTCCCTTTCGATCAGCTATGGCGTCGAGCGTAGCCCGGATGTCGCCGGATTTGCCAAGGAAACATGGGCCTCCAACGCTGCGTCCGAACAAGCAGGTGTCTCTTGGGATGTCTCTGATGCCGATGAGCTCCCCGGGGGGTATCTGAAAATCAGGGCGAAATGCTCCTGACCGGTGAAGGGACCGCCGTTTTCGTGCTCGGCTAATTGGAGAAAAAAGCCCACTTGGTGTGGACCTTCTGAGGGGGAAATGGCGTGGTTTCGATCATTTAAGTGCATATGGATGGCGAGCTGTTTCGTAACCATGCAGTAGGCTACAGCGGAGCTAGGGCCCCCTCCTTTCATCCTGACTCTTTGAGCATCTCGAGCAGCACCGCATGGCTGCCTGTGCCGAAATACGATACGTCTCCGGGTCACAACCGCGTCGCCCTGAGCCTCAGGGCGTTGCCGATGACCGAGACCGACGACAGGCTCATGGCGGCTGCGGCGATGATGGGAGACAGCAGGATCCCGAGGAACGGGTAGAGGATGCCCGCCGCCAGCGGCACGCCCGCGGAATTGTAGACGAAGGCGAAGAACAGGTTCTGGCGGATATTGCGCATCGTGGCCTGGGCCAGGTGGCGGGCGCGGACGATGCCGGTCAGCTCTCCCTTCACCAGCGTGACGCCGGCGCTTTCCACTGCCACGTCGGCGCCGGTGCCCATGGCGATCCCGACATCGGCGGCGGCCAGAGCAGGGGCGTCGTTCACCCCATCCCCCGCCATGGCGACCGAAAGACCCTCGGCGCGCAGCCTCTCTATCAGCGCATGCTTGTCCTCGGGGCTGACGCCGGCATGGACTTCGTCGATGCCAAGCTTGGAGGCGACGGCCCGGGCGGTGGCTTCGGCGTCGCCGGTCGCCATGACGATACGCAGGCCTGCGTCATGCAGGGCGCGGATCGCTTCGGGCGTACTGTCCTTGATGCGGTCGGCGACAGCGATCAGGCCGGCGGAGCGACCGTCGACGGCGACGAACATCGCGGTCTTGCCCTGCGCCTGGAGCGCCTTGACCCGCTCGGTTAGGGCGTCGGTCGCGACACCTTCGGCCTGCATCAAGGCAACATTGCCAAGGGCCACGTGACTGTCGTCGACGCGGCCGGTGACGCCCTGGCCAGTAACCGCGTTGAACTCGGTGGCTTCCTTGTCTTCCGCGCCTTCGGAGCGGGCCCCTGCGACGATTGCCTCGGCCAGGGGGTGTTCCGATCCACGTTCTAGCGCGGCCACGAGGGTCAGGAATTCAGCCTTCTCCATCCCCTCGGGTTCGACATCGGTCAGGGTCGGCTTGCCCTCGGTCAGGGTGCCGGTCTTGTCCACCACCAGCACGTCGACCGAGGCAAAGCGCTCCAGCGCTTCGGCGTCGCGGATCAGCACGCCGGCAGAGGCGCCGCGCCCGGTGGCGACCATGATCGACATGGGCGTGGCCAGGCCAAGGGCGCAGGGGCAGGCGATGATCAGCACCGAGACCGCCGCGACGAAGGCATAAGAGAGCGCGGGCGTAGGGCCGAACAGCGCCCAGACGATGAAGGCCAGAAGCGCCACGGCCACGACGGCAGGCACGAAATAGGCCGCCACCCGGTCCGCCGTGCCCTGGATCGGTGCGCGCGAGCGCTGCGCCGCGGATACCATGTCGACGATACGCGACAGGGTGGTGTCCGCGCCGACCGTCTCGGCCTGCATCAGGAAACTGCCGGACTTGTTGAGCGTGCCGCCGGTCACCGTGTCACCCTCGGTCTTCTCGACGGGAAGCGGCTCGCCCGTGATCATGCTTTCGTCGACCGAAGAGCGGCCATCGGTCACGATGCCGTCCACCGGAACGCTTTCGCCGGGACGGACGCGCAGGATGTCGCCCTGCGCCAGTTGCTCCAAAGGCACGTCGTCTTCCAGGCCGTCCTTCACCCGACGCGCGGTCTTGGGGGCAAGGTCGAGCAGGGCACGGATCGCGTCGCCGGTTCTTTCACGCGCGGCCAGTTCCATGACCTGGCCGATGAGGACCAGCACCAGGATCACGGCGGCGGCTTCGAAATAGACCGGGGTCATGCCCATGCCGTCGCGCATCGCCTGCGGAAAGAGACCGGGCGCCAGTAGCGAGACCACGGAAAAGAGGTAGGCCGCGCCGGTGCCAAGGGCGATCAGGGTCCACATGTTGGGCGAGCGGTTGGTGACCGACGCCCAGCCTCGCTTGAAGAAGGGCCAGCAGATCAGGACCACGGGCGTGGCCAGCGCGAACTGCACCCAGCCAAAGAGCGTGTGGCCCATCCAGTCGGCGAAGGGGATGCCGACATGGCTGCCCATCTCCAGAAGGAAAACCAGCGCGGCGAGAGGGGCGGTGATCTTCAGCCGCCGCTTGAAATCGACATATTCCGGGTTGGGGCCGCTGTCGGCCGAGGGGGTCATCGGTTCCAGTGCCATGCCGCATTTTGGGCAATCGCCGGGGGCGTCGCGGACGACCTCGGGGTGCATGGGGCAGGTGTATTGCGTGCCCTTGGGCATCGCCGCGGGGTGGGGTGTCTCGCCCAGATAGGCCACCGGCTCCGCTTCGAATTTCGACTGGCAGCGGGACGAGCAGAAATAGACCTTCTGCCCCTCGTGCTTCAGCATATGGGCGGCGGTGGAGCGGTCGACCTCCATCCCGCAGACGGGATCCGTGGCGGTCAGGTAGTCCCGGGGTGCGGCGGTGAACTTGTCCCGGCAGCCGGTGGAGCAGAAGTGGTAAAGGTGACCGTCGTGCTCGGCCGAAGGCTTTCCGGCCTCCGGGTTGACGAGCATCCCGCAGACCGGGTCGCGGGTGATGAGATCGTCGCTGTCGCTCCGGGTGTGGGCATGTGTCATGTCAGGTCTCCTGATCAGGGGATCAACCGCCGGCAGGCAGTGCGGGTTCCGGCGCGCGGTTCGGTCTGTGAAGGGACGCGGGGCGAAGCAGGTCGCCGCCCCGCGTGGATGGCGGCGTCAGGCCACCTCGATCCAGTTGGTCATGCCAGAGGCCGCATGGCCCAGCATGTGACAGTGTAGCAGCCACTTACCCGGGTTGTCGGCGAGGAAGGCGATCACGACCCGGTCGTCGGGCATCAGCAGGATCGTGTCCCGTAGGGGGCCTTGCCGCCCGTCCGCGCCGATCTGGCGGAAGTGCATCCCATGCAGGTGCATGGCATGAGGGAAGATCGTCTCGTTGGTCAGGGCGATCCGGGCGGTTTTGCCCCGCGACAAGCGGGCGAATGGATCTGGCCCGAGGCCCACTTGCCCCGCCAGAGCCCAATACTGGCCGTTCTGCATCAGGGCGCGGAAGTCCATTTCCTGTCCCTGATAGCGGCCCGAGGCCATGCCGCGCATCGCGCCGCCTTGCAGAGGCATCTCGAGGAGCGGTGCATCCGCGGACAGGGGAACGTCCATCCGCGGATTGGGCGGCAGGGCGGCTGCGGCTTCGCGTGGCTGCCGCGCCGCGCGACCTGTCACCGCGACCTCGGCCAACAGGCGCCAGCCGTCGGCACCGCTTCTGGTCAGCAGACCTGCCGCCGCGCCCTCCTCGGCG